>NZ_JBHVSK010000009.1:0-250981 GCF_042885235.1 Paenibacillus sp. NPDC058071
TTTTAATAAGTTACTGGGATCGAGCTTACAAACGGCGGCGTATCGCCCCAACGAAAAAGCGGGGGCGCAGGGACTATGTCCCTGCGCCGCCGTTATTGCGTTGCTTTTAATGATTAATTGACGCTGCCTTCCAACCGGTGTGCGGCATGCAGCGTCGGTCCGACGAAGCTGTTCAGCGGGAAGCCCCCGGCAATCGCCTTTGTAATGAAGGCTTTGCCTTCGCGAACCGCTTCTTTCACGGACAAACCTTTGGCAAATCCTGCCGTGATTGCCGCCGAGGTGGTGCAGCCAGCACCGTGCGTATAACTCGTTTTAACAGCCGCAGCTTCGTGCCAGTCGAAGACTTGACCGTCATAGAGCAAATCAATCGCGCGGCCAGGCTCGATAACGCCCCGATCTTTAATCAGCACATGCTTGGCGCCATGCTCGTGAATAATGGCCGCCGCTTGCTGCATTTGCTCACGTGTCCGAATCGGACCGGTTTTCGCCAGCTGTGACGCCTCGAACAAGTTCGGCGTTACAAGATCGGCGCCCGGGATCAAAAATTGCAGCATTGCTTCTGTATTTTCCGGCTGAAGCACTTCATCCGTTCCTTTGCACACCATTACCGGATCGATGACGATCCGTTTCATCCCGGCGCGCTTCAACTCCTTGGCAACTAATTCGATAATGTCGACCGAGCCAAGCATGCCCGTCTTCATTGCATCGAAGCCGATGCCGTCAAGGACGGTGCGAAGCTGCGCCTCAACGATTGACAGCTCTACCGGAAAGACCAGATGATCCCATGTTTTCGGCTCCATTGCGACGATTGTCGTCAGAACGGTCATACCGTACACGCCCAGCTCCTGAAAGGTTTTAAGATCCGCTTGAATGCCTGCGCCGCCGCTTGTATCCGATCCGGCTACGCTTAATGTTTTTGGAATACTCATGAAGACGATTTCTCCTTTTTATGCAGTTGCAACCATCCTACTGCCAATTCTATCGCTTGTCAAACCATGCGGCTCTTCTATTAAAAAATAAGGACGGCAGGGCGCCGTTATTTTTTACACATAAATAAGGAAAGCAGACGCCGAAGCGCCTGCTTTTCTTTGCCTATCCGGCATCTATATTAAACGGAGTGTTTCGCGCGGGCGAGTTTCGTCGCCTCGACCATGTTGCGCAGCGATTTCACCGTTTCATCCGTGCCGCGCGTTTTCAGACCGCAGTCTGGGTTAATCCAGAACAGCTTTGGATCAAGTACGCGCAGAGCGCGGTCGATCATGTTCGACATTTCGTCGACAGCAGGCACACGAGGGCTATGGATGTCATAGACGCCAAGGCCGATGCCCAGCTCGTAAGTGTTCTCCTCGAAGCTATGAATCAATTCACCGTGGCTGCGCGACGTCTCGATCGAGATAACGTCGGCGTCCATCGCTTCGATCGAATCGATCATATCGTGGAATTCGCAATAGCACATATGTGTATGAATTTGCGTTGTATCTTCTACCGTGCAAGTCGTCAAGCGGAATGCTTTAACCGCCCAGTCGAGATACTCAGCTTGATCTTTTTCTTTCAATGGAAGGCCTTCGCGTACAGCCGGCTCGTCAACCTGGATCATGCCGATGCCCGCTTGCTCCAGTGCTTCAACCTCTTGACGCAGTGCGTAAGCAAGCTGATAAGCGATTTGCTCGCGCGAAATATCGTCGCGGACGAACGACCAGTTCATAATTGTAATTGGACCTGTCAGCATCCCTTTTACCGGACGGGACGTTTGCGATTGCGCGTATTGGGTCTCTTCTACCGTCATCGCTTCAACAAACGCAACGTCGCCAAAGATGATCGGAGGCTTCACGCAGCGGGAACCATACGATTGTACCCAGCCCCATTGTGTAAAGGCGAAGCCAGCTAATTTCTCGCCGAAAAACTCAACCATGTCCGTCCGTTCAAATTCGCCGTGCACAAGCACGTCAATGCCGATCTCTTCCTGCAGCTTCACCCAAGTATCGATTTGATCCCGAATAAAAGCGGCATATTGTTCATTGTTCCACTCGCCTTTACGCCACGATTGACGTGCTTTGCGCACTTCCGCCGATTGCGGGAAGCTGCCAATAGTCGTCGTTGGAAGCAGCGGCAATTGCCACTTCTCTTGTTGTTTCACATGACGATCGGCAAATGGCAGACTGCGATTTGGCTCTTTGCTGCTGATTTCAGCAACAGCTTGCTTCACAGCGTTGCGATTGCGCTCCGCCGATTGCTTGAGCGCTTGTACATCGCGTTCGCTCGCTTCCAGCTCTGCAGCGATGGATTCGGCGCCCGATGTTAATGCTTTCGCCAGAAGGACAACTTCGTCCAGCTTCTCATCTGCAAAAGCAAGCGCATTTTTCAGTTCCGGAAGCAGCTTCGTTTCGTTTGCTACGGTTACAGGTACGTGCAGCAGGCTCGAAGATGTTTGCACGACCAGGCGATCGCCACTCGCATAAGTCGACAGCTGCTTGAGCAGCGACAACTTCTCGCCGAGCGATGCTTTCCAAATGCCGCGTCCGTCAATAACACCTGCACCGAGCGTTTTGTCCGCTGGGAAACCGTATTGCTTCAATGCTTCCGAGTTGCCGGACAGACCATGAACAAAGTCCAGACCGATGCCTTGAACCGGTAATTGTACGATTTCGTTATATTGATCAACCGCTTCAAAATACGTTTGCAGCATGATGTTCAAGCTAGGAGCTGCAGCTGCAAATGCGGCGTAAATGCGTTTCAGTCTAGCGATATCAGCGTCGCTTACTTTCGTAGCGAGAATCGGCTCGTCAATTTGCACCCATTGCACGCCTTCTTGCGCCAGTTCACGCAGAACTTGCTCGTAGAGCGGGATCAGACGATCGATCCAAGCGTCCGTTTCAGCAGCGGCATAGCCCTTCGACAGCTTCACGAACGTGAGCGGTCCGATCAGGACAGGCTTGCCCTCGATACCCAATTCCTGCTTCGCTTCGCGATAAGCGGCGAGCGGCTTATTCTCAGTGAGCGCAGGAGCTGCACCGTCAAACTCGGGAACGATATAATGATAGTTCGTGTTGAACCATTTCGTCATTTCGCTGGCAGTCGCCTCTTTCGTACCGCGCGCGATGCCATAGTAAACCGACAACGGTACTACTCTGCCTTCGTAAGCGAAACGTTTAGGTACGATACCGAACATAGTAGCCGTATCAAGTACTTGATCGTAATAGCTGAAGTCGTTAACCGCTATCCAATCGATGCCTTTTTCCTTCTGCTTGCGCAAATGACCAAGTCGAATATCGCGCAGTTGGCTGTGCAGCTCAGACTCCTCCAGCTTGCCTGCCCAGAACGCTTCAAGCGCTTTTTTCCATTCGCGATTCGCGCCGATGCGCGGATACCCTAGTACGCTGCTTTTCACCATCTCGTAACACTCTCCCAAACGTTTTGTTACTAGAAAGATAGCATGGTTTCGCAGGTATAGGGTAACTGATTAATACTATATCCAGTTATAGCCGTTTGCTATAACAGAAAACTATCGGCCGATTGCTTGCTCCAGCGCCTCGATATAGGCCGCTCCCAGCTTGGACAGCGCAACGTTGCGATGCGAGATCCAACCTACATTAATGTTTTCATCGATCGCCAGCGGAACAGGGATAATATCATTACCGTTCAGATCGGAGCTTAATACGCCGGTGGAAATGGTGTATCCGTTGACGCCGATCAGCAAATTAAACAGCGTTGCGCGGTCGGTCACCACGATGCTCTTTTTCCGAATCAGCGTGCTCAATATTTCTTCCGAGAAATGAAAGGAGTTGTATTCGCCTTGATCGAACGACAAGTAGGGATATTGCTGCAGATCTTCAATCGTAACGATTGATTGCTTGGCCAGCGGATTGTGGACGCTAATAAACACATGCGGTTTAGCTGTAAAAAGGCTGTTGAACTGCAAATTAGCGCTTTTCAGCAGCTTATTGATCACTTTTCCGTTAAATTCGTTCAAATAAAGAATGCCGATCTCGCTGCGCATCGTTTTGACATCCTCGATAATTTCGTACGTTTTGGTTTCTCGGAGCGACAGCTCATACTCCTCTTGTCCGTACTCCTTCACCAAATGAGCAAAGGCGTTCACTGCGAAAGCGTAATGCTGCGTCGATACCGAGAAATGCTGCGGGGATGGCTTCGCGTTCAAATAACGGCTCTCAAGCAGCTCCGCCTGCTCGACGACTTGCCTAGCGTAGCTTAAGAACTCCACGCCTTCCTTAGACAACGAAATTCCTTTATTCGACCGCTCAAATATCGCAATCTGCATTTCCTCTTCCAAATCTTTAATCGCATTGGACAAGGTCGGCTGAGAAATGAACAGCCGCTTCGCGGCCTCGTTGATCGAGCCGCGATTGGCCACTTCGATCACATATTTTAATTGCTGCAGCGTCACGGGTATCGTCCCCCTACTATATAAGTTCCTTCTGTTTCTTTAACATTAAATATAGAATAACGCTAAACACGGCGCAAACCAAAGCGCATAGCCCAATGAATCCGTAACCAGCTTGAAGACCTCTCAACAAGCCTAGCGGCGTGTCGGAACCGTACAACCGCTTGGCGCTTTCTGTGATGAAACCAATTAAGTAGTTGCCAATGACGCTTCCGAGTCCCATCAATGTAACAGTGAACGTTATAGCCGTATCGCTGCCCTTCGAATAACGCTTGGCGATAAAAGCCATCACCGTCGGATAAACCATCGCGATCCCGATGCCCGAAGCGGCGAATAGAAAGGCGACGCGTTCTCCTCCTGCAATAGCGCCAAATGTGCATAACGCCGAGAAAGCCGAAAAAAGCGCCAGCGATAATACGTAGCCGAATCGATCGGTCAACGCCCCCAGCAGCAGTCTCGCCAAGGCGAAGCAAAGAAAAAAGGCGGACAGCATACCGGACGCTTCAATCGTGTCCCACTTATAGGCTTTCTCGAGAAAATTGACGAGCCATCCGCCAACCGCAAGCTCCGAGACGACGCCGGAGGAAAGGATGAGCACCATCAGCCACAGCACCGGATCGCGCATCAGCTTCTTCAGCGGCACTCTCTCATCATGCGCCACATTGTCGCCAGGAAACGAGCTGCCTAGCGCAGCAATAATCGGCAAGACAGACAGCGACAGCATGACCAAATACATACCGCGCCAATCGAGCGTATGGCCGAACACTTGAACAGACATGACTCCTGTGGCGACAAGCGGAGCTACGGTGGAGCTAAGCCCGTAAAAGCCGTGGGTCAAATTCATCATGAAGCCCGTATTTTTGACGAATATTCTCGCTCCCAATATCGCCAGCGCGATTTCCAACATGCCGTTGCCGATATACATTAGAAAATAGGAAGATGAGAATATAGAATAGCTATGCGAAAAAAAGATAAGAACACCGGATGCGATCATAAGTGCAAATGAAAGAATACTTACGATTTTAATACCCCAAAGCCGAGTTAATACGGCGGTGAACGAACAAGCAAGCAAGTAGCCGAGCGCATTGAGCGACAGCAATGTGCCGAGCTGCGATTCGTTTAAGCCAAAATCAAATTGAATGCGCGGGATAGCAGGACCTTTTATGTTTTCCGATATGCCAAAGACGATAAAGCCTAGAAAAATCGTCGCCAGCTGCATCACATAGATTTTATTAATCGAGAACCTTCGTTTTTCCACTTAGAGCTTCCTCCTGTTGCGAGCGTTTGCACAAACAAGAGGATTATAGATTTCCTCCCCTATAAAGTCAATAAAAACCCACCGCCACCATACTAAGCGCTTGCATCAAAAAAAGAGAGGAATGCCGAAGCATTCCTCTCCCTTACTTGCAACCGCTCCTACTGAATCGTCAGGTTGAAGCCGTTTTGAATGAAATTGATGTTTGGATGCGCAATATTGCTTGTCGTTAAATTGTTGAACGTAGCCGATCCATTGCCAGTGTACGTGTAAATGGCCGCTCCTTTATGTGGAGACGTGAAACGCGACGTCGTAACGCCGTCCAGACCGGTACCGTCAATTCGAATATTGTTGAAGACGATGTTTTCGAAGCCGCCGCCATAGCCGAATTGGATGGCGCTGCGCTGCGTGTTCAAAATATCGATATTGTTGAATGTGACGTTTTTGATCGAATCGTTGGATGCCTCCAGATCGATCGCTCCGCGTTCGCCATTATACAAGTCTTTACTTGTGCCACTATTGATAATAGTCGTGTCGGCAAACACGATGCCGGTGTTGTTCTGGAAGTGGTAGCCTGGGAATACCGTATTCATCCGGATGGCCGAACCGCCTACCGTATCGACGATCAAGTTGTTGGTCGCTTTGTGGCCGCTTCCTCCGAAGAAGGCGATGGCCGCCGCGCGCCAGTTGTTCTCGATCGTATTGTAAGAGAACGTGTTGTTGACGCCGGCGCGAGCGCCGTTCACGTTACTCGTCCATACGGCCAGACCGTCGTCACCGTTATTGCGGATGCTGCTGTTGCGTACGGTCGAATTGCTCGTTCCTTGCGCGAAATTGACGCCGTCAGCCAAATTGTTGCGAATCCGGCTGTTCTCAATGACGAGTCCATCGGCGTAAATGGCTGGCGACTTCGCATAATCGCCTACCCAGAAGCCGCATTCGAAGTGCTCAACCCAAACATTATGCACTTTCGAATTTTTCCCGAAGTTGTCCATGAACGCTTTATAGATGGCGCCTTCATGGTAACGGGAGCGCAAGTTGGAATTCATGTACACGTTGCTGAAATCAAGCTGTCCGGTAACGCGGAACGAGATGCCGCCGGAAGCGATATTCGGATTCGTAAACTGAATGTTGGTGTGCCAAATACCGGCGCCCAAGATGGTAATGTTGTCGATCATGTTTTCCGGCGTACCGATTTTCCACATGCTGCTGAGGTGGAAAGTGCCTTCCGGAATATAAAGCGTTTTGCCTTGAGCTACTGCTGCGCTGACCGCCGCATTGAAAGCGGCCAGATCGTCTTGACCGTCATTGGCTACTGCGCCGAAGTCGGTGACGGATACCGCATTGGTTGGACGGGCGATTGCGGTCGGAACCGGCTCGATTTCCAGGAAATCGACGCCGTACTCCAGATTGTCGCCGTTGCCCTTCTGAATGCGAATCGTGTCTCCCGGTTTAAGCGGGGTGTCCAGCTTCCAATGCACTTCGTCGAAACGGAACAGCGGGCGTCCGCCGCTCGGCGTATCGGCCGGCTGATCACTGGAGAAGTATTGCCAGTTAAAGTAAGAAGTGAGCGAAACCGTCTTCGCTTTCGTTCCGTTGACGTACACGTCAAGCGAACCGTTCAAGCCCATGCCATTGGCGGAGTCCGGCATCGTAAAGCGCATCGTGACGCCTGCGCCGCCTTCTCCTTCTCTGATCGTCCATTGCGAATAGGAGCCGTTGGACGGAAGTGCGATATATTGTTGACCCGAAGCTTCCGATGCAGTCAGAGACTGGTCGAAGGTTGGCGCGGATTGCAGCGTAGCGCCGCCGCCGCGGGTTGCATCTTGCGTATCGTAGCGTTTGTACGGCATGCTCGCGCCGCGAGCCGCATACGTAACGAAGCTAACACTGCTCGAATTGTTGGACTGCTTGATCGGCAGTTCGTTTGCATCGGCAGCAACCGTCACTTGAACCGTATAGGTACCGTTTACGGCTGTCCACGAGCCCAAGGAAACATTGACAGACGAGCCCGCAGCGATAACCCCGTTATAGGAACCTGTAAACGATTGAACGGTTGCTCCCGCGTCGTTCTTAATGGCGACAGTGATTGGGTGCGCTCCTGCCGCGGATGCAACGTTTCCTTGGTTTTTCAAGTTAACGGTGAATGCAATCGCATTGCCGGCAATCGGAGTATTCGGCGACCAGGACACAGTGCCGACCAAATCCGAGCTTTGTACCGGCGTTACCGTCAAATTAGAGGAATGCGTGTAGCTGTTGTTCGCTTCGTTGCGTTCAATAACAACATTGTTTTCATCCACTTTAGCGTTCAGCGTATAAGTGCCCGCTGTAACCACTCCGGCATTCAGCGATACGTTTGCAGTCGCGCCCGCTGCAAGCGGCCCTACCGGAGCGTTGCCCGCAAGCGTATTGTTCAAGTAGAAATTGACGGACGTCGCAGCGGATGGAGCATTGCCGATATTGGCAACCGTCGCATTCAGCGTCACCGCATCGGTTTCGATCGGAGAGCCTGGCGTCCAGGACATGCCGTTAATTGTTAAATCCGGATTGGCGCCCGGCGTGCCGAATACTTGGAATTCGGCAATTTGACCGGCAGAAGCGCCCGAGTTCGCTGTAATGTTCAGCTGCAGTCGCTTCACCGTCGCCGTTACCGGTATCGTCACGGAGTTGCCCGTTGCCGGATTGAACGTATAGGATTGGGCAGATACCAAGTTACTGAATGTTGTCGTATTTTGACCATGGCCCAGCACTTGGATCGTCTGTGTGCGCGTGCTCCAAGCGGACGCTGGATTCAGCTTCAATACGATTGAGGTGATATCGTGGTTCGAGCCGAGATCGAGCGTGAGCGAGCTCGGATTTCCGCCGCCCTCCCAATAGGTGTTCGTGTCATTATCATTCGCATTTGCGGCTACATAAGTGAAAGTGCTGGAAGAAGCGCTGATCGGTTTGCCAACCGCAATATTGCTGCCAGGCGATGGCGTCGGTGTTGGTGTTGGTGTTGGTGTCGGTGTCGGTGTCGGTGTCGGTGTTGGTGTTGGTGTTGGTGTTGGTGTTGGTGTTGGTGTCGGTGTCGGTGTTGGTGTTGGTGTTGGTGTTGGCGTTGGTGTCGGTGTCGGTGTCGGTGTCGGTGTCGGTGTCGGTGTCACGACTGTGTTCGATACAATGATTTGATCGAGATTAACGTTGCCGCTGTCTCCCGCGTCATATCGGTAGGAAATGGTATTATTTCCTGCATTTAAAGTTACCGAATCGGTTTTGCTGCCCCATGTATCCCAATTTGCCAAATTCGGCAATGAAACCTGGCGGAGCTTCGTACCGTTGATATAAAGGCTTAGCGTCTTCGCGCTGCCGCTTGCGTTCGCATACTTCAGCGTTACGTCGCGGCTGCCAGCCTCCTGGACTTGTACGGTAAACGTCGTTGAGGCTCCTTGGTTCCAGTAGCCGTCAACAAATCCGCTACCCGAATAGCCGGTATGGTCGGTATTGATCTTCGCGCCGCCGCTCAACGCCGCTGCTTCCGCTTCATAGACACCTGTTGGCGCCACGGAAGGCGTTGGCGTAGGGGTCGGCGTGCTGCCGCCTGCACCGTAAATCTCGAATTCTGACAGCTGTGCCGCTTGCCAGCCCGTGTTGGCCGTTATGTTCAAACGAACGAAACGCGTTGACGCGGCGTTGAAGTTGATGGCCACCGAATTGTTGGAAACGGCAGGATCAAACAAATAATTTGCGGAACCGACAATGTCGGAAAATGTTGATCCGTCAGCGCTGCCTTGCACAGACAATGTCTGGGTTCTTGAGCCCCAGCCTGCCGGAAGCTTCAGCACAATCTGGTCAATGCTGACGCTGGTACCCAGATCGACTTGAATCCATTGCGGGAACGCATTATTCGTGCTTTCCCAATACGTGCCTTGATTGCCGTCCCTTACATTGTTCGGCTCATAGTTTTGTGACTGCCCGCTTGCTGTAACGGTTTTTCCAAGAGCAAGGTTCGGTCCCCCGGCCGCATATACCGGAACCAAAGTGCCGATCGAGAAGTACAGGGTGGATAAGAGCAAAGCCGCGATAAGCGACCATGCAATCGTTTTGTTGCGCATTATTTTCCTCCTCAATAATATCGTTTGCTGCGGATCATAGCTTGCGAATCATAATGCTGCCTCTCGGCAGTAAAACCGATTTAGACCAAATTCGCATTCCTTTTAAGCGCTTTCATTTTATTGAATTTCCCCCACCGTCCTTTCCGAAATGAATATTGCGACCTCCTATCTTCGCGACACATCCTCATTATAGTGAATAACTGGAAGAGGAAAGGATAGGTAATACTACGCAAAATGTATGCGTTTCCATGAAGATTGGACATCTTTTTTCGATTTCCACCGGATACGTCTTCCAACTCCTTCGATTTGGAGTTGAAATTGCTCGGCGTAACAAGAAAAACCGCGATCATCGCGGTTTTTCAAAAGTTTATTCACTCTTTTGTTCGGGCGGAATCGTATTGAGGAGCAACTGCGCTTCCTGCTGCACCGCATCCAGCGCATCGCCCGCCGATTTGTTACCATCAAACGCCTCATTCAGTTCTTTCGATTTCAATGAATTAAGCGCTTGATAAAAACTGCCTGGCAAATCCGTCGGAAACAGGTCACTTCCACTGGTCTTTAACTTGTAGAAAGCGGTAAGATCGTGGCCGTTCCACTCCTTAAACTGATCCGTTCTAGACAATAGTTTGTACGAGTTTTTCGATTTCAGTTTGGCATTCTCTTCGCCGCTAGCGAATCGGATGAATTCCCAGGCTGCCTTTTCATTCGGCGAAGCTGCATTAATAGCGAAAATATCCTCTATCCGCAGTCCGACCGACCGGTCGGGATCCTCCGCACTAACCGGCTCCGTCACAATCGCCCAATTCATGCTTGGTTGGCTTTCGCTGATGAAGGCGTCCATCGATAAGAAATCTGTAAAATTGCCCAGCATCATGGCGGCTTTTCCTGTTACGAACGGCGACTTTTTCATAACATCGAAATCGATCATTTGTCCTTCAAAATCAATATAGTAGACGCTGCCTTTTTGGAAGGAAGTTATGGACCGTTCCGCATTCAACTTTTGCCGCTCGGAATTGAGTTTAACCGTTCTCTGAACCGGATCGTACCATTTCAAACCGTCGGTCGTATCCATCCGGCTTAATAGGCCGCTCGGCGTCGATTCCCACGGAAGCAGCGTCAGACCGTATACCCGTTCCTCACCCTCGCCGTCGCTTGGAAACCGGTCGGCCAAAGCAAGCACTTCCTCCCACGTCATCTGATCGTGCGGCGGCTCGATTTGGTAACGATCGAACAGGTCTTTGTTGTAAAACAAAGCGTTCGAACTAAAAGTAGGCGCAAGGCCATACAGGTCGCCGTCGCCGATCGATCGCAGCATGCCAAGTACGCCCGCATGCATCGAATCGAGCGAATACTTCGATTTCTTAATCATGCCGTCCAGCGCGACCAGCTTTCCTTCACGCAGCATAATTTTGTACTGGGCCGGATTGAGCAGCAGCACGTCGGGCTTCTCCCGCTCTACAAAATCGGCGTATGCCTTTGTATCGTCCGGGTTTATCTCCATACGGTTTAGATGAACCATTTCCAGCTCAATATTCGGATACTTGGACTGAAAGAGGCTTCCATATTCCATATTGAAGGAATATTCGTCGAAATACATGACTTTAAGTTTAGAAGATTCCGCTTTTTCTGTTCCTGTGCAGCCCGACAGCAATGCTGTCGTCAACAGCGCAGCAAGTCCCGTCATAACTATCTGCTTATTATTCATATGACCCTCCTGTAAGGTATCCCGACCATAGCTTCAGCCTTCGGTCGTCTAGGCCTATTATATAGAAGGAATCAGGCAGGAAGTAATAAGCAATATTACGGAAAATGTATGAGATTCCATTATATTTCCAAACTTTTTTTGAAAAACGACCGGTACCATGCAGGCACTACGGTGTCGAAATTTCGATGATCGTTCATTACTTTGACGATTTTAGCCATCATCACGTCAAGCTCTTCCGGCTTCGTCTTCAGAATCCAGACGACAGAAGAAACAAGCGTCATTGCCAAATAGAGCGAATATAACCGCCAAAAATCATCATCTGGTTCATCCCCCTCATGATAGCCAATCAGTTGACCTACTGAGAAGGGTACGCTCACTTCCGCGCTAAAAATGCCAATCTTCAATAAATCGGATATGGGATCTCCCCAATCATACCGATTGAAGTCGATGACGCCCGACAGCTTCCCGTCTTGCACAATTAAGTTTCCGATATGAAAGTCGTCGTGCTGGAAAACGTTCGGTCTGCCTTGCATCAGATGAAGGTGGGAATCGATAAAAGCAAACAGCTCGCCCTCCCCTTCGATTCGCACGCCAAGCCGCTCGTAATCGATTCGGTATTTGGCATGCTTCTCCACCATACGCGCTTGCCAGGAACCTATTGAGTCCGGGGCCAGAACTTGATGTATTTTGCGCAGCTCCTCTCCCGCTTGCAAACCGATCCGGCACTGCTCATCTTCACTGAGCAGCGGGAGCGCTTCCGTCGCCTCGATTCCAGGAATATGCGAAACGAGCATATAACCGATTTCAAGCTCAGCTAGCCGCCCGATCTCAATAGGCCTAGAGCAAGTAACACCCTTCTCCTCCATACGCTTTAAAGCTTCAAATTCTCGCTTCTTGACCTCATGCTCTCCGATGGCATAAGTTCTTAGCACGTACTGTGCAGCGCCGTCTTTCCCGTAAACGGTATATTTCCGATCACGTGAGTAGCCCTTATCGATTGGCTCGACCGTCTGACATTCCCGCAAAGAAGGAATCGCGTTGCGAAGCCGCTCTGCCTCGCTGTTCAGACTGTCGGGTTGTTCGTTCATCGCTAATCCCCTCCTATTCTCCTGTATTCAGGCTACTTTCACTCAACTGTAAATAGCCGTTCGTAACGGCCGTCTGCATGAAAAAACCGCGAAAGCGTTCGACTCCCGCGGCTTTCAAGGCCAGTCGCCCCAGCAAGCGCTTTCATCATCCTTTTGTTTGAAGAAGAGTCTATTATAAGAAGGTTTCCAACCTTTGTCAAACATAATGGCTGCCAAACGTTGTAATCAAATCAAGCTAACTTTATACTAGTAAGAGAGGGTTCAAATCAATTGGAGGTTGTTATCATGAGTCGCCGCAAGGTGGTTGACAGACTCAAGCTGCGAAATGTCGGCCCTGAATTTGGGGAACAATTCAACGATTTGCTGCGTTATGTATTTCAAGTGACAAACCGGGATTTACAAACGTTCGGCTGGGAAAATCGCGAGATCGCCCAGTCAAAGCTGCCGGTGCTTCGGCATGCCGACGTGCTCGGCTGGTTCGACGGGGACAAGCTGATTTCACAGCTTGCGGTCTATCCGTTCAGAGTCAATATTTTCGGAAAAATATACGAAATGGGCGGTTTGACTGGCGTCGGCACCTATCCCGAATACGCCAACCTAGGCCTAATGAATAAATTGATGCTTCACTCGTTAAGCCATATGCGCGACAAGAAGCAATCGATCTCCTATTTATATCCTTATTCGATTCCCTATTATCGGCGCAAGGGCTGGGAAATCATTTCGAATAAAATTTCATTTGAAGTGATGGACACACAGCTGCCGAAGCCGAGAATGGTTCCGGGGAACGTCGAGCGGGTTACGATTGAACACCCTGATATTAAAAAAGTGTATGAAAAATTCGCTCTCGCCCACCACGGCGCAATGCTTCGCAATCAGCTCGCCTGGGAAGAATACTTGCGTTGGGATTTGGACGATATGACCGTCGCTATCTACTATGACAGCAACGACGAGCCGACCGGGTATTTGCTTTACTGGGTAGCTGAAGAAATCTTTCATATTAAAGAGCTTGTTTCCATCGACGAAGAGGCTCGCGCCGGACTATGGAACTTCATTAGCGCCCACTTCTCGATGATTACAATGGTAAAAGGCGATATTTATAAAGGCGAGCCGCTGGCCTTTCTACTGGACGACGGCGATATTAAAGAGACGATTGCCCCTTATTTTATGGCGCGAATCGTTGATATCCGGCTATTTATCGAGCAGTATCCATTCCATCCTCAAGAGCGGGAACGCAAGCTTGTCTTTAAGCTGGACGACTCTATGTTGGAATGGAATCAGGGAACGTTTACGCTAACGGTCGATCCTTCCGGACAAGGTCGGTTGACGAACGGCGCTGGCGGATCCGAGCCTGCTATTACGTTCGATATTCCGACCATTACGACGATGCTGATGGGCTACAAGCGTCCTTCCTATTTGGCTCAAATCGGACGCATTCAAGCCGATAAAGACACGGTGCAGTTGCTCGAGAATTTGATTATTCGCGAAAAACCTTATTTTTCCGACTATTTTTAATCAGAATCGTCAGTATAGCGAGCTAGGTTTTATAATAGGACAAACGGCGGAACAAGGATACAGACCTTGCTCCGCCGTTTTGCTATTGATTCGCTTTTTGTCTAGTTAGCTTCACATAGTAAACCTTAATCTGCTTTTCGTTCCCGCCCTTTATGCCCGTTCGCGCTGACTTTAGTTGATGCGAGCGCCTTCGAAGCGCGTCGCCAAGCCGCTGAGTATTTCTCCGTTCTCACCCGTAGCTCTGGCGAAAACCTCTACCCGATCGAATAATGCCGGAGGCGTCGATAATGCCGGTCCGCGGCGTAAAATTTTCTTGATCGGATATGCGCGACACGCCATTGACGCGAATTTACAAATCCATTGTTACCGGCGTCATCGTAATCGTCGTGAAAGATACGCTGGCGACAAGCGAGTAGACACCGCTTTGCTTCGGCCGGAACGTTGACGTCGCCGAGTTGTATTCGTTGTTCAGATCGAGCTGCTGCACCTGATATTGCACTTTGGCGAAAACCCCGTCCGTCAACGTTTGATTCGCGCCCGATACGGCTGCAAAAGCCGATTTTCTCGCTTTTCTAACCGGCTTTTTATGGCAGGCTGGCTTGCAGACGACCGGTTTGCGAAACGGTTTCGGAAAAACCGGCTTGCAATACGTCGCTTTTGCCGTAGTTGACTTGGTTGCAGTTGACTTTGCCGCAGCCGACTTTTTAACGATACCCTTCCCTTGTCCTGTCCTTTTCACTGTCATCCCATCTCCTCCTTATTGAACGAGACGCTTCGCTGTTAAACGAGCAACTCTAGCGTCTGTTCATACTATGGGACAAATCGTTTAATAGAGCCGGTAGAAGCGGAAGCTGTTTCGAAATGGGTCGGCGAGACAAGCCCGTTCTAATCGATTTGGCTGCTAGACTCCGCTAGTCTCTCTTCCAGCAGTCTTTTGTTATACAGCATGTTGGCATCGTCCGGCGCATACGACAATGCTTTTTCGTTATGCCAATAAGCCGATTGCAAATCCCCTATTCGTCCGTAGCAAGCTACGAGCTGCAAATGAGGAAGCCACGTCCACGCTGCTTCATTAACTCCAAACTGCCGGTTTTCAGGCTTCTCCAGCTTCAGAGCCAGCCGGTACCAATGAATCGCCTTCATAACGTCTTCGTTTTCCTGAAAAAAGTATGCGATCCTGCAAGCATAATCAGCGCGCGGCACGTCATATTGAAATAAGCGCAGTAAAGCGTGCAGCTCATTCTCTTGTTCTCCCAACTGATGATAGCAATGGGCGATCCGGTCGCAGCAATCCGCCTTGCTTTCGAAGTAACCTCCGTGATTGTCCAAGCATTTACCGAATGCTTCAATTGCATGCCGATAGCGGCCGTTGGCGGTAAGCTCCATGCCGTAGTGCAATAACTGCCGGTCCGTGAATGACTCGCCCTGTGCCAGCATGCTCTCGTATATGCGCAAATTGCGCGTTCCGCTTGCCAAGGTGCGGCCATGGCTGACGGCAATATCCGACGTCACGATTTTTCCGTCCACCTGCAAATATTCGTGTACCCGCTCCACCCAACGAAATTGTCGGGAGCGCTTGACCAGCCGATGCCGTTTTACGACCGCGGCAGCGCCGCCATGCGGATCGAAAGCGACGATGTAGTTCATAGAGACGGCGTCGATTGCCGGATCGAGCGAGCTTTTCAGCGCCAAAAAGGCTTCACGGTCCGTCTCCTGCAGCCAGTCGTCGGCGTCCAGCCATAAAATATAGTCTTTCGTCGCCTGTTCGAATGAATAGTTTCGAGCGGCTCCAAAATCTTCTATCCAGTCGAAGGCAAATATCCGATCGGTATATTTAGCCGCAATTTCCAATGTTCTGTCCGACGAACCAGTATCCACAATGACAATCTCCTCTACTAACTCGGCAGCTGATTGCAAGCAACGCTCCAATACCTGCTCCTCATCCTTCACAATCATGCACAAGCTTATCGGTATCATCGAACCGCCCCCCGACTCTGTCCTATCCTAGTATATGGAGAAGGCGCTCATCGGTATGGACAATAAAGAAAGAGACTGCCTAAGACAGCCTCTTTCTTGTTAGCCATTACGGCTGGACGATAAAGTAATCGATGTTCGAGCCCAGATCGCCGGCGTTCAGCTGCAGCTTCACAACTGCGTTGGCCGGAATGTCCAGTTCGGTCTGAACTGTGGCGTAGCTGCCGTCCCAGACTCCTGTTGACGGGAAGCTTACGCTTTTCACTAGCTCTCCGTTGACATAAATGCTCATCTTGCTGTTCTCATTTGCAGTCGTGTATCCAATGATCAGGCTGCTGCCTGCCACCTCGCTTGTAAAAGCGACTGCGGAACTGTCCGGCACGGAAAATCCGGTTACTTCAAGGCCGTTAGAGGCTGCGGGATCAGCCGAGATGCTGACATCGGTCAGCGTTGCGTTTTCCGCTTCGTATCTCTGCCCTTCTTCCACAACTGCTTCCTCTTCTTCCGGTACTAGCGCCGCCTCTTCTTTTACTGCTTCCTCGCCTTTTGCCAGCAACGATTGTCCTGCCGCCGCTTGCACCGTTACATAGTCGAGATTCGCGCCGGCATCGCCGCTGTCAAGCTGAAGCTTAATCGTCGCATTCGCAGGAATGTTTTGCGCCACTTCCACTGTCGAATACGTCGTATTCCAACTGTTCGTGCTTGTAAATGTCACTTTTCCGCTGTTTACGCCGTTGACGTACAAGGTCAGTCGGCCCGGGTTGTTGCTGGTGGCATACCCGATAATCAATTTTGAGCCCGCCTGAACGCCTGTAATGGTTACCGAATCGCCGATATTCGAGAAATGCTCGAGTATTCTGCCGTTCGATGCGGCTGGATCATTGCCAATACTTACCGTTCCGGTGCGGGTTCCGTTCTCCGCTTCGTACTTCGTAGAGCTTCCCCCTCCGCCCCCGTTGCCATTACCGTCGGTAATAACGACCGAAGACATTTTATCGTTCGCACCCGGTAAAGAGCTCGGGAAATCGGTATCGGTCGTAAGCACCCAGCTTGGACCGGTGAAATTATCGTTATCGTAAATCGTTACCGTGTAGCCGAGCGGAACCTTTACGGAAGACACCCAATTGTTCGGGATACCTGCTGCTGCCAGCTGTGCGGTCGTATAGCTTCCAGGCTGCAGCGTTGCAGAAAGTCCTGCATAATTGGAATGTTCGTAGAACGTTGTAACGGTTGCCCGTCCGCCGGTTGCATCAAGTCCCAGCTTGTTGTTGCTGCCGCTTAGCGTTTTCACGCCTTGGTTAGCGGAGCCTGTCAGTTGAATATGCGAGTAGCTGGTAAGCGGTTTAGCTGTACGCTCAATCACATACGAAGCTCCAGCTGTCGTATTAAAGGTGAACTCATTGTTCGAGGATGTCGCGATGATCGCATTATCGCTAACTCTGCGAACGCGCACCGACTCCGTACCCCAAGGATTAATAACGGTCGCTTGCTTGCCATACTGGCTTTTCACGCCGACATATTTAATTTCGTTATTCGATTTTTCAGAGCTGACGAGGAACCCTCCGCTAGCCAGCAATGTGAACTTGCCGACAAAGCTGGAATCGGTCGGAGCCGCAGGGAACACTCTGATTTTATCGTTATAGCTATGCAACAGCGATTCGTTGATAGTCAGCAAATGCACGCCCATATACTCGTACTCGCCGTTAGTATTCATCGTACGACCGTTCGGATACTGCTGATAGCGCTCAAGCATCATTCTCATGCCAAGGTAGGCTTCATTGCCCAGGCCGAGTCTTGCCGCTTGAATAGGAGCTGGATCCCAAACATTGTTTCCGCCGTACGGGTATGGACGGCTATTGTAGTTGTTTACCAGCTTTTGATGGTCAGGATACCCGATTCCGCTGACGTTGTAAGGCCATGCCAATTCGAGCACAACGTTCTCGTTGTTGCGGTTCTGGGAAAGCGGCGGATCGTGCGGGAAATATTTGTTCGGGTCGCTCGGATCGATCGGATACGGAGCGAGATTGTTCAGCACGTTCTGCCACTCGGTGCGCAATGTCGCGTCGACGCCCAGGCTGGCGGCCGTCGAGATCGTTACCGGGAACAGCGCGCGGACCGCGGCCAAATCGGTAATGGCGTTTTTCACGTCCCAATGCTGCTCGTGGGCGTTCGAGGAAGCCATGTAATATTTGCCCGTTACTGTGTCATAGGAAAGCTTCTTCGCATAAAACTTGGCTGCTTCCTTCATAAAAGGATAAGCCGTATTGGTCAAATAATTGCTGTCGTTCGTATATTTGTACTGCGCGTACATGTTCAGAGCCGCTTCTGCAGCCGTCGATAATGTGTTTTTCGTATAATCACTATAAATCGTGCCCTCAGGACTGCCGTTCCAGCCCATCGTCTCTGGCACCCAAATGCCGTCGATGCCATAGCGCGTCATCGTATAAGACTTAAGCTGGTTAAAGTTGCGGCTATACAGATTGTTGAAGGTTTGGACCATTTCCGGATGGTTGGAAGCGAGGAATGAATGATAGACGTCCCGTTGGTTCCAATACCAGTAGGCGTTGCTCCACTTCCCGCTGTCGTTGTCATTCACGGCACTGAATACGCCATTGATGAAATGGGATGGGTAGTTGCCGTAAGCGCCTGCTGCGATCATATAGGTGCTTAGATAGTAGAAGCTTTCCATATAGTCGGCGTCGCCCGATGCATTGGAATATTGTACGAACGATTTCGACCAGAAGCTATGCCACCAGTTTTTAAAGCTCGCAAGCGTAGCATTGTATCCGGTCGCTTTCACGTTGTTCAGCTGGTTTTTCGCCTCAGCAACCGAGTTATGGTTTGGCGCGTTCAGTCTGCTCGCGCTCGAAATCCAAATCGTGTAGCTTGAGGATGGCGTAATGTTCAACCGCACTTTACTGTTGCCAACTGCTTGCGTCGTGAAGCTCGCACCTTCGACAGTCGCTGCGAGCGTATAGCCGAAGTTGTCTTGATCGGTCTGGCCGCGGCTAATGCCGGCTACCGTCGGATCAGCGAACGAGTTGACCGTACGCCAGGTTTGAATATCCTTAACGTCTCCGCCGGAGAAGTTGCTTACGTCCCATAAGCTCAAATCGAGCGTGACGTTCGAAACGCCGGTCCGGCTGTCCTCGACGTGAATGCCGAGCACTTCTGAATTAGGCGACCCCAAAAACGTTATTTTCCGGTTTTGATCATACTGATTAGTTAGTGTGCCGTCGTATAGCGACAGCCTTTGGTTATAAGTCGTATAGCCGGTATTCAGCCCCGGCGTTGTGTATAGATTGACCAAGCCTTGCGAAGCGAAGCCTTCCTGCGAAGCGTCTACGCCTTGCACTTGCATCGTAATGCCGTTCTGTGTATCCCATACCATGCCGCCGACACGTCCATTGCCGACCATAAGCGATCCTTTAGTATCAGCGATTGGCGATTGAAAAACAACGTCATGCTTGGACAAATAAGATGCATAGTCGACGTCCAGCACACCTGCTCCGCCATTGAAAGCCTCCGAGTTCGGAATGTCAGCAGCGGACGCGATCGAAGCGCCGCCCCACCCCGCCGTCGAAAATGATCCGAGCACCAATGATGATGCAAGAACAACACTTAACAAGCCATTTCTTTTTTTAGAACGATTTACTTTTGTCACCGATCAAACCTCCGTATCGAATGTTGGATTTGTTTTTGCCCGTTTCCGTTTGATCACTTTTGGGTAAGCGCTTTCTAAAATGCTCAGATGACTTTTTCCAGTACATCGATAACCCCCTTCCCTTTGTATATGGTTGGACGTCACGGTGACTGACTAAGCTGTTCTCTATTTAATCATAGATGCTGTCCCATCGAAAACAATTGATTTTCTTACATAAATAGTCGAGAAAAATCTGTTATTCAAAAAAATCAGCGCTATTTGGCGTTACGCAGCAGCCTAATTAACCGTTATTAATTGACATTTTCATTTTGTCAAAAATATGGAAGAGATCCTTTATTACAAGTTGAGGATAGCGTTAGAGGCATCGTTTTGAGCCGGGGGATGATAAGCTTGCAATCGGACTCTCGGCCAAGGGAATAATTTCAAAAAACTGTTATTAGTCGGTGCATGCTCCCAATCGATCCTTCAGAATTGGAAATAACTGCAGAAACGCAGTTATTTCGTTTCATTTGACCCTTGGACGAGTCATTAACTGCAATAAAGCTGTTATTAGCCAGTGCAAGCTCGCAATCAGGCCTTCAGAGTTGGAAATAACTGCATAAATGCAGTTATTTCGTATTTGTGCCCCTCCAGCCTCACAATAACTGCAAAAACGCAGTTATTGCCTCGGACGGGCTAAACCTTGGACTATGACGATAGCCCAAGACGCGAACTTCAGTGTGGGACGATTTATCAAGGCCATTCAAAACACTGCATCGATACGCCTGCCGAAGCATTACAAAAACACATATCAAGTGTGATCCTAACTGGAGCATTTACTGGAGCATTTACTGGAGCATTTACTAGAGCATTTACTAGTCCACTTCACTGAACTCTTCAACTAGGCACACCTGGTGCAACACCATTTTGCCGAAGTAGTTAATCAAGGCACTCTCTGTACATTTAAGGTGAATTTCCGAAGGCATCGAAATGTCAGCAAGCCTATATCCCTATCCATAACAAAAAGATCAGCCAGAAATCTCTGGCTGACCGGTAATACGCATAACCTCCTAAACCTTACTACAAGCAACTAAACTCCATTTGCCGAAAAGATAAACATGGGAAGTACCCTCTGAGGCAGCAGCATTATCTGTCCGTTCCCGCCTCACTTCCATTCGTCAAATCGATCGAGTACTGCTAAGCTCCGGCGACTGAGGCTTTTTCGACAGCACCGGTAGCAATAATGCTGCCCCAACTACTAGCAAACAACCGCTAACCGTATAGACAATAAATAACGAAGAGAAGTTTTTGAACAATCCGCCGGCCATCATGCCAATTACCATCATCCCCATAAATATAGGCATAATCGCTCCGGACACCCGCCCGATATAGGGCCCTTCGGTATTGCGCATCAGCATCGTCTGGATGCCGACCTGGATACAAGGGTAAAAGAGACCGCTGACCGCTTGAAGCACAAACGTCAGAATCAAGCTTTCCGAGCCTCCAACCCCAATCGTGCAAACCGCGCTGACCAGCAAGCCAATAGCAAGCAGCGACTGCGGCGTCACTTTTTTGGCGATATTCATCAGAAGCGCGCCTCCGACTAGCATTGCAGCCCCATTCGCCATCATAAACCATTGCAAGTAGGCTTTGTCCTGGCCCAGCTTTTCCATCACGATAAAGATTGCAAGCGGCTGGATCAGACCGATAGCGAGTCCAGATACGGCAAACGTAGAACCAAGCGTCCGCAGCGGTTTGCTGGCACGGATATAACGCAAGCCCTCAGCCATATCGTTAAAAATGGAACGTCCACGCCCTGCCTTTGGCTCCGCCAAGTCTTTCAGCAGCATAGTTAATACTAACGAAGAACCTAAGAACAATACAACAGTTAACCAAAGCGAAGCTTCGATGCCGTACCGCAAATATATGGCGGCGCCGATCATCGGCCCGATCACCGTAAAAATACCCACCAGCGTCTGCGAGAGCGCCATAACCGCCGGCAATTGTTCGTCCGAGACGTGCCGTTTGTACAGCTTCATCGCCGAAGGCTGTGAAAATTGCGATAAGCTGGCGGAAACGAATGTTCCAATTAGGAGCGCAATCCATTCTCCATTCAGAACTGCAATTAAAACGGCGATGACCGACAGGGCCGAAAGCAAATCACTCCATGCCATAGTGCGCTTCGGACGCCATCTGTCGGCAAACGCCCCTCCGATAATGGCAAACAAGAAAATCGGACCGAATTCAACAACCGAAATTAGCGAAACATATAGAGAGTTGTTGTTAGTAAGGTCGGTAACGTACAGCAGCACCGCGAAGTTCCGTACCCAAATCGCGAGCTGAAGCAGTACCCGAGAAATCATTATTGTTCGTACGTATCGATTAGAAAACATGTTAATACCCCATATCTTTTAAAATAGTCGAAATCACGTGAAGGCGTTCACCAATCAATTCGCCGTCATCGCTCAGTGCCTGGCTGAACAGCTTCATATCTTCTTTGATTTTGTCGTTGTCGGTACAAACCGATACCGTCATCGCATCGCCTTGGAGACCGATACGGTCTATAACGGGATTCTCCGGATCGTATAGATCAGCATTACGATATGCTTCACGAAAATGCGCCATAGACCGCGCAATAAGAATCGTTAAGTCAAGTACGCGATGCAGCGGCAATTCCTCAGACTGGCGGGACCACTTCTCGCCCGTATACCGCCATACTTTAGCGGAAATATCGAGTTTGCCCCGATCGTTCCACTGCGCCAGTCCCAGCGACAGCCCTTTGGCGTCCGTATGACCGGCATAATGTCCGTCAACCTGCTCATAATTTTCCGATACGATAACTGGTTTATGTTTCAGCGTCGTTGGAATTTTCATTGTTTGGATGACCCCCTTATTTTCGTTTTACTAATTTACTAAATTACTAAATTACTAACAAGCAAAATCATCATAACTTTCTCGCTTACTCTCTGTCAAGGGGCTTTTCTCTAGCCCCACCACAGTAAAATGGTCGCATACAAAAAAGACGCCGGTTTTTATACCGGCGCCTCTCGGTGCACAAAATGAAAATTTTCGTTTTAAATCGTCAACAGCTGCCCCAGTAACGAGTTAGCACGTCTTATCGCTGCTTTTCTTTGCCGGCTTCTCGCTCGTATCTTCCGCAAGCTTGTCACCGTACTGGTCTAGCCTCGAGGGAGAAGCCGAAGGTCCGTCATTATCGGGCTTATTGTTTCGTCCAGCCATGGAAATTCACCTCCACCGGATAGCATAAGCTTGTTCGCTCTGCCTCATTCACGAACGGCAGCGAATAATTTCTATCCATTTGGCATGAACCGTATACAGTAAGAGGCTTAGGCGGATACAACATCCTGCCGTCCCGCTCGCTCTTATCGCCAATCGTCCGCTCGCCATACATGCGTCACCCACTTTTCATAAAAAGCCGGTTCATGCGACACGAGCAGGATAGTTCCCTTATAAGAGGCAAGCGCTTCGGACAGCGCTTCTTTAGCAGGTACGTCCAAATGATTGGTCGGTTCATCGAGTACGAGGACATTGCTTTTTCCCAGCATCAGCTCGGCCAGCCGCACTTTCGCCTGTTCACCACCACTAAGCGTTCGCATCGGGCGGCGGATATGCTCCTCCTTCAGACCGGCGATGGCAAGCGTCTTGCGAATGTCCTTTTGCGTCAAATCGAGACGGAGTGCACAAAGCATATCCAACGGAGCCAATCCCGACGCCGTATCCTCCTGCGCGTAGTAGCCGACTTCGACGCGTTCGCCGAGCCGCACGGTCCCGCCAAGCGGCGGCAGCAGGCCAAGAAGCGTACGGAGCATCGTCGTTTTTCCGATTCCGTTGCTGCCTGTGATAGCAATTTTATCGCCTCGGTTAATTTGCAACTGGCGCGCAGCGAATAGCGGCTCCGAATAACCGATGCGCAAATCGCTCGCCGTCATCACCTTCGGTACGGGCTCCACTATCGCAGGAAAATCGAAGCGCGGTTTCGACAGGGCATTTGGACGCTCGATGATTTCCATTTTCTCCAGCCGCTTCTCTCTGCTTTTCGCTTGCTTCGCTTTCCGAATTCGATTTTTCTGAATGAATCCTTCCAATCGCTCGATTTCATGCCGTTGGCGCTCGTAAGCTGCCTCCGTCAACTGCCTGCTCTGTTCGTACATTGCTCGGAACGCGCGAAAGCTGCCGCTATATCTTTTTATTTGGCGATGCTCCAAATGAAAAATCGTTCCTGTCACTTCGTTCAAAAACGTTTCATCGTGGGAAATGACGACGTAGGCATTCTCAAGCTTACGTAAATAAGCGGCTAGCCAATCGATATGCGTTTCGTCCAAGTAGTTCGTTGGTTCGTCCAGCAGCAACACATCGGACTTTTCCAGCAGCAGCCGTCCAAGCAGCAGCTTTGTCCGTTGTCCGCCGCTTAATGTGGCAACGTCCCGCTCGAGCCCAATCTCGTGCAAGCCAAGCCCGGCAGCGACTTCTTCAATTTTGGCGTCCAGCTCGTAAAACCCAGACCGTTCCAGCGTATGCTGCATCTCCCCGAACTTCGCGAGCTTCTCCTCCAGCTGCACCGTTTCTTTGGAAAAGCTTTCGGCCAGCTGCTGCATTTGGTCCTCTATCTTATATAGCTGCGAGAAAGCTTCTCGCAGAACTTGCTTCATCGTCAATCCCGTTCGAAGCTCCGCATGCTGCCGTAAAAAGCCGAAGCGGATGCCCGGCAGCCATTCAATCGTGCCAGCGTCAGGCGTATAGTCGCCCGCCATCATGCGAAGGAGCGTCGACTTGCCGCTTCCGTTGCTGCCGACAAGCCCGGCATGTTCTCCTCGATTGATTCGGAACGATACGCCTTGAAATAGCGGTTTGTCCCCGAAAGTATGGGTTAAATGCTCGATCGTTACAATACTCATTCTTATCTCTCCATTATTGACTTCATGACGAAGCCAACCGAGAGACCGGCGATTCAGATCAGATCATATGTCATTCTATTTAGTTATTCGGATCTCACCTATAAAAAAACGGGCAAGGCGAACTCATCGCCTTACCCGTTTATAAGCGGAAGCCGGATTTGTTCTTTGGAATCGCTGTTCTTCGGTTGGCAGTAGTTAAAAATGGGCAGACCTATCCCGTTTTAACCTTGCACCCGGCAAAGAACAGTCGACAAAAAGAACATATCTCTTTCCACCTTTTCGTTAAATTATTGTTTCCCTTCCATTATATCGCTAATAACATTTTTGCTCAACCGTTGCTTCACCATTTTTTACGATAACTTTGGCATGTCCGGACAAATACTCGGTGTAGGAGCAAACGGCGCGAATAGTCGAATTTCCTTCGGCATCGGTCCATTTCAAGTAAACGGCTCCCTCTCCGGACAGCTGCAAATTCGGTTTAATCTTTATCTTCCTTCCGCTTTGCACGCCCTCGTGGTGATCTCTCGATTCTCCCTCTGTTATATTGCCGTCAGATGCGCCAGCGATCAACCCGGTCTCCAGAGAGAGTAAATCGACATCCGACTGATTGTCGACGACGACCGTAAATCCGCTGAGGAAGTTGAACAAATCGAGCTTCTTGTCCAGTCCGACGGTAAGCAAAACGATGGCTGCCGCGAGCGTCAAGCCAGCCGCTGCCACTATCCATTTCTTTCGCGCGAAGCGCATCATTACCACTCCTTTCCTACTCAAACGCTTTCTTTACTCGAAAGGTTGCTTAATCCCCGCCGCTACCGTATTGAGTGATGTTTGTGAGGGTTTTCCTGGATAAGAAAAAAAAGTGTATCCTTCCGCAATAGGAAAGCTACACTTTTTGTGCATGAACCTGTTATCTTGCGTTTTTGTCCTTCAACATTTTTTCCATGGCTTGTATGACTGTCGTATTCGGTTCTGTATACTCATACGCGTACGCTTCTGGATGGTTAGTCTTGTACACTACGCGGTTTAACATACGAGGCACCATATCTTGATAGTATGATGTTGAATGACAGTGGGCCAATATATCCGCCGCGTCATCTCCAGGTATGATTCGAGCAGCTGCACCTAACACGATATTAATTTGCTCATCCGTAAATTGTTCTTTAATCAAATTTAAGACAGTAGAGTATGTTGATTTAAAACCAGAAGCGAAATGGCGATTTCCATTTGCTGCATCCGATTTCATCAACGCAATATTCATTGCCGCTGCGTCGCGCACATCAACCCCATATAATTGCGAGTCTGCCATAGCTCTGTCGCCGCGAAGCATGGCATAAATCATATCATTGTGCCAAGGGACAAAGCTTGGTCCCATCACATGCGTAGGGTGGATCGTTGTCATGATGATGTTTGATGTATTTTCATTGGAGTTGATGAACGACCAGGCTGCTTTTTCTTCCATCGTTTTTGAAACCATATTGTGGTCGAACAAGCCTTCCCTGTTTTCATTGGTCCAGTCATCCTCGGTAAACGTCGTTTTGGCTGGATCTTCGTTGCCATAAGCAATGGTTGACTCTGCAGTGGTGTGCACGATTTTTTTGACACTGCCCGATTCAACGGCTAATTGTAAAAGCATGCGGATTCCTTTTTCTTTCGTCCGGCCTCTATCCTTAAAGGTTTTGTCGTTTGGATTGGAGGCACTCCCCTGATTAAAAATCCATTTCGCTTCACGCAGCACTTCATGCCAATTTTCCGTCTCACTCAAGTTTGCTTTGTAAAAGCTCACATTCGGCAACATGGATTGAAGCTGTTGTGCTTTTGCTTCATTTCGATACGTTCCGACAATTTGCGTATAACCCATATCTGTTAACTTTTTAGCAATCCATGCGCCGATATAACCTGTTACCCCAATAATAACGATCTTATCGTTCTTTTCCATTCTTACCGATCTCCTCTCAACAAAACTGAATGTTGTTAATATGTCATGAACATGGCGACTATATCTTTTCAAAAATAATTTTAAGCCTTAAAGTCGACTTTAAGTCAAATCATATTGAACATAGTCAAATAAAACATGAAGCCGGCAGGTCTAAATGCGACCTGCCGGCTTTGCTGCGAGGGAGATTTACTGCTGCTCTGGAACGGGCCTCTCGAAAATAATCTGGCATTCTGTCGGTTTACCGTGTCCGTTGTAACGGGTCGGCAGTACCTGCACAAGCCGCCATCCTTCCTTGGCGTACTCGACAATCGTTTCCTCGTGCGTAGCGTCGCTAAAAAAACCTCCTAGCGATGTTTCTACGAAAGTGTATTCATACATGTCGTATTCCCCCTCCCTATGTACTGAAATCATCACCTATTAAATATACGTATTGACTAAAGTAATTGATTCTTATATTTTGATAACATCGCAGAAAGGAAGGATGAAATGACAAGAGAAACAATGGAACGCCGGCAGGTACCCATTTACATAGCAACGCTGCTCGTTGCAGCGGGCGTCGGTTTGCTGCTGCCGGAATTCTTCGCCAATGCGGAAAGCGGAATTACATTTGTGTTGGCGGTCTTAATGTACGGAATGTTCTCGCAAATTCCATTTTTGCGTTTAAAAGAAGCGCTGGCGAACAAACGATTCATCGCTGTGCTGCTGCTTGTACAATACGCCGTTGTGCCGGCCGTCGTTTATGGGCTGACGCGCTTTCTCCCGACGGACTCGCCGCTGTTGCTGGGCGTTCTGCTCGTGCTGCTGGCGCCGTGCATCGATTATGTCATCGTGTTTACCCAGCTCGGCAAAGGCAATGAACGATTAATGCTCGTCTCGACCCCTATTCTGTTCGTTACGCAGCTCGTTGCTCTGCCCTTCTATCTTTGGCTGTTCATGGGCAAAGAGGCTGCGAAGCTATTCTCCGCAGGTCCCATCGCGGAAGCGTTTGTACTGATTATCGTTCTTCCGTTGGCACTGGCGCTGCTGGCGCAGCTTTGGGCGTCGCGAACGCCTAATGCCGGAGGCCAATGGCTAGAAATCTCCGCATGGCTGCCTGTCCCACTGATGGCTTTGACTTTATTCTTGATGGTCGCAACGCAAATTGGCAAGTTGCACGATAGTTGGTCGCTTGTAGCTCAAACCGTTCCCCTTTACATCGCCTTTATGGCAATCATGCCGTTTGTCGCGCGGTTCGCCGGGAGGCTCGCGAGGCTGGATGATGGCGCCGGAAGGGCGCTGGTCTTCAGCGCGGGAACACGCAATTCGCTCGTTGTGCTTCCGTTGGCTCTCGCTTTGCCCGCATCGGAAAGCAGCTTGGTCGCGGCTGTTATTGTGACGCAAACGATCGTTGAAATCGTTGCCGAGCTCGTCTATATTCGTTGGATTCCCCGCAAAATTTGGCCCGACCGCACTTGAATCCAGCTCTGAAAAACTCAATCCGGTTGCCTTTGCAGGAGCAGTCTGCTTCCTTCGTTGGCAACCGGATTCATTATTTACGGCGGTTTGCGTCGTTGTTAGGCTTTAGCGTTGTCCCCCTTCGAAACGGTCATTCCATCGCCATATCCCATCGCAACAAAATCCCATGCTATAATAATCGATACTATCGCAGAGAAGGAGATTCCGCAATGAATGCAAGAGAACGCGAGCAAATGATAATCGACAACTACCGCCGGGACGAGCAAACGATGATTCTTGTCTTCGCGCAATGGTGTGTGAACCAGCGAATCGATCCAGTGGAGCTTTACGCTCACGCTTACCCTCGCCAATCAGCTAATGAAGCGCTTCAAGAAGCAATTGCTCAAACCGTGCCGCCGGGAGAGGCTGCTGAAATTGACGATGATACGGTACTAACGGTGCTGTCTTTATTCGGCAACGAAGAGTTGGCTTTCGCGGTCACCGAAGAGATCGACAAAATACGCGCCGCCAAACGCCGGTCTTCACAATAATCATACTGTTCGCTTGTGCCTAGGGCACGCATCCGTTATAATCGTTAGGCGAACATACGTTTGACAATGCTGCATCGTCAGTCACAGGAGGAAATATGAAAGGCTCTACGCATTTGGCCATTGGCCTTGCGATCGGCGCAGTGGCCGCGGTAACCTACCCGTTCAGTCCGATGAACGCAGCCGCTTACATGGCGGTAGCGGCGGTGTCCGCTTTAAGCCCTGATTTGGACGGTCCGAGCATGCTCAGCTCGAAGCTTACCAAGCTGTCCAAGCTGCTCTATGGTTTTCTGCAAGGAGGAGGCTGGGTGCTGACCGGAACGGCGGTCTATCTTTACGTCGCGGACGATTACTTTAATCTTCCGCTTTCCCTGCTTGCGGTATCGACCTTGCTGGCCGGACTTTTTGCGAAGCAAGGAGCGATCCGCAACGCGCTCGTGTCCATCGTCGGCGCCAGTCTGCTGTTCGGAGGCGTCAGTCTTGGTATGGAGTGGCTAATGGGGCTTGGCCTTTTCGTCGCTTGGGCGCCTTGGCTCAAGCACCGGGGAATGACGCATACGTTGTGGGCGGTTCTACTCTGGACCGCTATCGCATACGGACTGGAGCAACAACTGCAGATGCCCGGCATTATGAGGGTCGCCATGCTTGGCTATTTGTCGCACCTTATTGCGGATTCGCTTACGCCAAGCGGCGTGAAATGGTTTTATCCGCTTATAAAAAAATCGATCAAGCTGCCGTAGCTGCACAGAGGCCAATTGTCTGGCGTCTGGGCGTCACACAAAAAACGCTGCTGTCGACAGTCCGGTTCACAAAATCCGGACCGCCGGCGAGCAGCGTTTTTTATAAAGTTGCACAGAGCAAGACGCTCCGGCAGGCAGCAAAATTATTTTACAAAAACAATGCGATCGTCACGCAGGTCGATCGTTAAATCCTTCCCGTCTAAATACCAGGCGTCGTTCTCTTCCATATAGAAATGAATGCCCTCTTGCATAGTGCTGACGGCAGGATACCTGGCCGTGTCTTTCATGATGCCGAACGAGAAAGCGTCCTCGCCTCCGCCGCTGTAACGAACGAAAATCCGCACGCTGTCCTCCGCCTTGAATCCCCAATCTTCCTTAAACCGAGCTGTAGCCGCGGTCGTTACGTTCATTTTCATGCCAATCCCTCCTGCTTCTATACGGCCGTTTCCAGCCTTCTTTATATTTGCGGTTGTCTAGCTCTACAATTCGAGAATGGCAGCCTCGCTTCTGACGAGAAAGCGGGCATTGGGTCCCGCCTGGCTAATCCCTTTTGATATATAGTAGCGTCCGTACTCTCCCGAATGCAACCCTTTATAGATTCCTTTTGCAGGCAAATCGCCTTTCTTCACAAATCGGAACAGCCATGGAATATGAAACTGCATGCCGTGAAAATGACCTGCGAGCAGCAGGTCGTACCGTTTGCGCAATTTCAGGACGAGATTCGGATTATGGGTCAGTACAATGACAGGCTTCGCAGGATCGACCCCGCGATATGCCTTGCTAATATTGCTTTTACCGCTCCCCAAGTCGTCGATGCCGACAAGCTGAAATTCTCCGAGATCGACGCAGCGATTATTCAGCACCGTGACGCCTTCCTTTGTCAGCAAATCGTTCAGCCTTTTCAAATCGCTCGCAGGAAGCCGATGATCGTGATTGCCCAGCACAGCGTAAGTCCGCACGCCCGCTTCCCCGATTACGCGCATATAGTCTCTCGCCTTGGACAGCGCTTTGCTCTGTTGGGTGAAATCGCCAGTAATAAAAAGATAATCGGGCTTTTCCAGCTCGATCAGCCGTTTGACCTTCTCCGCGCTCACCCTTATTTTTTCCACATGCAGATCGCTTAAATGCAGCGCCTTGAAACCCAGTCCCGCATCAACGCGTATTCTTTCCGTCTTCAACCACTGCGTAGGCCAGATCAACAACAGATAAACCGCAGCCGCTATCAACGCCAGTAAGATGAAATAGATGATGTCAGCCGCCGCCTTCCCGCACTAATCGCGATTAATCGAAAAAAATATGACGCGCCTTCAGTCCTTGCTCTCCCGTCTGCAAAATGCCAAACGAATATTGCGGCTGTCGCCGCTTTGCCGTCGGGGAACCCGGATTGAACAGCAGCAGTCCGTTCTCCCTCTTCAGCAATGGAATATGCGAATGGCCGAACACGACTGCGTCGACCTCGTCCGGCGAGAACGCGAGAGACGCGTTGCGCAGTGCGGTTCTTTTCGGATTAGGCAAATGACCATGCGTCAGCCCGATCCTGAATCCGCCGCAACGGACGATTTTGGAGAAGCCCAGCCGCTTGGCCAGTTCGCCGCCGTCATTATTGCCCGCGACCCCCTCAACCGGCGCATACCGGGCAAGCTCGCGGTAAACCTCCTCCGACGTCCAGTCTCCGGCATGCAAAATGAGCTTGGCATCGGACAGCTCCGCTACGAGCCGCTTTGGAAGCGCCTTAGCGCTTCTAGGCATATGCGTATCGGCAACGACAACGATTTTCATCGGCATCCGCTCCTTTCCTGCATCTTCCTCTCTTCATCTTACATGGGCGGAGGCGCCTGATCAACAATGCAGGACCTGCGTATTTTTCGAACGCAGACTCATCTTGCTTCTAGGTTTGCCCGCGCACGTTTCTATGCACGAAATCGATCCACTCCCGGGCAGCGTAAGACAAGTAATGCTCAGCGTTCCAAATAAGCGATAACCGCCATCTGACGGTTTGCGGATATAGCGGAATAATGGCAAACCGATCTTGCCGCAGCATGCCGCACAGCTTCTCCGGCATAAGCGACACGCCGAGCCTTACCGCCACCATCTCGGCAATGAAATCCCACTGCCCGCTTTCGAACACCGTTTTTGGCTCAAACCCCGCTTCTCTGCATGCATCCTGAACGAGATGCCGAAGCCTGAAATCTTCCTTGAACATAATCATCGGCTCCTCCGCCAGCTCGCCAAGCTCAATTGTCTCGTGATTCGCCAAGCGATGGTCCGCAGCAATCACCGCCATCATTCGATCCTCCGCCACCTCATACCCGGCAAATGTCCGGTCCGGCTGCTCCGGCGTTAAAATAAATCCGACATCGAGCTCGCCTTCTTCGATTTGCGCTTCGACAACCCGGCTGCCATTTTCGATAAGCTCAAGTCTAATTTGCGGATAATGCAGACGAAAGCTTTCGATAATCGAAGCGACGTAATGAGCGCCGATCATCGGCGGAACGCCCAGCCTGATCGAGCCTTGACGAAGCTTCATTAGATCGCCCAGCTCATCCGCCATATGGTCGACCGACTTTAAAATTTGCTGTGAGGCTTGCACTATCGTTCGGCCGGCATCGGTCAATCGTATCGCTTTGGCCGAACGGTCGAACAACGTGCAGCCCAGCTCTTCTTCCAGCAGCCTAACCATTTTCGACAACGTCGGCTGGCTGACATGCAGCGCATCGGCCGCTTTCGTGAAGCTGCCGTGCTTGGCGACTGCCGTGAAGTACCTTAAATGACGGATATCCATGCGCTCCATTCTCCTTTCTATTAGTTATAGACAAAAGGAATGAAAACAATGCGAAATATGTATTTTACTCATAGTTCAAAAACGTTTAATATGGCTCATTATACTTCGAAAGGAGCAAACAGCATGACAATACAAGCTTACATGCAGCAATGGAGGCCCAGCGCCAAGCCCGCAAGCGATTCGCGGACGGAGAAAGCGTCGATCGTGCTGCCTCCTGACACGAACCAAAGCGGATTGCTTACCGGCGATCGGCTGACTGCGTACATGGATGAAATTGCTGAAAAAACAGCCTTCCGCCACTCCGGCCTGCCGGTATCGGCCTCGTCGGACGAACCCATTGATTGTCTAAATCCGATTCGTCTTGGCGACTCGTTCAGCATGACCGCTTTCGTAACCTGGACCAACCGCAGTACGATGGAAGTTTACGTTCGCAGCTTCACCGAGGATTGGCGAACGGGCAAGCAAACGTTATGTGCGGCTACCTTCCGTACATTCATCGCCATGGATGCCAACGGTAAGCCCGCCTTCGTTCCGCAGGTGCTTCCCGAGACCGAGGAAGAAATCACGTTGTTTAAAACAATCGACGCCCGCTTGGCTTCGCGCCGTCACAGCACAGAGGAAAACCTTCAAACGACCGATCTTGGCACCGTAGAAAATTTCAGCAACAATGACGCTTTTCCTGAAGAGACGGACGCCCCGATCCATTCCTCCGATGCGTACAGCGCTTATGCCGCTGCCTGGAGCAGTGAATGGTAACGATAGCGGCGGTCATCGCCCTTAAACCGTAAATCCTCCATCCGGCGGATATTTCCGCGGAACGGAGGATTTTTTATTTGCGGCCTCAGCGCGCTAATGATGCTGCAAATGCTGAAGCGTCTGGACGAATATTTCCTTCACATGGTCGTCGTCCAGCGAATAATAAACCGTTTTGCCGACTTTGCGCCGTTTCACGATCCTGACGTTACGCAAGTAACGGAGCTGATGCGATACTGCCGATTGCGCCATATCAAGAACGACGCACAGATCGTGCACGCAAAGCTCCTGTTCGAGCAGCGCGTAAATCATTTTTACCCGAGTCGGATCGCCTAGCGCTTTGAACAGCTCCGCGAGCTCCGCAGCCGTTCCTTCCTCGACCTGCGCCTTTTCGATTTTCGTTCGATCCGGCTCCGTGCCGGCACAATTGCCGTCGCATAATTCTTCCACTGCTTTATCGATGTCGGATCACCACCTTACGCTCTTCTCCGTTATTATAACAGAAAAGCCTTTGCATGTTCGAATCGGTGCAACCTCGGGGCGCATTGTTCCGTTCATAATAATAAGTGTCTTATAATGAGAAGCTATTAGTGAGAAAGGTGAGGGCTCATTTGAATAAAACAACCGCGCTCGCATCAATTGGCGCCGCCGCCATGCTGTTCGGTCTTCTTCTGCTTGCCGTACCGCAATGGTTTATTGGCGGGACGCGCGATGTGCCCGTTGAGCTCGTCGCCTTCGACGGCTTGTCTGATGAAGAGAAGGACCGGATCATCGCGTCGCCAAAGGACTCGGACATTCGGATTGTATCTGTTAATGGACCGCTCGTTTCGCTGCTTGGCGATACGCATGCTGGTAAAGAAGCTTATGAGGTTACATTTCATCATACGGAGACGGTGGGGACAGGACCGCTTGTCGTCTATGTCGACAAGGACGGAAAGACAGTTCTCGGCAAACAAACTGCAAACCCGATTCAATAAAAAAGACCGAGACGAAAAAGGCAACCGCGACCGCGATCACGCGCCTTTTTCGTTTCGGTCTTTTCGTTCCGGTCTTTTCGTTCCGGTCTTTTCGTTCCGGTCTTTCGTTTCGGTCTTTTCGTTACAGCCTTTTTCCATTGTGGCTTTTTTCGTTGTGACCTCTTTTGTTGTGGCCTCTTCTCCGTTTAGTTGCTGTTGCTGCGTTCTGCTGATCACCGTTAAGCTCAGAAGATGCAGCATTCGCCGCAGCCTCTTAACCCGGCAGCCTACACTCGCCGTGTCAGCTGCCGACCGAAACCAATTAGGCGCTCCCCGGCGACAGCCCTTCCGCCTTCAGCCCATGATGAATTTGCTGGAGCAGCATCTGCTTTTCTGCCCCTTCCAGAAAGGCCGCTTCGGCCCCGTTTGCAATAAGAACAGCGATATCCTCCATCGTCAAGCCGCAATGCTGCATCAGCATCGCGTATTCGAGCGTCATGTTGGTGCCTGATACCGTCATATTGTCCGTATTAGCCGTCACGACAATTCCTTCGTCTAAAAAGGCTTTGAGCGGGTAAGTGTCCCAGCCATTGACCGCCTTGGTCTGAATATTGCTGATGGGACATAACTCGAGCGGCGTTCCGCTCTTCCTGACAAGCTCGATCACCTCGTCGTCGCCAGCAATGCGCACGCCATGGCCGATGCGGCTCGCTCCGAGTCCTTCGATCGCTTCACGCACATGGGCGGCGCCTGCCGCTTCTCCGGCATGGATCGTAACCGGCATCCCGTATCGCCTCGCCGCCTCAAACAACGGGCGATGGCGCTCCGGCGGAAAAGCCGCTTCGTCGCCCGCCAGATCGACGGCGACCACGCCCCGCCCGAAGTAAGCATAGGCGGCTTCCAGCGCCTGCATATTGCGCTCGAACGAATCGCTTCTCATGCTGATTATGATCGCTCTCGCCGATATGCCGAATCGGCGCTCGCCTAACGCCAGCCCTTCCGTTACGCAGCGGACCGCTTCCGTGGGCGAAAGCCCTTCTCTTGTGTGCAGCATAGGAGCGAATCTGACTTCGACATGCAGGCATCGCTGCTCGGCCGCTTGCTGAACAACCTCGTAAGCTGTGCGCTTCAATGCTTCTCCTATCTGCAAAAAGGGCAGTACGAAATCGAATTTACTTAAATATTCGCGCAGACTGCCGCAGCTTTCTCCAATTTGCATCCATGGCGTCAAACCGCCGCCGACGTCGAGGGGAAGCTGTTTTCCTTGCTGCCGAGCTAGCTCGCGTACTGTTTCCGGCAATACGCTGCCGTCCAAATGCACATGCAAATCGACTTTTGGCAACCTTTTCAATTTAGCCCATATCTGTTCGTCCAACTTGGCCGCCCCCCTTCCTGTGCGTAAAGCCGCATGCCCGTTTGACCTGAAACGCCCTTGCACATTTAACTCTTTTAACCCTCTCGTTCAAGATCGTTTGCCTTCGTAGGCAAGCTCGTAAAGCAAAGCGGCCAACACGGATACGCCATCGGCCAGCTCCTCTGGCGACGTATATTCGTCCGGCGAATGGCTGACGCCCGCTTGGCTCGGAACGAACAGCAGCGCCGTCGGACATAACGAAGAGAACAGCTGCGCGTCGTGACCGGCGCCGCTGACCATTCTTCGGTTCGGCAGCGACAAATCCTGGGCAATGCGTTCCGCCATGCCGCTCAGCCCGGCATGCATAGGCGCAGGCTTCGCAGTCAGCCATGGCACGATTTGCAGCTCAAGTCCGCGCCATTGCGCCATTTCCTTGAATTTACTGAGCATCATTTCGCAAAAATCGGATAGCGTTGCTTCGTCAGCATGCCTGACGTCGACCGTAAAGCCGACGGAGCCGGGCACAACATTCGGCGCGTTCGGCGCGCAATCGATGCGCCCAGCAGTCGCAACAAGCAGTTCGCCGTACAGCAACGCGTCGGCTTCCAGCTGCAGAATCATTTCGGCCGCGCCGGCCAGCGCGTCGCGCCGCAGGCTCATCGGCGTCGTGCCGGCATGATTGCTTGCGCCCTGCACTTTTACTGCATATCGGCGCTGTCCAACAATCGTCTCCACGATGCCGATTCGTTTGCGCTGCTTCTCTAGGACAGGTCCTTGCTCAATATGAATTTCGACAAAGGCGCCGATATCGACTCGACATGCCGCGGGCTGCTCCGGACGTCCGAAACCGGCTGCCGCCATCGCTTCCGCCAAGCTGACGCCATCTCCGTCGAATACGGCCTCTCCATTGCTCCAATCGTAATTGCCGACCATATTGCCTGATCCCCAATACGTTAACGGAAACCGGCTGCCCTCTTCTTCGCAGAAAGAGACGACTTCTACCGTTTTGACAGGCTGTCCGTACGTTTCTTGCAAGTAAGTCACTGCGGCAATGCTTGCGGCAATCCCGTATGCGCCGTCGTACCGTCCGCCGAAGCGGACAGTATCGATATGAGAGCCAGTCAGGACGACCGGATCTCGCGAGGATGTTCCTTCCATGCGGCCGATCAAATTGCCTACGCGATCGAAATAGACATCAAGGCCGAGACCCTCCATCTTCTCAGCCAAATAGTGCTGAGCCTTCAGCCATTCCGGGGAATAAAGCAGCCGAGTAACGCCGCCGCCCTCCTCGGCGCCAAAGCGGGCTAATCCTTCCAGCAGTTCACACACAAAGGCCGCCGCATCCCGTTTCATTGGCGCTCGCATGCCGTCAGCTCCCTTCCTTGTCCTTTGGCACCCTCTTTTTTTTGAAGAGTCGCACGAATTGGATTCGATCTGCTAGCTGCTAGCTTCCGCGATAAGTACTGTAGCCTCCCGGCGCGACCAGCAGTGGAATATGATAATGCTCACCGCCGCTGCCGACTCGGAAACGAATCGGTATGCGCTCGAAAAATAGCTCTGAACAGTCCTGCCCTTTCCCTTCGCCGCGAAAATATTCGCCGATGTCAAAAACTAGCTCGTATTCTCCCGGAATCAACGCCTCACCTTCGGCAATCGGCGCATCCAGCCGTCCGTCGCCGTTCGTAACCGATGCAGCTTGCAGCGTCGCGCCCAACTCCATGCTCTCCGGCAGCCGCCAAAGCTCGATCGTTACGCCGACGGCCGGCTTTCCGGAGCTTAAGCTCAACACATGCGTCGTAATTCTTCCCCCCATCGCCCTGCTCTCCTCTCCATGACAGACAGCCGCTAATCCACTACTAAATCGCTGATCCGGAAACCGGTAATCCGGCTGATCTGCCGCAGCGCCTCAGCAATTTCCTCTTCGCGCTCTTGGCCGATTCGCTGCTCGAGCGATAACCAAATATCATTTTTGCCCTTGCCGCGAACGGCGTAGATGAATGGAAAGCCGAATCTCTCCGTATACCTCCTGTTCGCTTCGGCAAAGCGCTCGAACTCGTCCGGGGATAGCTGATCCAGACCGGCGCCATGCTGCTCCTTCGTGGAATATTCGGCCATGCTTATGCGAGTCCCCAAATCGGGGTGCTGCCGAAGAAATGCTACAATCTTTTCCGGATCTGAATGGCGTACCGTTTCGATCATCGCTTCATGCAGCTCTTCGCGGGTTGCAAACGGTCTTTTCGGCCAAGTTTGATTAGCTACCCAAGGGGAATGTTCGAAAATGGCGCCGAGCGCCTCTGTAAATTCATTCTGGTTCATCTCGTTCAGTTCGATTAGCTTCAAGTTCAGCCTTCCTCCATTCAATTGCTTGTTTTACCGCTCGTTTAATGCCTCCATAACCGGTGCAGCGGCATATATTGCCCGATAGCGCTTCCTCGATTTGCTCGTCGGTCGGACTCGGATTTCCGTCCAGCAAGCCCTTTACCGACAGAATCATTCCCGGCGTACAGTATCCGCATTGGTAACCGCCTTCCAGCAGAAACGCTCTTTGTATCGCGTCTGTCCCCTCTTCGCTTTGCGGAGCGACGCCTTCAATCGTCGTAATCTGCTTCCCTTCGCATTGATAAGCCATCAGCAAACAGGAATTGACTGGAACGCCGTCGAGAAGCACCATGCAGGCGCCGCATCTGCCGATTTCGCACGAACGCTTTGTTCCGGTCAGCCCTAAATCCTCCCGCAAAATCAAGAGCAGCCGCTTCGAGGGCGCTGCCGTCAACTCGACCGGAATAGTATTAATTTCGCAATAAATCGGAGCTTTTGCAACCTGCGCCGCTGCGGCCCCTTGCTTCTCATTCCTATGCATCACTTTCACCCGCCTGTATCAGAAGTGCCGCCGCGTCTTCCGCTTGCAGCTGTCCCGGATCGACGGGCAGCTTCGATACTCTGACGCCAGTCGCTTCGAAGATAGCGGCTGCGATGGCGGGCGCCACTGTAACCGACCCTACTTCGCCGATTCCGCGCGGACCATAGCCGTCGCCGTCAGGAAGCTCCTCAATCGCCCGAACCTGTATACTTCCCCGATGCTCCGCAATGGTCGGCACCAAGTAAGTATCGAGGTTCTTCGTCACATATTGCCCGCGATCCATTCTGGCGTCCTCAGACAGCGCAAACCCGATGGCCATGCTGCTGCCGCCCTCGATTTGTCCAAGATAACCTTGCGGATTGACGATGGGCCCTGCTGCGACCGCATGGAACTGATCCAATACGGCGACTCTGCCGGTCAGCAGGTTGACGCTTAATTTTACAGCAACGGCTGAATAGGTGTACAAAAAGTGTGCACCGACCTTATCAAACGGGGAAGTCGGAAAATGGAACCGGGTCGAACAACTGATCATCTCGTCGCTTGCGGACGCAAGCTCCGCATAATCGATAACCAGCTCCGGCTCAAGCTTGCGCCAAACCCCTCCTCCGCCAAGCCTCAGATGCTCTTTGGGAACACCCGTCAGGCGCTCGGCCGCCGTCAGCATCGCATCCTCGAATGGCGGGCGCAAATGCTGCAGCGTTTTCCACATCATGCTGGTTGCCCGCGAAGCGGTTGTCGACCCACTGTCCGGAACGATATCGGTGTCGCCAATACGGATCAAGATGTCGGACTCCGCCAAATGAAATTGCTCCATCAGCATTTGCGTCAGCGACGCAATTAAACCTTGGCCAAACTCCTCATAGCCGAAAACGGCTTCGATTCGTCCATCCGCGTTCAGTGTGAGACGACCGCCTGCCGGATCCGGGATGCCGACGCCAAGACCGGCGCCATGCATCGTAAACGCCGCACCGACGCCGGTTTTGATCCATGGTTCAACGCCACCAGATTCGTCAGACGAATTGCGGTTCTGCCATAGACCGCTTGCCGCCAACGCCTCCCAAACTTGCTTCGCCCCTTCCGTCGCCGCTATTTTCTGGCCGAACGGCCCCGGATCATCCGGCTCCCGCAGATTGCGAAGGCGCAGCTCCCATGGATCGATGCCGAGCTTTTCCGCCAGCCGGTCGATTTGGCCTTCCAGAGCGAATATAGCCTGGTTGCCTCCGAACCCGCGAAACTCTCCCGCCATTCCGTTATTCGTAAAGACAGATATTCCTTCCACTTTCACATGTCCGTACCGATATGGACCAATTGCATGCTCGACAGCAAAGTTAAGCACCTCGGCGCCGAGCGTAGCGTACGGTCCCGTATCTGCAAGGATGCGCACTTCGTGCGCGATCAGCCTTCCGTTCGTATCCGTTCCGGTTCTCATCGCAATTTTCATCGGGTGACGTTTCAGCCCGGCCCGCACCGATTCCCATCTGGAATGATGAATGTGGACGGGACGTTTCGTGCGCAGTGCGAGCAGCGCGCCATACGGCTGAACGTTCAGCTCATCTTTACCGCCAAACGATCCTCCGATCGGGCTGGAAACGACGCGAATATCCGTCTCCGGCCAATCCAGAATTCGTGCTAATTGCATCCGGTCCATTAAACCGTGCTGCGTCGGCGCGTATACCGTCAAGCGGCCGTCGGCCTCCGGGACGAACAAGCCGCCCTCTGTCTCCATGTAGGTATGCATCTGTCTGGGCGTTTCATAGGTTTCCTCCACAATATAAGCGCAAGAGTCGAACGCCTGCCGCACATCGCCGGCATTGTGATTATTGCGATGCAGCACATTCCCTTGAGAATGCAACTGCGGCGCATCGTGCTGCAGCGAGCGTTCGGGATCGTCGACGATTTCCAGCAGCTCGAAATCGACCTCGATCAGGCCAAGCGCGAGCTCCGCCAGCTCGGCGGTAGCTGCCGCGACGGCGGCTACCGCATCGCCTACATATCGGACGCGGTCCTCGCAAAAGACCGGCTGATCGGGATGAGCAATGCCGAACCGGTTCAGCCCAGGCACATCCTTGCTCGTCAATACCGCGGCCACGCCTTCCAAAGATTCCGCCTTATCGGTTCGTATGGCTAAAATTTTCGCATGGGGATGCGGGCTGCGCAAGACGCGTCCGTATAACATGCCCGGCAGCGACATATCGGTCAAATAGACGAGAGCGCCTTTCACTTTATCCGGCCCATCCGGCCGTATTCGCCATCTGGTGCCGCTATTCTCGCGGTTAAGCAGCATGCCGATCCCCTACCCTTCCTTATTAAATGAACCGGACGCTTTCCACAGCTCGGATACAATCAGATTAGCTGCTGCTCGTCTGCGATATTCAGCCGATACGAGCGAATCGCCGACCGGTTCGAACGTTTTGTTCACAATGCGGCTCACATCGGCCAACAGTTGCCTGGAAGACGCTTGCCTGCCGTCTGCCGTCAGCTCCGCTTCCGTCAATCGGCGAGGCGCCGTTTGCCCGCCTCCCGCCGCAATGTGCACTTGCCTCCAGCATCCATCCTCGTCCAAGTAACCGCTCATGGCAACAGTCACGACGGACGGGGTAAAAGCCTCGCGCCGGCCAACTTTATGATAAGCGACTATTCGCTTTGCATTCGATAATGGAGGCTGCTTCGGCAGCGTTATGCCGAGCAGCAGCCGATCTTTCTGGTCCGCTCTCATAGAGGCCGTCTCCAGCCAATCGGCCAGCGTCTCGACCGTTTCAGCTTCGCCCTCCTGCCAATGCAGCATCGTTTCGTACACAAGCAAAGCAGCCAATGAATCTCCGACCGCCGACAGCACATTCCCGCCAATCGTCCCTAATTGCCGAATAGACGGTGCAGCAATCGCGTGCGCCGCTTCCGTAACTAGCGGATAACGCATTTGCAGCAGCGAATGGCTGCGGCACAGCGCCAAGTTAGCCACAGCGCCGATGCGGATTTCCCCGCCCTCCTCCTCCCGAATGTCTTGCAAGGTGGCGATACCGCTCAAATCGATGATACGCCGAGGGAGAGCGACGAGGCCGGACTCCCACTGCGTTCGCAGCAGCGTTCCGCCTGCGACGTAGGCCGCGGAGTCTCCGAAATACCGCTTGAGCTTCCAGGCTTCTGCCGCATCTTTCGGCTGGAGTACCTCGGGATAGACGGTTACAGGTTGCACAGGAGCAGCCACAGCAATCCCTCCTTTATAAACCTTCTATTCAGCGTCAAGCCTTCGTGGCCGCAAATCGACATTCAATTAAAAGCGCTGTTCCCGGATATATGGGCTGCCGAGCGCTTCAGGCGCTCCGGAAGGCTTATTGCGATTACGCCAGCCGAGGAACATCAGTACAAGAATAGTGACGATATAAGGAATCATTTTTAAGAAATAGGGAGGAATCTCGCTGCCGATCAGCTGAATGCGGAAGCCTAGCGTATCGAGTGCTCCGAAGAAGTAGGCGCAGAACAAAGCCCGCACCGGATTCCACCTCGCAAAAATAATGAGCGCCACGGCAATCCAGCCTCTGCCGGACGTCATGCCTTCCGTCCAAGTCGGCGTGTAGACGAGCAGAAGATCAGCGCCGGCCAATCCGATCAGCATCGAGCCTACCCCGACATACAAATAGCGGAAATGCTGTACCCGAATGCCCATGACGTCCGCCGTTGGCGGATTGTCGCCGATTGCCCGCAAATGAAGCCCCAGCGACGTACGGTGAATGTACAGATGCATAGCAACGACCAGCAGCAGGCTAAGCCACGTCAGCATATCGAGATGGGCAAAGATCGGTCCGAGCACAGGCACCGGCTCCAGCCATGGCATATCGAGCTTCGGCACGGCGCCGTTTACCGGCTGTCCCGTAATAGGCTTGCCCAGATAAGCGCTAAGCCCGGTACCAAACAACGTCAGAGCAAGCCCGCTGACAATTTGATTAGCTCTCAGCGTTACGCATAATAACGCGTGCAGCAGTCCGAGCGCCGCCGTTGCCACACAAGCGGCTGCCAGCGTTAGGCCAAGGCTGCCCGTATTCAAATAGGTCATGCAGGCGATCACCGCGCCCATCAGCATCAAGCCTTCCGCGCCCAACTGAATAATGCCTGAGCGCTCAATCAGAATGCCGCCTAACGTTGCGAACAGGAGCGGCGTGCCCGATGATACGGCGGCGACCAGTAATTGTACGATAAAGTCCATCTTAGCCCGCCCCTTCTAACCGTTTCTCCGAATTCGGAATTTGCCAGCCATATTGCCCGCGATCAGGAAAAACAGAATCGCACCTTGAATCATCGAGGAGGTCGACGAAGGCAATCCGATCGTTTGCACGCTGTAGCCGCCGACAATTAATCCGCCGAACAAAAACGCGGAGACGATCAGTCCGAACGGGTTCAGCTTGGCGATCCATGCAACGATTATCGCTGTATAGCCGTACCCAGGGGAAATGCCGTACATAAGCCGATGCGTCACGCCGGACACTTCGCTCATCCCGGCTAGACCGGCCATCGCGCCGCTAATTATCATAACGATCAGGATGTGCTTGTTGATCGGAATGCCCGCGTTCCTCGCCGCTTCCGGATTGGCCCCGATCAGTCTCAGCTCGTAGCCCCATTTGGTATAGCGGATCAGGAAAGCGTACAGCAAGACGCCGGCAAGAGCGAACACAAGGCCGAAATGCAGCCTCGTATCACCGAATACGGGGAGGGATTGCTCTGCCGTAAACATCGGCGAGCCGGGGAAATTCATCCCTTTCGGATCTTTCCACGGTCCGAACACAAAATAGTTGAGCAGCAGCAGAGCCACGTAATTAAGCATCAGCGACGTAATCAGCTCGTTTACTTGAAAATAGGTGCGCGGAATCGCTGTCAGCAAGCCCCATAGCCCGCCGCCCACGATGCCGAAGAGCACCATGACGGGAATCGTTAAATAAGGCGGCATATCGGGAAAATAAACGGCGACCGCCGTTGCAGCCATCGCGCCCGCCGCAAACTGCCCCTCCGCCCCGATATTCCAGACCGAAATCCGGTAGGCGATCGCAACGCCGATGCCGCAAAGCAGCAGCGGTATCGCTTTGACTAACGTTTCCGTCAGGCCGAAAGAAGTGCCGAACGCGCCGGTGAACATTTTGGCATATACCGTAACCGGATTCATCCCGTTTGCAGCGATAAAAACACCGCAAAACAGCAAAGCCAGCAGTACGGAAACGATGGTCATCCACCACGGACTTTCCTTCCGCGAAGGGTCCAGCTCAATGCGAAACGGGAGAGTTCGCTTGCTTGCTGCCGTTTTTTCCGCCGTTATAGGCGGTGTTGCCGAATGGTCGCTCATACCGCCCGCTCCTCTCCGCCGTCGCGAATGCCTGCCATATACATGCCGATCCGCTCGCGATTCGCTTCCCCTCTCGCCAAATCGGCAGTAATTTGCCCGTTGTAAATGACGAGGACACGGTCGGACAGCTGCATAATTTCGTCCAAATCCTCGGAAATGAGCAAAATGCTTTTCCCTTCGCTGCGCATAGCCGTCAGCAGTCGCTGTACGCCATCTGTCGCACCGACATCAAGCCCTTGCGTCGGGTGAACCGCAATCATGAGCCGCGGGTCCTGCTCAATTTCTCTTGCAAATAAAAGCTTTTGCTGGTTGCCGCCTGACAGCTGCCGGACAGGAGTGTCCAAGCCTGGCGTTTTAACATCGAATTGTTCAACCAGCCGCTCCGACCAAGACTTGTTAGCACCGGTCCGTAGAAAGCCGAAACGCGCTCTTTCCTGCGTACGGTACGATTTGAATAATAAATTGTCGACGATGCCAAGGCTGCCGGCGAGGCCGCTCTTCATCCGATTTTCCGGTACATGGGAAATGCCTGCCTCGATGGCGCCGCGTACGGAGCCGTTCTTTAGTTCCTCACTGCCGAATCGTATCGTTCCGCTTCGCCAAGCCCGCAAGCCCGCCAGCGCCTCGGCCAACTCCTTCTGTCCATTGCCAGCTACGCCCGCTATACCGACGATCTCGCCTTCCCTTACTTGAAAACAAAGTCCGTCCAGCGCCTTTCGCCCATGATCGGCGTAGACGTCCAGCCGCTCGACCACAAGCAGCGGCTTGCCGGGCGAACGGCTTTCCAGCGGCTTGACTTGCGCTGGTTCTTTGCCGACCATCAGCCTTGCCAATTCACGCTCGTTCGTGGATGATGTCTCCAGCGTATGCATCATTTTTCCTTTGCGCATGACGGAGATGCGATCCGAAACGGCCATAACCTCCTTCAATTTATGGGTCGTAATGATGACCGTCTTGCCTTGCTCCTTCATGTGGCGCAGCGTCTCGAACAGCTGCTCCGCTTCACCGGGGGTAAGGACGGAGGTCGGTTCGTCCAAAATGATCAAATCCGCGCCGCGATACAGCGTCTTAACGATTTCCACACGCTGCTGCTCGCCTACCGATAGCTGCCAGATCGGGCGATTAATCGGGAAAGGCAGTCCGTACCGCTCCGCAATCGCTGCGATTTCTTCTTGCTTTTTCTTCATCCAACCGGGTCCGCGCCAGAACGACGATTTCTCGCCAAGTACAATATTTTCGGCCGCGGTCAAATTTTGTACAAGCCGAAAGTTTTGAAATACCATGCCAATGCCCAGTTTCATGGCATCCTTCGGAGAACGGATGTGCGCCGGCCGACCGTGAATATAAATCTCACCGCTCGTCGGCCTGTAGACACCGGACAGCATACACATCATCGTGCTTTTGCCGGCTCCATTCTCGCCAAGAAGCGCATGAATTTCACCGGGCTTTGCCCGAAAATCGACGCGGTCGTTGGCTGTTACCGTCCCAAACCGTTTGACGATCCGATCCATAACAACGGAATAAATTTCGCTCACTTGCCACCCCTCCCATCCGTTCCTGGCCATCCCCCCCAACGCGCAAGCAATGAGGCGGCCGATAAACGACAAATCCCTTTTCCAAGGGATTTGTCGGCAATCTTTTATAACCCGTCGTTTATTTCGGAATCGTTCCTTCTACGCCTTTGACGAACCAATTCATCGCAAGAATTTCATCCAGCGTAAGCGTTTTGCCCGCTTCTACCTTCGTCTGACCGGAGGCGTCGACGATCGGACCGGTGAACACTTGGAATTCGCCGCTCAGTACTTTCGCTTTCGCGTCCTCCACCTGCTTCTTCACATCGTCCGGAACGTTTGTGCCGAACGGAGCTAGACCGACCATTTCGTCCGCCATCGAACCGGAGTATTGCTCGTTCGTCCACGTGCCGTCGATGACCGATTGGACTACCTTTGTGTAGTAAGGACCCCAGTTCCAGGTCGGATTCGTCAAGTATGCCTCAGGCGCGAATCTCGACATATCGGAATCGTTGCCTCCCGCCATTGCCCCCCGTTCGGCCGCGGCCTGCAGTGTTGCCGGAGAGTCCTGATAGGCCAGCAGCACATCCGCTCCTTTATCGAGCAGGCTGATAGCCGCCTGGCGCTCCGCCGTTGGATCGTACCACGTATTGCTCCATACGACATGCACTTTGGCATCAGGATTGACGCTTTGAATACCTAGCATAAAGGCGTTTATGTTATAAATGACTTCCGGTATTGGGAAGGCGCCCACATAGCCGATAATGTTCGACTTGGTCATGCGTCCCGCCGCAATGCCGCTTAAGTAGCTCGCTTCATAATTTTTTCCGAAATAAGTGCCCATATTGTCCGCCGTCTTGTAGCCAGCCGCGTGCATAAACTTCACGTTCGGAAATTTCTGCGCAACACTAAACGTTTGGTCCATGTAGCCGAAGCTTGTCGTAAACACGATATCGTGGTTTTGCGCAAGCTCGGTGATCACACGCTCCGCATCGGCATTTTCCGGCACATTCTCAACCGTATCAGCTTTAATGCCGAGCTTCTCTTCCATGTACTTTCGGCCGTTGTCGTGCTCGAACGTCCATCCGCCGTCGCCCGGAGGCCCGATGTACACGAAAGCGACCTTCGGCAAAGCTTTCGGTATCTCCGTTGCCGCGTCTCCGGAAGGGCTGCTTGAAGGCGCGTTCGTCTCCGCTCCCCCATTTCCGTTGCCGCATCCGGCCAAAAGCAGCGCGGACACGAGCAGCAACGTCAAACCCGCTGTCCATGTGCGTTTCAAAAGTTTCATATCGTTCCACCCGACCCTCTATATATTCATCACGACGAACCTCCATGACGTAGCTAAACTATACTAACGCGTCACATAAGTGTAAATATACTTAACATTAAATTGGTCGAAGGCTCCAAATTCCATGAAGTCCATTGTGCACGATGCACTTTCTAGTGCATTCACCCCTACTCAGATAACATACACATGACATCAGAATAGATGACGATACCATATTCTGGCCGCAGCCAACACCGATTCATCATCTACATCAAGCAGCCTTTGATCATCTTCTTCACTGCCTCGCAGCGCAACTCCACGCCAGCCCCGATCAGCAAAAAGCGCTCGCGCACCAGCATCTCCCTGTAATCGCTCGAAGGCAGGCAGCATCACACGCCGAAAAACCGCTGGCGGCATCGCCGCTTCTCCGTTGGCGCTGGCCGCATAATGCAAACCGTTGTCCGATTGTAGAGCGAATAGCAAACGCCGCACCATCGCAGCCGTTACAAAAGGCTGATCGGCGAGGGCGACAAGCGTCGCCTCCGCTTCAGCCGAGCTGGATAGTGCGGCGTTTATGCCGCATTGCAGTGAACGGGACATGCCCTCTGAAGCATCGCTGCAGTTAACGACACGGAGAGGGATGCTTGACTCCTTGACCGTATTGGACAGCCAACCCAGCGGATCATCCGGTCGAGCCACAACGAATATTTCTTCAAGAAGCCCGCTTTCCGACAGTGAACGAAGAGCCAATTGACCGAGCGGCAAGCCGTCAGCCAGTTCTATCGCGAGCTTCGCCCTCCCCATCCTGCGACTGCTTCCCGCCGCCAGGTAAACGCCGTTCATCTTCATCTATTCGCCCCTCTCCTATTTCCCTAGACAGCCTTTGACGCCGTAACGCCCTCGTTTTTATCATTTCAGCGGCGATACTGACCGCAATTTCATCCGGACCGTCAGCGCCGATTCGCAGCCCCACCGGAGCATGCACCGATGGCGGCAGCGGCACTTCGCCGAACAGCAGCCCGATCCTTTTTTTGGACCCCAGCACGCCGATATACACTGCGCGGCGACGCAGCGCTTCGTCAATCATCGCCCGATCGGCGTCCGTCCGATGGCTGCTTACAAGCACATAGTCTTTTTCTCCAATTCGCAGCGCATCCGCCACTTCATCCGGCGAACCGACCGCGACCCCCGTAGCTCCCGGAAACCGTTCCATCGCACATAACGCCGGCCGCCAATCGGCTACGACGACCTCGAACCCGCTTCGCAGCAGCAGAGAGCATATCGGCTCCGCATCACGACCGGCTCCAAATAGAACAACTCGGCAGCTTCTATCAAGCGCGACCTCCAGCAAACGAACCCCACCGTCGGTCACAGCCTCTCTACAATCTGCTTCGCCACTTGCCTCCAAACTCGCACCCGCCCGGAACGCCGCCTTGCCATAAAGGGACGCTCCCTCCTCTATTCGCCTGCGAATCTCCAGCTCACGAATTTCTCTAATCAGATAGAGCCGCTCCACACCCGCTGACAGCCGACCCAACGCATCAGATAACCATGTGCGCAACATGTTGTCGACCGGCTCCAGCAATATTTCGAGCGAACCGCCGCAGCCTACTGCTTCGCCCCAAATCGGATCTTCTTCCGCATTCAGGTTATAGCCGACTATTTCAAATCGGCCGCTCTGCATAACCGACTCTAGACGTTCCGCCAGATCATCCTCCAAACAGCCGGGACTCAAAGACCCAATCGTCCTTCCATTCGCCAAGAACAGCATCGAGGCGCCGGCTTTGCGGTAGGAATGACCCCGAACCCGCACAATCGTTGCAAGCATAGCTGGCTGCTGGACAATTGCGGCCGCTTCAAGAACATGGTTCATGCCATCCCCTCCCGTCACAGACAAAACAAGCCCAGCGTCTCTCAGAGTCTCGAAAGTAAATTTCGCAGCGTACGATCGGCCTCTCTCAGCACATAGGATTTGTCTATCGTTGTCATCATTCGCCCCCGCATGACGATTCGCCCGTCTACCATAACGGTATCAACATCGCCGCGGGTTGCCGCGTAGACGACCCGTGAATACCAATCGGCGTCAAATGACGGATAAACGTGAAAATCCTCCAAATCAAGCAATTGCAAATCAGCCAACTTACCAACCTCGACACTGCCGATTTCTTTCTCCATCCCAAGCACTTCAGCCCCGCCCATCGTCGCCATTCGCAGTACGGTTCGAGCATCCATGACCGTCGGTCCATGCTTCACTTTTTGCATAAATGCAGTCAGCCGCATCTCTTGAAACATATCCAGGTTGTTGTTGCAGGGTGCGCCGTCGGCACCGATGCCAACCGGAACGCCGTCTCTCAGCAGCTCCGGTACTTGCGCCACACCTGACGCGAGCTTCAAGTTCGAGCCAGGGCAGTGCGTAACCTTGACTCCTCTTTCCCGAATGATCCGCCTCTCTTCTTCGTCCAGCCAAATGCTATGCGCCAAAATAAGATTAGGCCGCGCCAAACCAATGCGGTCCAGATAAATCACGTTGCGCAACCCTCTCTCGCTCTCGACAATTGCGATTTCATCTTGATTTTCAGACGCATGCGTATGCACACGCACATTGTACTGCTCCGATAAATCCCTCACTCCGGTCAACAGCTCTTCGGTACAGGATACGACGAAGCGCGGGCAAAACGCATATTGAATTCTACCATCCGCGGCGCCGTTCCACTTTTCCAGCAGTTGAACGCTGTCCTCCAGCGATTTTGCCGTTTTCTCCTGCAGCGGCGCCGGCACTTCTGTCCCGTGATCCATCATCACCTTCCCTGAAATCGCGCGAATGCCGCTTTCCTGAATGGCTTGAAAAGCCGATTCCGTATGGTGCACGGTTTCCATATCGAGAATCGTTGTCGTTCCACTGCGAAGCAGTTCGCCGATGCCGAGCATGGCCGAATAATAGACCGAATCGGCATTATGCGCCGCTTCCAGCGGCCAAATGCGCTGCCGCAGCCAATCGATCAGCTCTAGATCGTCGGCTCGCCCCCGAAATAACGTTTGGCACAAATGAATATGCGTCTGCACGAATCCGGGCAGCAGCACTTTACCGTTCGCATCGATCACCGTGTCCGCCTGCACAGACGGCACACTACCTCCCACACTGGCAATTCGGTTATTCTCGACAAGCACGTCGCCTTGAATAATCTCGCCTTTTGCGTTCATCGTCATAATGACGGCGTTTCGGATAAGCGTTTTCGTCATCGCAATCGCTCCTTATCGTCAGTTGCTTGCGCTAGTGGTTCAGGTTTGGCCTTTGTTCAGGAGCCTGCGAAACATAAATGCGATTTTAAGCCGGAGCAAATGGTTCATTTTTTTCAAATCGACATCCAGCAGCTCACTCAGCTTCTCAATTCGGTACGTAGCCGTGTTGCGGTGGATAAACAGCTTTTTAGCCGTTTCGTTCAACTGACCATCGTACTCAAGATAGGCTTCCAGCGTCCGCAGCATCTCAGCCGAATATTCCGGCCCTTTATTGACGAGAGCGCCCAACCAACGCTCGCAGAACGCCTCCATTCGTTCTCTGGACACCTGCTCGAACAGAAGAGCAAGGTCCATCGTCTCGAATTTGGCTACCGGCTGACTCGCCTTCCATTCCGCCGACAACCGCTGTGTTCGCCGGCACTCGTCAAACGCTTCATAGAGCTGCTCCGGTTTTTTCTTGCGGCTGCTCACCGCCGCCCGCAGCGGACCCCAATCCACTTTTTCTAGCGACAATAAACAAGAACCAAGCTCCGCTTCTACCATTTCAGCGTCGCCTCCCGGCAGCTCTGGAAACACAGACAGCAGACCCTCATCCATCACAATATGCATACCCCGCAGCCGTTGCAGGCGGGCGTGACCGAGATACTCGGCCTTGAGACGATCCAATCGATCAGCGCGTAATCCGGCATCCATCTCGACTTGCAGCAAGTCGGTCAGCACACAAGTAAAGCTGTCACGGAATACGTCAATTTCCCAACGATCGGCATATTCCAGTACCGTCTCGATGGGCAGTCCGTTGCGTAAATACCGCTTAATGAGTACGCCAAAATCCTTTTGCACCGATAATTCAAAATAGTCCTCGTAATTCAAATTCATTTGATGGGAAAGAAGCTCCCCCGCTTGCAAAAATAAGTTTTCTTCTGCCGCTGATAAGAATAGCTGCGGATTAAACAACAGCAAAAAGCCGGTGCACCGATCCCGCTTCATCAGAGGGATCCGGAACGCTTGCCATAGCGGGCTCTTCATCCACTTCTGCTGCTGGGGCCACGGCCAGCTCGCCAGCAATTCGCCGTCGCCGATCTGTGAGCTGTTGTACACCATCTGCCCCCGCGATCCGACGACGGCCATCGGATAACCAATAATGTCGGCGACGGCGTCAAACAATTGGCCTCTGTTCTCCGTCTTCAGCGCAAAGCGCATCAATCGTGCCTGCTTGTTCATCACTTCTCGAAGCAGACCGGTATTCCGCTTCATTTCCTCGCGAAACAAGCCGTTCATCTGATCGGAAAACGTAAATTGATAGGGCAGTTCAATGAGCGGAAAACCAAGCTCGTTTGCCCTGGCGATCAGGCTATCGGGAATCGCGTCCCAGAACCTCCCGAGCTTGATACCAAGCGCCGATGAACCCCGCTGATTAAGCTTGCACAGCAATTCGGCCGCATCCTGAGGATGGTCTTTAATCAGATAAGCGGTAGTGAACAGCATTTCCCCTTCCTTAATCCAATCCGTAATATCGGGAGCATCCATTACATTGACCGACCGGACGATTCTACTTCTGCCAGCCTCCCCTGCGACAAGCTTCCCTTCCGACAAGGGATAAACAGCCAATGCCTGTTCGACGGTAATATGCATAACAGCACCTCCGCTCGATTTGAAAAAAACTGCCAATAACCGGTTGCCGCGAGGAAGATCAATGCCCCCATGCACCTTTAACTTCTCTTTATTTAATTTTATGTTATATTATATTACATATTAATCGACGGTTCCGGCATTATCAATAGTCTGTGTAAATATATGTAACTCATATTCTATCAAACCATTGTATATATAACATGAATATGACGCTATAAAAGTAAAGAAAAACCGCGAGAGCATTTTACTCTCGCGGTTTCTGAAAGACGGCCTCTTCTTTATTTTTTCTCAGGAAGCGGCAGGAAGAGCATATTAAACGGCAGGTTGCTGCCCGATGCCGGCGTAAAGCCGATCGTTACCGTTTCGACGGAATCGCCGGTCCGGTACAGGACGCCTACATCGTTCGCATTTCTTAAAATCGTAGTCGTCGTCGTATAGACCACTTTGTTGTTTACTAGGAACGCGCCGCCGTAATGCCCGCCGCGCGGATTGAGCACGATTAGCGTGTTCGGCTGCACGTTGAACAACTTCAGCACATAGTAAGCGCCGTTGTTGCCGTCATTGGACATCGTATCGCCAGTCGTGACATCAATGCCTTGCAGTCTCGAATCAACGACCTTGTCCGCAAGGATCATGCGCGAAGCTTCTGTACCAATCGGCTCCGTCACGTTGATCAAGCGATTGGCCATCTCGAACGTTCCGCGGACGTGCTTGCCATCGCGAGGAAGCTGCTTCAGCTTCGGCAGCTCGGCGATCACGTCTTTGTCCGCATCCACGACGACGATGCTGAACTTGATTGGCGCCGACGTGCTGACATCCGAGTACATCGTAATAACTCTGCCGTTGTTCAGCTTCGAGTTGCTCAGTTGGGAAAGCACGACACGACTTTCGCCTGCCGGAATTGTCGTCACTTTATTAAGCGGCGATCCTGTGCGCGACAGCAAGTAGCTGCCTACAGCAGCCTTACCCGTCTGCGATACGAACGGCGCAGGGCCGCCTACACCAACGCGCTCCTCGGTTACCGTTGCTTCCGTCTTGTTCTCGTTCGTCGCTACAATGTAGACGCGAACTGGGTTCGGACGGTTATTTTGCTTATGCGTCAGGAAACGGACGTTGCCGTTTGCCGTATCCGAATAGTAAATGCCTTCTTCGTTAATCAGCTCAGGGCTGTTGCTGCGGATGAGCGTCTGCTGACCGTTCACTGTCAGATCGTAAGAAATCGTTGGCAGCTTCAGTACGCTGGCGCCGTCAATCTCGAATCGATCGCCAACCTCTGTGAACAGCATGTCGAAATCCTTTTTCTCGTAAAGCGTTTCATTCTCGATATTGATCGTACGCGTATACTCGCCAACCGCTCCATGGTTGTCCGTTACTTTCAACGTTACGACCTGCACGCCAGGCTCGAAAAATCCTTTTAGATTATTCGTCCATTCACGTTTCGTAATCTTATCCTCATCGTCGGTGCTCAAATCGGTATACTGGATTGGCTCGCCCATTTTATAGGAGGATTTGTCCGTCTCGAAGAAAGCTGTTGGAGGCAGATTCGGCTTTTTCACTTCGATTTGAAGGGTGTAAGGATCGCTCCATACGCCGTTCGCGTCGAGCACGCGGCGAGTAACGGAATACGTTCCCGGCTCGCTGTACGAGTAAGCTTGTCCTTCCCAGCTTTCATCGACAATTGCGATGCCCTTCGGATGGTACGATTGGTCGACATAAGAAATTTCCGTTTGACCGGCGTAAATCGTCGACGGTGACGTCGTAAATGCCGCGATCGGCTTTACCGTCCATTCGATCGTCGTCTTTTTAGCCGCGTTGTCGTTCGAAATCGTCAATCCATACGGCTTGATGAGCGAACGCAGCGGGATCATAAGCGTGCCGTTTTGCACGAATGGTTGTCCCGTCAGCTTTTCGGCCTTTCCATCAACGGTGTAAGACGTGCTGCCTTCTTTGTAGCGAATCTCCATCTTTCCGTAGGAGAGGATATACTCTTTTCTTTTGGTGTCGTAATCGAGCTTGGAGTACAATCTTTCCGCCACCGAGCGGGCAGCGACGTATGTCGTTCCTTTTTGCTCGGTAAGAGGCTGGCTTGCTTTGTAAAGCTTGCCATTATGATACATTTGGTTCGTTTTCTGAATGAGAACGAGCTGCTCTTTTCCGGATTGCGTTCCTTCCGCATAGATCGGAACGGCCACGGAGCAGAGAAAAATAGCGACGAGTGCAACTAAGCTGAATTTTCTAAACATGAGAATCTCCTTTTTTATGTAATTGCTCACTGAGCTCAATAAACCGACAACATATGAACGCAGCAAAAAGGAAAAAGTTGCTCATTCTGAGGAAAAAATCGACATTGTCTTTTGCCGCCCGAAAAGTTTCACGGCAAAAGGCGTCGTAGCCGCGAAATTCACCGAAGAGTACGGCTTTCGTCTTTCTATGTTGTCGTATTGTTCGCCGCCCCATGAACGCGGTCGGTTTTCGGCAAAGCGAAGTTCATTAGAAGAAATACGACGGACAGGCCGGTCAACAATACAAAAATGCGATGCAAGCTCGATTCCAGCTGAATCGCATCGATCGAATCGGTCGCTCCCGTATGGAGCAGCAGACCGAAAAACGATATGCCTACTGTCTGACCAAGCGTACGGATGAAGTTATTGCCGGATACGGCCGCTCCGCGCAGATCCCAATCTACAGCCGAGGACACCGCTACCGTAAAGCTCGTAAGCGATAAGCCGTAGGACAAGCCAGTTAGAAACGTGCACAGCATAAACACTGCGATCGGCGTCGAAGCGTCCATCAGCATAAAGCCGAGACTGCCGGCGATAAGGAAGCCTGCCCCGATAAAAGAGATGCGCCGCATTCCGACCTTGGAAATCCAGTTGCCTGCCAGAATGGAACCGAGCGGCCAAGCGACGGATAACGGAATCATCGCTAGCCCCGAATACGTCGCGCTTTTGCCGTTTACACCCTGCAGCCATAGCGGCAAATAAAAAATGGTGACGACATTAATGACGCATATAATAAAGCTGACCGCATTGGCTGCGCTAATCGCCCGAATTTTAAACAGCTTGAGCGGGATAATCGGTTCCTTCACACGGCGTTCAATAAGAAAGAAAACGGTCAATAGAACGACGGCAGCCGTAAATAACAGAGCGATAACCGGCGTCGAGGCAGTCATGCCTCCTTCTTCCCCCCGCAGCAACGTCAGCGCGTAAAGAAAGCTGAACATCCCTAAAGCGAATGTGGCGATGCCGGCGTAGTCAATCTGCTGCCGCTTCTTCTCGTACGATTCTTTAAAGGAAACAACCAATAAATAAATTGCCGCTACGCCAAATGGCAAGTTCATATAAAAAATAGAGCGCCAAGATACATAATCGACAAGCAGCCCTCCGAGCAGAGGGCCGGATATACCGGCAATCCCCCAAATGCTGGACATCCAGCCCTGCACTTTGGCTCGCTGTTCATACGGATATAGGTCTCCAATTACGATGTAAGGAATGGTGGACAGCGCCCCCGCCCCCAGTCCTTGCAGCGCGCGGAATGCGATCAGCTGCGTCATGGACTGCGCCAGCCCCGACAGCATCGATCCGGCCAAAAAGATGAGGGCGCCGATAATAAAGATTCGCTTACGCCCATATAAATCAGAAAGCTTGCCGTAAATCGGTGTCGTGATGACCGTGGCAAGCAAATAAACGGAAATAATCCAGCTGTATTGCTCGATGCCGTGCAGTTCCTTCGTAATGCTCGGCATAGCGGTACTGACGATCGTTCCTTCGATAGCGGCCAGAAACGTCGCGACAAATAAGGCGATCGTTACATTTCGCCTGTTAGATAAAGTAGACATGATGATCCCTTCCTGGCAGTTCACGCTTGATTTAGGAGCGGAGCCGTTCGACCGTTCCCGTCCTATGGATTTCGGACTGCAATGATACTATAATCGGATAATACCGAGTAAATAGCAATCCTTTTTCATGCACGCAACTCAGGAGGTTTTCATATAACATTCTGGTTCGGTCATTTCGCAACATATCGGCCATGCTTTTCGTAATATATATCGATCGATTTCTTTTTCTTCGAGCTGCCGAAAGCGTTCGTCCTGATAAAGAGCAATTAGGAGACGCTCGGCGGCCAGCAGCGCTTTTTGTTCCTCCAATAGCAAATGAAGGCATATCGTATAGCAAACCGGCTCGAAGCTCCGCAGCCGGTGAACCGGATTTATTTTTGTATCCATCTATAAAAGCCGCCTTTCGACCCCATTTAAACATTCGACAAAAATAGCATAGTCAATAGGATGAAAGTATTGGTTACAAAATGGTTAAGAAGCCAAAAATTACGTGTAAGCTTAGCCGTTTCGTTTTCGAAATTCGCCGGGATGAAAAAAAGTAGGACTTCGTATTTAATAAACAGGTTGGGATGAATGCCGAATGGGATATCAATATTTGCTCGACATTATCGAGCAGCTCGGTTATATCGCCTTGTTTCTTGTGCTTTGTCTTGGACTAATCGGTTTGCCGATCCCGAACGAGGCGGTTGTGATGACCGGAGGAGCGCTTGCCTCATCTGGGATGCTCGAGCCAATACCCGCCTATCTGATGACGTTTCTCGGCATTTGCTCGGCCATGAGCTTCAACTACTCCATCGGCCGATTTGCAGGAAGCAGGCTGTTTGAATGGTTTATGCGCAAAAAGAATATGAGCAAATATTTGGAGAAAGCGCAGCAGCTCAGCGATAAATACGGCGGCCTCTCGCTCGGCATTGGACTGCTGCTGCCTTTCTTGCGCCATGTGATGCCTTTTGTCGCCGGAACAAATCGTTTTAAATATACTCGATTCGCCGTGTATGCCTATCCTTCCGCGTTCATATGGACGCTCATTTACTTTGCGCTAGGCGCTTTTTTCGGCATTAATGTCGAATCGATCAGCGATCTAATCTACGATTACGGTATGATTGTCGTCTATGCGGTGGCAGTCGTCGGCGGATATGCGTGCTGGAGATGGCTGCTGAAGCCGCGAATTGGCAAATCGGATAAATTGAAACGGAAAATGTAACAAAAAGAAGGCCGACTCCCTTGTCTATGAACAGTGACCCTAAGATTGACACTTTGAAAAAGTGCCCTTCTGACTTGTCGCTTTTCATAGTTTAGAGGGAATCGGCCCTTTTATTCGCTTGGTCAGTTTCGTACCAGCTTCTCCTGCGCCGCTTGTACTAGCTGGTCGAACAACTCGTCGTCTTCCTCAAGACGGTCTTCAACCTCCAGCAGCTGTTCCTCGCTGCCCGACTCATGCAAGAAAAACAAGCCGTAGCCCCACTCCGTTGCTTTACGGCTGTGCAGCGTCATTTCATATGCATTCGGGTGCCCTTCAACCTCGAAGTGCACTTGACCGATATAACCGCTTTCCTTCGTATACGTCATTTTCGCTTCCAGTATGTTCAATTTCATTCTTCTATTCTCCCTTTCGTCCGTACCGGCGTCATCGAGAGCCGTCCATGCTTGTCGCTCCCATCGATTGCCTTCTCATTCATTGTATACCGAATGCGCTGGCGTCAACAAGAAGAGATGATTTAAACGCTGCTGCGAGTGCGGATTATAGCTGCAGCTGCACTTTCCGATCGTTTAACAAGCCGGTATGAACGCCTACCCGAATCTCCGCATACAGTGCAGTACATCCCCGGCTTCAAGCCGGGTGCGAACTTCGGGAGGGTGGCTTATGGAAATTCAATTAACGGCGCTTCACTGGGTTTATTTAACCTTCGTCATCGCCATTATTGGTTTCATGCTGATGCGCCGGGACACGTCGCTCATCTGTATCGTCGGCATATTTGGCATCGGCTTGCTTGCTACGGAAACGCTTACAGGTTCGATCAGCGGCGTTTTCAACAGCTTTATTTATGCCATAAAAGAATTGCTCGGAACGATACTGATTATATCGATCATTGTCGCAATGAGCCGCGTCCTCATCCGGACGGGCATAAACGAAGTCATGATCTCGCCCTTTACGTTAATGCTTCGCACGCCGGCGATGGCATTTTGGGGCATTGGACTGATTATGCTCGTCACATCTTGGTTTTTCTGGCCATCGCCTGCTGTCGCTTTGATCGGGGCCGTTTTGCTGCCCGTCGCGATCCGGGTCGGACTGCCCGCCCTCGGTGCCGCGATGGCGATGAATTTGTTCGGGCACGGCATCGCCTTATCGGGCGACTACATTATTCAAGGAGCGCCCAAGCTGACGGCGGATGCCGCGGGCATTCCGGTCTCAAGCGTCATGCAAGCAAGCGTGCCGCTCGTTATTGTAATGGGAATTGTGACGACGACCGTCGCCTTTTGGCTTATGCGGCGGGATATGAAGCGCGGTACTTGGCGCGACGGGCTCGTTGAATTGAAACAGGAAGAAGCGGCTGTAGGCGAAACGGAGCAGGCAGATCGAAACGCTCTGAGCTACAGCTCCAAAGTGTTCTTGGCCATCCTTATTCCGATTTTATTCGCTGCCGACGTCGCCGCGATGTTCATCTTTCATCTGCAGGGCGGCGACGCAACAGCTTTAATCGGCGGTACTGCGATATTTATATTGGTGCTTATTACAATGTTGGCACATAAAAATAAAGGGCTGGAACGAACGACCGGTTATTTGATTGACGGCTTTCTGTTCGGCTTCAAAGTGTTCGGGCCGGTTATCCCGATCGCGGCGTTTTTCTATCTTGGCGATTCCGGCTTCACCGCCATGTTCGGCGAAACGCTGCCGCAAGGCTCGCACGGTATCGTCAACGATCTTGGTGTAGCCCTCGCCAATAGCGTGCCTGTCAACGGGGCGGTAGGCTCCATTACTTTGACTGCGGTCGGCGCCGTTACCGGACTCGACGGCTCAGGCTTTTCCGGCATTTCATTGGCAGGGTCCATCGCCCAACTGTTCGCTCATGCCATTGGTTCAGGCATTGCAACATTGACGGCCCTCGGCCAGGTTGCGGCTATTTGGGTCGGCGGCGGCACGCTTGTGCCGTGGGCGCTGATTCCCGCTGCCGCCATTTGCGGAGTCAGCCCGTTCGAGCTCGCTCGGCGCAACCTGAAGCCGGTGCTGATCGGTCTGGCAGTGACAACCGTCGTCGCCATGTTTCTCATTTAATCCATCGGCTTAAAGACGGTGCGAGGTACGTCTACGATAGTAGGCGTGCCTGCCATTGGCTTTTCAGGCATGCCACATCGACGGTTCTCGGCCAGGCATTGCAACATTGACCGCTCTCGGCTAGGTATTGCAACATTGACCGCCTCGGCCAGGTATTGCATCATTGACCGCCCTCGGCCAGGTTGCGGCTATTTGGTCGGCGGCGGAACGCTCGTGGCTTGGGCGCTGATTCCCGCTGCCGCCATTTGCGGGGTCAGTTCGTTCGAGCTCGCACGGCGAAATCTGAGGCTGGTGCTGATCGGTCTGGGGGTCACGACTGTCGTCGCTATGTTTCTTAATTAATCCACCGGCTTAAGGCGGTGCTGATTGGTCTTCCGGCGGCGACCGATGTGGTTATGTTTCTCATTTAACCTATCGATTCATAGACGGTGAGAGGTGCGTCTGCGATAGTAAGCGTACCCTATCAGCACGGCTAATAGGACGACGGCAAGCAGCGTCACCATCCACGCCCCGGCCGAAGAGGTCTTTGAAGTCAGAAAATCGAGTGCGGGCGGTTTAGAGCCTTGCCCTAGCTGGGACAGCTCAGCGCCCGCGCCCGACAACAGCTTCGTCCCCCCGCACAACCCCGTTTCAAGCTTGCCGCCAATCGACTTGGCGAACACCAGGTAGGATTCTCCCTGCTTGAACTCCATGCCGCAGCTGTCGCTTCCCGCCGTGGAGTACACTTTCAATTGCGAAGTAACCTGCCCCTTCCACACTTCCGCAACGCGGAACTCGTATTCGACTTTATCGAGGGTCGAGCTAAACGCAGTGAATCCTTTCGTTTTCGAGGACACCGCTTCTCCGACGAATACGGCGTCCTGCGATTTCATCTGCTCAGTGAGCACAGGCTCCACGCAGGAACAAGCTTGTACCGCTTTCGGCGCGATAGCACCGGCGAGCAGAAGCAGCCCGGTTAGGAGTGAAACGGTCAGCGCCATTTTTACTATTTTCATCTCTATTTTCCCCCTTGGCGATCTGTCGGGTTATCATCCATCGTTTTAGACGGATGAAAGCTCTAGTTTGTTGCTTTGTTCGCCGCAAGGGCGGCTTTATGCTGCCGCTTGGGAGGCAATCGTATGTTGTAAAGGCGGCGCTGTGAGTCGGTTTTCCAAGGATCACAGATAGATACCGTTTAAATCTTACACCTGCTCGGGAGCCTTACAGCTCAACTCGTTCGCGTTTTTCGCTTCTGTAAGGCGCTTTGGAGCCTTACGAGCCCAGTTCTTTCGCGTTTTCCGCTACTGTAAGGCGCCTTGGAGCCTTACAGCTCTGCTCTTTCGCGTTTTTCGCTACTGTAAGGCGCTTTGGAGCCTTACAAGCCCAGTTCTTTCGCGTTTTTCGCTGCTGTAAGGCGCTTTGGAGCCTTACGGCTCAGTTCTTTGGCGTTTTCCGCTTCTGTAAGGCGCTTTGGAGCCTTACAGCTCGGCTCTTTAGCGTTTTCTGCTGTTGTAAGGCGCTTTGGAGTCTTACGGCTCAGTTCTTTCGCGTTTTCCGATTCTGTAAGGCGCTTTGGAGCCTTACGAGCCCAGTTCTTTCGCGTTTTTCGCTACTGTAAGGCGCTTTGGAGCCTTACAAGCCCAGTTCTTTCGCGTTTTTTGCTGCTGTAAGGCGCTTTGGAGCCTTACGGCTCAGCTCTTTAGCGGTTTCTGCTTCTGTAAGGTGCTTTGGAGCCTTACAGCTCTGCTCTTTCGCGTTTTCTGCTTCTGTAAGGCGCTTTGGAGCCTTACAGCTCTGCTCTTTCGCGTTTTTCGCTGCTGTAAGGCGCTCTGGAGCCTTACAGCTCTGCTCTTTAGCGTTTTCCGCTTCTTTAAGGCGCTTTGGAGCCTTAAAGCTTGACCTGTAAGACGGTTTTCCGGCTTACGGACTCCTTTTTTGGCGCTATCGTTCGCTGTAAGACGGTTTTCCGGCTTACGGACTCCTTTTTTGGCACTATCGAGCGCTGTAAGACGGTTTTCAGGCTTACGGACTCCTTTTTTGACGCTACCGCTCGCTGTAAGACGGTTTTCCGGCTTACAGACTCCTTTTTTGGCGCTATTGAGCACTGTAAGACGGTTTTCAGGCTTACAGTACGATGGAGCGCTGTGACATACCAGATACAAGTTACAACGCGTCGCGCCAGTAGCAGCAACAACGCTCAAAAGCAGCTGCTTTCGGCTCGTGAGAAGCAAAAAAGACGTTCCTCGCTATCGCTGTGCGATAACGAAGAACGCCTTTTCCTCACGAATGCTGGTCTTTTTGTTTAACCGACTGCGGCTCCGGTATAAGCTGCGCTTTGGCCGGCCAGAACGCTTTCTTGCCGAACAGCGCCGTGATGGCCGGTACGAGGAACGGCCGAACGATGAACGTGTCCATCAATACGCCAAGCGCCGTAATAAGGCCGAATTGCACAAGCACCTGAATCGGCAGCGTTGCCAGCACCGCGAACGTGGCGGCTAGAATAAGGCCTGCCGATGTGATGACGCCGCCCGTTTCGGCGACTCCCTCTTGTATAGCTTGCTTCAGCGGCATCTCTTTGCGCTTCCGCCAAATGCTGGAGATCATGAAGATGTTGTAGTCCTCGCCCAGCGCGACTAAGAAGACAAACGAGTAAAGCGGTATCGCTCCTTGAATCGCTTCTGCGCCCATTACATAGTGCAAAATTAACCAGCCTAGTCCGAGCGCCGAGAAAAAGGACAGCACGACTGTCGCGGTCAAATAAAGCATCGCCGTCACGGAACGCAAGTAGGCCAGCAGCAGCACCATAATCAGCACGATGACAATCGGAATAACAATCTTCATATCCCGGTCGGTCGTCAACTTAGCATCATGCTGCGTTGCGGTTTGGCCGCTAATCCAAACGCGATCCGCCGAATCGGACAAACCGGATGCGGCAACAGCCGACTCTGCCTTTTCCTGAATCGCAGGAATGAGTGCCATAGCTTCTTGTGAATATGGATTTATGTTCAATATCGCTTGTACCGACTGCAAGCCGGGATCAACGGAGCTTTGCACCGGATCGGATACGCTTGCTACTTGCTCCAACTGCTTCAATGCCTCACCCAAATCGGCGTCTTTGCCGTCCGTACGAACTACTACCGTGATTGGCGCAAGCTCGCCCGGCGGGAACGATTCGGACATAACGGCAAAGCCTTCCCTCGACGGCATATCTTTCGGGAACGAGGACAGCAGATCATACGTGTACTTGGTTTGCGTGGAGAAACCGGCTAAGATCGCCAAGACCGCGACGCTTACGATAACAACTGTCCACGGCCTCTTAATGACCGCTTTGCCGATGGCTGATCCGAAGCGGTTCTCCGCCTTCGCCTTAGGCGCCGTTCTCCCTTTGCGAGCCGCCCGTTCCTCCGCCATTTCTTTCGTACGCGGGATGAACGGGTAGAACGAGCCTCTTCCGAGAATAGCCAGCAGCGCAGGTACGAGCGTCAAGCTTGCTACTCCCATTATCAGAATCGATAGGCTGAACGGAATGGCGAACCGGTGAAATGCGCCATATTGCGCGGCCAACAGCGCCAGCAGCGCCAATACGACGGTGAATCCGCTCATTGCGATCGCCCCAGAAGCATCTTTGAATGCTCGCACAAGCGCCCGCATTTTATCCTTCTCCCACTTCAACTCATGCCTGAAGTGCGAAATTAGAAACAAGCAGTAGTCAGTACCCGCCCCAAATAGCAACACCGTCATAATCGAAATCGCCTGTCCGTCAACCGTGATAGCACCATTCCCTGCTAACCAGCCGAGAATCGGACTGGTGACCGCGTAAGCGAAGCCGACTCCGATCAGCGGGATGATCGCAAGAATTGGCGACCGGTAAATCGCAAGCAGCAGCACGAGAACAAGCAGCACCGTTGCGATCATCAGTTGAACGTCCGCCCCTTTGAATAAGCCGGTTGCGTCTACCGAAATGCCCGCCGGTCCGCTAAATCTTGCGCTTAACGCATCCTCGCTGCCAACCGGTACGGTGAACGGATCGCTATCGCCGTTTACGGCTGCAGCTGCCGCTTGAATATCGGCAAAGCTTTCCTTCAACACGTCCGCATCGGCCCATTCCTCGAACGGAATCGGCTGAACGAGCGTTGTCCCGTCTTCCGAGACGAACGACTTGAGCGCCTCCGGCGGCATCAAGTGAAGCGGAGCGAGCATACCTTGCGCGTTCGCTGGATGCTCAGTCAACTGGCTCGTCAACTGCCGGATCAGCTCCAAATCGCCTTCTGTCAAACCGTTGTCTCGATGCCAGACGACGAGAGCGGGTATCCCGGACTCGTTCGGAAAATATTGCTTCACGATTCTGTCCGCAATAACGGAAGGCTTATCGTCGCTCAAATTCGGCGCGTTATTGTTTTCCTTGTCCCCGACAGGCGGCAAAAGGACGGTCAACAGCACAGCGAGCAGCACCCATACGGCAACCGTAATCCAACGTCCCCGCTTTCCGGCGACAGCAAGACTCAATCGTTCCAACATAACAACAGCCATCTCCATTTCCATCTCAATCTATTTTCGTTATAATAAAGTATCTTATTAATTAATTATATATACCAGAAGGTTAATTAATCAACCATTATGTTCTTAAATATAAAAAAAGGGGTATCGGCAAATGTCAGACCAGCCTATTAAACGTAAACCGGGACGGCCGAAGGCCGAAGGAACGCCGGAAACGATGACCGCCATCTTGCGAACAGCAGCCGGTCTCTTTATGGAGCAGGGCTTTCAACAGGTTTCGCTCGAGGGCGTCGCGAAAGCTTGCGGCGTAACCAAAGCAAGCGTCTATTACTATTTCAACAATAAAGCGGAATTGTTTACCGAAGCGGTGCTGTTCGTCCTCTCTATTGCGCATGCGCAAACGAAAGCGATTCTGAACGGCTCCGGATCGCTGCGAGAGCGGCTGACTTTGGTGGCGGAAAAGCATATGGGCAACGCCCATATCGATTTTGAAACGATGATGCGGGAAGCGTCCGCCAGCTTGAGCGACGAACAAGTTGGGCGTATCCGCGCCGGGGAGAACGGTCTTCATCTTTTGCTGGCTGACGCATTCGAGCATGCGATCGCGGACGGGACCATCAATGACGGCAACCCCGCCCTCTTCGCTCATGCCTATACCGCTATGCTGAACGTCCGCAACCGCAAGGAAGTCGTTCGTGACGAGCATACCCTCAGGCAGTCGGCCGAGGACATTATGCGTTTGCTGTGGGACGGGCTTTCTCCGCGTCAATGAATTCCATTGAAACTTGCGATTTCACGTTGCTCACCAAATGATAAAAGCGAAGACAGCCGCCAAAGCGAACCGGTAATAAGCAAACCAGCTCAACTTTAACCGCTTGATCGCATTAATAAAGGTAACGACCGCAATTGTCGCAACGGTAAAAGCAGCAACCAGGCCGATCAAAAACAACGGCAAATCGGCTGCGGTCAAAAATTCACGGCTTTTAATCAGATCGAGCCCGCTCGCTCCAGCCATTATCGGAACGGAGACGATAAACGTAAATTCGGCTGCCGCCTTCTGGCTCGCTCCGAAAAACATGCCGCCGGAAATGGTCGAGCCAGAGCGGGAAAAGCCGGGCCAGAGTGCCAGCACCTGAAACATGCCGATCGCAAAGGCTTGCTTGTACGATAAATCGTCCAATTCCTCGGCAGTCGTCTTCCGTTTGACCCGTTCAGCGACAATCATAAGTATGCCGCCGGCAATAAGCCCGATCAGCACCGTCGCCGGACTGAACAAGTAATCCTTAATAAAGCCGTGCAGCAATACGCCGAACAGTCCCGCGGGCAGCAGTGCTAGAAGGACGTGAATCGCATTAAGGCCTGAGCCCTTAGATACATTGAAGTTAAGCAGCTTGAAGAACCGTTTGCGATATAAAATAAGCACGGCCAGTACCGCTCCGAACTGAATGACAACCTCGAACGTTTTCGCCCGGTCGCCTGTAAATTGCAGCAGCTCTGCCGTTAAGATCATATGTCCGGTCGACGAGACCGGCAAAAACTCAGTCAATCCTTCGACGATGCCCATTATAATTGCATTCCATAAATCCCCCATGCCTCTCCTCCTTTTCCCAATCGTTGCCAAACCGTATCATACCATATGGCCCGGACGTTAGTCGCCCGCTGTTTGTCCCGTTTTTCCGTTCGACAAAACGACAAAAAAAACCGTACGCCCCGACGGGAGATACGGTTTTCGAGCTTTACTTTACGACGATCTCGACCTTCCTTATGCGATGCTTCTCCTTTTTGCGAATCGTAAACGTTAGTTCGGCATACGTCCATGTGTCGCCTTCTTGCAGATCAGGGTTCTGATTAAACAGCCAGCCGCCAATCGAATCAACATCCTGGCTTTGCAGATCGCTCCCCGTCGCTTGGTTCACATCGCTCAGCAGCGCTATGCCGTCCACAAGGTACCGCTTCTCCCCAATCTGCTCGATCTCCTTCGTTTCATCAGCATCGAACTCGTCCCTAATTTCCCCAACGATCTCTTCGATAATATCTTCAATCGTGATTAAACCGGACGTGCCGCCGTACTCATCGAGCAATATAGCGATATGAACGCGTTCCTGCTGCATTCTGCGCAGCAAGCTTTTGATCGGAAGCACCTCAGGGACCGACATGATCGGCTGCATGAAGTTTTCTACCGTCGTCTCTTTATGGGCATAGTCATGCATAAAAAAATACTTCGTATTAATAACCCCGATTACGTTATCCTTACTGCCTTTTATGACCGGAAAACGGGTATACTGCTCGCGCCGGATCATCGCAATATTTTCCACTCGCGATTTTTCGACATCGACGCAGATCATATCGGTCCTAGGCACCATAATTTCTCTTGCCAGCCGCTCGTCAAACTCGAAAATTCGGTTTACGTAGCTCAGCTCGCTTTTATTTATTTTTCCGCTTTCGTAGCTCTCCGACATAATGTGCCGGATTTCCTCCTCCGAGTGCGCTTCGTGCTCGCCGGTAGGCTTAAAACCAAGCATGCGGATGAGTCCGTTGGCCGAGCCGTTCAGCAGCCAAATAAACGGATACATAATCTTGTGAAACCATACGATGATCGGAGAAGTAAACTGGCTCACTTCCTCAGACTTAATGATGGCAAGCGTCTTAGGAGCCAGTTCGCCGAGCACGACATGCAAATAAGTGACGATAACGAATGAAATAATAAAGGAAAGCGCGCTGGATACGTTCGCCTGCAGCTGCAGCCTGTCAAAAAGCGGATGAAGAAGCTGATGTACCGTCGGCTCACCCAGCCAGCCTAGACCGAGCGCTGTTATTGTTATCCCAAGCTGGCAAGCCGATAAATAGCCGTCCAAATGCGTGACAACCTTCTCTACCGCTTTCGCATTGCGGACACCTTCTTTTACCATTTGAGTGACGCGGCTGGCGCGAAGCCGAACGACGGCGAACTCCGTCGCGACGAAAAACGCCGAGAAAAGCAGCAATACAGCAAACAAAACGAGTTTCAGTACCATGGGAGGCTCCTTCCCGCGCGGAACTTAACGGCTATCCACTAGCTTGCCCTAGGATTACCCCGCTCCATGCACGCACCGGAAGTGCCAACGCTGACGGAAAGTCTTCCGCACTACTTACGCCTCCCAAAGCACAGTGCCATCGCTGCACGCGGTGCTCGGTCTCGCTTCGGCAGTCACACGCACGCACTAATGCATATATACGTTCACTATTTAAGCTTAACAGCCGACCTCAACCGAGGCGTTGACGATGTAGATAAGGTCGTTTTTATCGTCTTTGTCGGGAAGCACGATACCGCTCGTTGTCACCATGCCACCGTCCTGCACCTCGACCGTCACTTGTCCATAAGGCAATACTGCCTTCACCTTCTCCAGATCAAGAAGCTCACGGTCGCAAGGAACGGCCAACTTGACGCGCACCTTCATTTGATCCAGCGATCCGTCCGGCAGCAAACTGCGCAATCCCGGCATCGAGTTGTGGTGAATAGCGTTCTGCACGGCGCGCACTGCCGCTTTCGTAATGTCTTGACCGTGAAGATCGCAGCCCATGCCGATTTCGATGAAAAACAATTTTTCCATAATCGTCACCTCGTTTTATCATTCATTCTTTCATTTTTTCTATATCGATGCTAAAGATGTTTTCTCTATTTACCAAGGAACATCGCTGCCATTTCCGTCTCCGTTCGGCTTCTCGGCAGCCCCATCCTCCGACTCGCCGCCTGCATAAGCATCCTCCTGCTGTTTGCGGTGCGTGCCAATCTCGTCCAATAATTCCGTCAGATCCGGCGGCTGAAGCAATTCAACCGGCGACATGCCCTTATCGAATTGAAACGAATCCCCTTCCAGCACAACGACATATCGGCCGTTATGTTTGGCGAAATGAAAGGCCGTGCCGAAATCGGCCAGCTTGCCTTTGACTGTCATCTCATCAAGTTTGAAGGAAAACGACAAGTCGGGCTTTTGTTCGACGAGCGCTGCCGAGGCCGCCGCCACTTGCTCATGAGACCAATACTCCTGCAAATCGCGCTTATCGCTGTTTGCCCATATTTCAATCGCGTTCTCTTCTTCACGGCGTTGATGGCTCTCCGGATCGTCCTGCCATTTGTCCTCCATAAACTGCTGCACCATCCCAAGCACTTGCTCGCCCATTACAGCGGGGAGAGGCTTCTCGTAAGAAACGAAGCGTAAAAAGTCTTCGAAATAGCGAGCGTGAGACGCCTGGTGAATTTTCAACTCCCAATGCTCGAGCATGCCATCCTCTGGCATATGCGGGTATTGAATCGACTTGATGCTTCGCGCACTGATCGCCATCTCCACTTGCGAGATGAGATTGCGTTCATCTGCAATACGGGCGATATTGGGCTCGAAGTCGCATTTCAGCAAGAAGAGAAACGGTTCGTTAAAAAAGGTATGCAGCGTCGCTCTCGCCACAATAAACGCGCCGCCCCGGACCGCACTCGTATCTAGGTAAATATGAACGAGCTCGTCCGCAATGCCGATGTAACGCTCCTTGCCATCCGCATCACGGAGACGCTGAAACAAATTAAAGTTCTGGTTGCTGCCAAGCTCATAACCCGGCTCGACCATAAAACGGCCGATTTTGGTCGGCGCGTTTTCCGTGTTCGGATTACGTTCTACCTTCCGTTTAATAATCCGCTTGAACTCCCCGTCCAGAAAACGCTTGATTTCGCTGTCCTCGTAATCTTCTCCATCCAGCGTCTGATAATGCTTATATCGACGGGAAGATCCGCTGTCCTCGCCATCGGTCACGATGACGAAAAACGATAAATATTCCATGCGCAAATCCATATTCTGCGTCACTCTCCGGCTTCTTTGTCTTTGTAAGTAAACGTCGGCTTCAATTCGCGATCATCAAAGCCCCGGTGCCACACGGCCGTCGTTGCCGGCGACATCGGCGGAATGAGCCACGACCAGCGTCCGGTTATCTCTCTGCCGCTCTCCTTCTCTTGCTTCTCGAATCTCATAAACTGCTCCGCAGCGGTATGATGGTCGACAATGCTGACGCCGTTTAATTTAAAGGAATGAATAACCGCCGCATTCAACTCCACCAACGCCCGGTCCTTCCAAAGCGACGTATTGGTCGTCGTATCGAGTCCCATAAGCTTTGCTACTTGCGGCAGCTGATTGTAACGGTCTGTATCGGCTAAATTTCTCGCCCCGATTTCCGTTCCCATATACCAGCCGTTAAACGGCGCCGCAGTATAAACGATCCCGCCAATCTCAAGCTTCATGTCCGAAATAATTGGGACTCCGTACCAGCGCAGCCCCAGCTCCTGAAAGCTCCTGATATCAGGATGCGTGAGCGGCACTTCGAGCGCCAGCCCCTCAGGCATTTCGTATAGCTTCGGCTCTCGCCCGTCGATCCGTACGACCAGCGGCAGCACGTCGAAGGACGTTCCTGCTCCTTGCCATCCGAGCTCCATGCATCGTTCGGTAAAACGCAAAGATGATGGATCGCCGATTACCCCGCTATCTGAACGATAGCCGGCATAACGGATAAGCTGATGGTTCAAGATCTCAATTCGCTTATGATCCCGTTGCTGCCGGAAAATAGTGATCGTCGGCCTGATTTTGCCTTCGTTCGTTCCGTACCGAATATGCTGAAACAAAGCGTCCGCAATTTTATCCTCCGTCTCGAGTTTTCGCTCGTCGATGACATGCAGCGATTGCCAGAACAGTCTGCCGATGCAACGATTGCTGTTACGCCAAGCCAGCTTGGCCCCGTACGCCAATTCCTCGTACGTATGCTCGTAGTCGCCATCTCGTTCAATCGCTTCTTTCACTTCGGCTAAACGGCGTACGGTTTCTTCCGGCTGCTTTCCCAGTTCACGGTAACTGGTTTGAATAAACTGCTCCGCTTCCATGAATAATTCCGGTTGGCTTGCGATCATGTCGTTCCCTGCTCTCTCTTGCCTGCAAGCTTGTGCAGCTTTTTTGTTAAAGATATCGCAATTTTGCTTCTATCGCCACTTTCGGCCGAAACGGCAAACGGGACCGAGCCGGACTTATCCGGCTGCAGTCCCGCTAGTTGTCGACAGCATTTCCGATTTAGCGATTGCGAACGCGCGCCGCAATCAGTAGCCCCGCAATAAGAATGAACGCAACGAGCGCCATCAGCGGAATAGTGATAAACCCTAACCAATTCAAATAATCTTGGTTGCACGGGATGCCCGAACGGCATGGCGCCATTTCACCGAGCTTCGGAAACCAAATCTCGATGTTGTGATAAAGCGAGATCAGGCCTCCAATCAAGCTGACGGGCAGCAAATAATTGGCCATGCGCCGGTCGCCGCGATACGCCGCCATCCCGAGCAGCAGCGCCTGCGGATACATGAAGATGCGTTGGTACCAGCATAGATCGCAAGGAATAAACCCTTTCACCTCGCTGAAGTACAGGCTGCCGCCCGTTGCGATTAGCGAGACAACCCAAGCTAAGTATAAGCCATTTCGCTGCAGCCAGGATTCACGTTCAATCGAATCGGTTTCTTGGAATTCGGCTGTCGTCACCGGTTATTTTCCCTCCAGCTCTTTGTCGATCGCCGATTTGATCGCTTCATAGCTAATCGGCCCCTCGTACTTCTTGCCGTTAATGAACAGCGTCGGCGTCCCTTGCACATTCATCGGACGAACGAGCGCTGCATCGCGGTTAACCTGCTTTTCATACGTCTTATTGTCGATGTCGCTTTTCAGCTTGTCGTAATCAATCGGCAGGTTGGCGTCCTTCGCCAGCTGTACCAAATAATCCGGCGTTGCCCATGCGATCCGCTCGTCCTGCTGATGATCGTAAATCGCTTTGTAGTAATCCCAGAATGCTTCTTTATTTTGCTGATGTACCGCTTCAGCGGCCAGAGCGGCCGTCGTCGAATCTCTGCCGATGAACGGATAGTTGACGAAGTAAAGCGACGCTTTGCCCATCTCGATAAAATCTTTATCGAGCTGCGGTTTAATGTTTTGCGCGAAAAATTGGCAGGTCGGACATTTGTAATCGCCGAATTCGACGATTTTAACCGGAGCGGACTCGCTGCCCAGCATCGGTAAAGCTTCATATTCAAAGTTGACCGGTTTGTTCTGATTGCTGATGCCAAGCACGATGACGGCAACTACGGCTACGATCGCCAGCGTCAAAAAGATGATCGGCTTATTCGAGGCTTTAGCGGCCGCCTGCTTTCCTTGATTATAACTGTTTTGCTGTTTTTTCTTCGGTTTGCTCAATGCGGTTCAAATCCTTCCCAATTATCGAATGAATGCGCCTTGTAGCCAGTGTAGTTACAAGCCTCGGCAAAGTCAATATGCCGGAAGGACTTGCCTTAATACTGTCATAAAAGCGACTAACTGGCAAGAGTCTCCTAATTCATTTCAATGGAAGGCTGGATTAGGTCTGTAAGCGGTCCGACATGCAGCAACTTCAGCATGTGAAGCGCTCTGGTGCAACCGACATATAAGAGCTTGGCGTCATGCGTTAAATAGGCGTCCTCGCTAGCGTCCGCTATTAGTACAGCATCGAATTCCAGACCTTTCGATAAGTAAACAGGGACGACAGACAGCCCGCCTCCGTATTCCGGCTGTTTGCTTTGAACGAGTGATGGCGACAGGCCCGCTTCCGTCAGGGCTTCAAAAATCGTTTCGCACTGCCTCGCCGTCCGTCCGATAACCGATATCGTTTGTAATTGGCCGCCAGCCTGCCATTCGCGTACCGTATCAACGATGGCGGGAAGCCAGTCACGCTCTGTCGCAGGGACCGTTTCAACCGGATCGCCGCTGCGGAAAACCGGCACCGCCGCTTTCACGCCGCTGCCCATGGCGCCCAGTATGCGGTTGGCAAACTCGATAATCTCCATTGTCGACCGGTAGCTGCGGTTGAGCTCGAAAAAGCCGCTCTCTTCTTCGCCGAATAAATCGATCAGCTCGTTCCATCGGCGGATGCCCGCATAATCGTGAATGCCTTGCTGTAAATCGCCGAGCACCGTCATGGAAAGCGTGGACTGACAAAGCTTGAGCGCCTCCAACTGAAACGGTGAGTAGTCTTGCGCTTCGTCGATTACGATGTGATCGTAGGCGGGAATGCTCATGCCGAACAATCGGAGATGGATATAGACGAGCGGCGCCAAATCTTCCGTGACCGCCTTGCCTTCCTTTATACGCGCGGCAGTGGCTGCCGCAATCGCTTTTGGAACCGCGCGCAGCGCCTGCTTGCCTTGGAAAAGCGAGGCGTACAACTGAACGGCTGTATAGGAAGGAATTTTTTTCGAATACGAGCTCAGCTTCGCGGTCGCCTTGGCGCGAACCTTTTTATCCGCGATGCCTTTCATCTTCAGCTCCGATTCGAACCAGCGGCGAATACGGCTGACGAGTCGATCCCGTTTTTTCATTAAAGGCTCATCGCCATAATCGGTTTCGTACCACTCACGGATACGCTCCGGGTGCAGGACAAGCCCTGCTATCGGCTCGAAAGGGATTTCGGGCACGATTTTGCGGCCCAACGCTTCGATCGCTTCATCTATCATCGCTTTAAAGGCGATGTCTCCCTTCCATCTTCCGGACGACTGCTCCGCCTCCTCGGCGGTGCGAGGCAACTCGAACCAGTAGGTCAGCGTCTCAGCCGGATTTTCCAGCTGAATGTCATGCTCCAGCAGCTCAAGAGCCCAATCGGCAAAGGTCGTCTGTTGAATGTCGCCTACGCCCAACTCCGGCAGCACGCCGGAAATATAATCAAGGAACATCCGGTTCGGTGCAAAAATGACCATCCGCTCCGCCCGCATCCTCCCGGCGTACTGATAAAGCAAGAAGGCGAGACGATGCAGCGCGACAGTCGTTTTGCCGCTGCCCGCTACCCCTTGAATAAACAGCGCCTTGCCGCGCTCCGTCCGGATAATGCGGTCCTGCTCATGCTGAATCGTCGAGACGATGTCCCGCAGCTTATTGTCTTTGTTTTCGCCCAAACGGTAGAGTAGAAACTCGTCGGTGACCGCTTCGTCCTCTTGACCGCGCGTGAAGCTGTCAACCAGGCGCACCAATTCGCCGGAGCGCACCATCAGGTTTCGCTTCAAATGCACGTAGCCTTCGATTTCGCCTTCGGGCGATTCATAGGATGCCGCGTCGTCGCCTCCGGTGAAGGAATAGAACAGGCTTGCCGCCGGCGCGCGCCAATCGACGACAAGCAGCTCGTTGCCTGTTCCTTTCGCCACGCCGGCTTTGCCGATATAGAGAGGCTGACGCTTACCGTCCGGCAGCTCTTCAAAATCAATTCGGCCGAAATAAGGCTCGCGAAAAGCGATTTCGAGCCGCTGCTTGCGCTCCTCTTTTTGCAAATCGAGCATTTGCTCGGTGAAATCGTCGCCGGTATAACGCGGTCCAATCGCATTTAATTGCGTTTCGATTTCAGACAGCGACATCGATAGCCGCTCTCTTTCTTCTTGCAAGGCACTTTGAACAGTCATGTCAGTTACCTCCTAAGGGTGGTGGTGAAATGGGTGAAACGAAAATAACGCCGTCTAGAAGACGGCGAATGTACAAATAAAAGATCGATGGAATGTGCATATGTCCGCAATCAGCGCATTCAGGCGCCGATGCAAAGGAAATCAATTATAGCATAGCGGCGGACATCGCCGCAATGCTGTCTTTCGCTCCTACTCCTACAGTATTGGTAAAAACGTTCCGTCTCCACCGCCTGAAATGAGGTAGGCTGCGACTGCATAAACGATCACAATGTTCAGCAGCGTAAGCAGCGGCATGCCTATCCGAAACGAAGCGTGCTTCGTTTTGTGCCGGAACAGCAGCATCCCGAGCCATCCGCCCAGCGCCCCGCCCGCAATACCGGCCGCAAATAACCGCTTTTCCGGGATGCGCCGGCTACGCTTTATCGCATAACGCTTGTCCAGCCCCATCATCGTGAACGCCCATGCATTAACGGCAATCAAATAACAAGCTAGAACGATCGTTGCAATCATAATAAGTCTCCCTTCTATTGCCCGCGAGGCTTGGCTCTATTCGTTGGCTGAGCCGCATATGGATCGTCCGGCCAGTAATGCTTCGGATAACGGCCTTTCAAATCCTTTTTCACTTCGAAATAAGCGTCACGCCAAAAGCTCGCCAAATCACGCGTAACCTGCACCGGGCGCTGAGAAGGAGAGAGCAGCCGTATGGTCAGCGGCAGTCTTCCGCCTGCGAGCAGCGGCGTTCTGTCCCAACCGAACAGCTCCTGCAGCCGAACGGCAATAAACGGAGCCTCTGGATCGCTGTAATCGACCGGAATGCGCGAGCCGCTTGGCACGGTCATATGCGTAGGCACCTCGCGGTCCAATTGCTGGCGCTTCTGCCATTCAAGCTTCCCTTCCAGCAGCTGAACCATATTCAGCTTCGCCAAGTCGCCTCGGCTCTTAAGTCCAAGCAGATGCGGCAGCAGCCAATCCTCCATCGTAGAAAGCATTGCCTCGTCCGAAACGTCCGGCCAATCGGCGTTATGTCTCGCCATCAAACCGATGCGCTCTCGCAGCTGCGATGCCGCTTTGCTCATCGGCAGCCACCCGAATCCGTTCTGGCGGATGCCCGCAAGCAGCGCTTCCGCCACCTGTAAAGGATCAGGACTCGCTATCGGAGCCTCCTTCAGCGTAACGGCGCCAAGCCGGCGTCTTCGGCGCGCCCGAACCGCCTGCGCTGCGTTATCCCATTCCACTGCGTCAGCCTCTTCAATTCGGCTGCCGGCAGCTGCTTCCAGCGCTACGGCGGTCAACTGGGCCGCCAGCCGGATCCGGCTTTCACTGCCGGTATCGTCCAACTCGGCGGCAACGATGTATTCGGCGCGCGATAACGGCTGCAGCTCCTGCAGTGCCGCTCCGCGTCCGTTCGTCAGCAGAAATCTTCCGTCGCCGCGCAGCTTGCCGATTCTATCTGGGTAAGCAAGGGCGAGCAGCAGTCCGTAAGGTTCTCCGGCTGGAATGTGTTCTAAGGAAGCCTTCTTCTCCGCAGTACTCGAAGCCCCCTCCTCTTCCAGCAGCCGTTTCCATTGTCTTGCCTGTGCCTTGATCCGTTCGACCATTCCTCGATCGATGCGGCCGTCGGAACGGTGCAGCGCATCCATCCGCAGCCGCACGTCAGCGCTCCGCTCCTGTGGAAGCAAATCCCGTTCTGACAGCAATGCCGCCAGCTCGCAAGCCTCTTCCGTCAAGCCGAATTGTCTCGCTTTCAGAAGCATATAACCAAGCCGAGGGTGAACGCCTAGACGAGCGATTTTTTTGCCTTGCACAGTCGGTTTCCCGTCTGCTTCAACCGCCTCAAGCAGCCGAAGCAGTTCGAACGCCTGCCCATAGGCGGCTTGCGGAGGCGCGTCGAGCCAGTGCAGCTCCGCCGGATCGCGCACGCCCCATACGGCAAGCTCCAACGCAAGCTGCGCCAGATCGGCTTCCTTTACTTCAGGCTCGCTTTGGGCCGGCAAGTAGGCGTGCTCCCTCTCCGTCCACAGCCTGTAGCATACGCCGGGCGCGACACGGCCCGCCCGCCCCCTTCGCTGATCAGCCGACGCCACGGAGACAGGAACCGTTTCGAGCCGCGACATGCCCGTGCGCGGAGAAAAACGCGGGACCCGCATCAGTCCGCTGTCGACGACGATGCGTACGCCCTCAACCGTCAAGCTCGATTCCGCGACGGAAGTTGCCAGCACAATTTTCCGTTCGCCAGGTTTACATGGCGCGATTACGGCGTCCTGTGCATCCAGCGGCATGCTGCCGTGCAGCTCCGCTATTCGCACGCCTGGTCCGAGACCTTCGGCCGCCAGCAGCGCCGCCGTCCGCCGTATTTCGCCGGCGCCAGGAAGAAAGACGAGCGCATCGCCCTCCTGCTCCCGCATCGCTTGAACGACCGTTCTGGCGATATGCGGCGCAATTCTCCCGTCCGGCTTCATCGCGCTGTAATGCGTCTCCACGGGAAAGCTGCGGCCCGTGCTGGAGATGACCGGCGCCCCGCCAAGCAATTCCGCCGCCGCTTGCGCGTCAAGCGTGGCAGACATAAGGAGCAAACGCAAATCGTCGCGCAACAGCTCCTGCGATTGAAGACAGAGCGCCAGCGCCAAATCCCCATGCAAATGGCGCTCGTGAAACTCGTCAAACAATACCGCGCCTATGCCAGACAGCTCCGGGTCCTCTTGCAGCATGCGCGTCAATATGCCCTCTGTCACGACCTCGATTCGGGTGTGAGGCCCGACCTTCGTATCGAGTCGCACCCGATAGCCGACCGTTTCGCCAACCTGCTCGCCAAGCGAACGAGCCATAAAACGGGCCGCAGAGCGGGCGGCTAGCCTGCGCGGCTCCAGCATGACGATTTTACGTCCGTTCAGCCAAGGCTCGGACAGCAAGGCAAGCGGAACTCTCGTCGTTTTGCCTGCACCGGGCTCGGCGACGAGCACCGCATTAAGGCCGCGGTTCATCGCCTCCTTGATGTCCGCTATTACCGCATCGATCGGCAATGATTGATTCATAGCTCGTACAATCCTTCCTGTTGTTTCATGCCATTTATCTGTTTATCTATTTATCCGTTTAATAGGCATATCCTATTTCACGATTTTTATCATCTGCACAACCGGCCGATTGTCGCCGGTCAGCTTTGCTTCGGCGCTGTTCAATTGCGAAGAGCCGTCCCCGTCGAGAAAAACGCCGTCCACAAGCTGGCCCTCGCCAACTTCTTCGACAATAGCGTCCCGGAAAGCGGCCAACGTTCCATTCGTCACGCTCACCACCAAGTAAAGCATCCCGCTCTCATCGTATACGGCAGCTGAGCGAAGCCGCTCATCGTTCGGAAACGGTGCGTTCTCAGTGCTTGCCTGCTCTTCCCAGCCGTCCTCATCGCCAAGCGACATGCTGATGCCGCCTTGCGCCCAGAATCGGGAGCGGTCAGCCACTTTCAATTCGGACGATTGGCTCGCCACCTGCACCGACAGCCTGTCCTTCGCTCCGTCCCAAACCAGCGTTCCGCGAGCATACTTTATATTTTCCCCGCCGGAGCCGTATTCGCCGATAGCGCCGCCTACCGGATAGCCGTTTACAACGGCAATGCTGACAAGCGCTTCATTGTAGAAAAAGCCGCCATTTATACCGTAACTGTCCGTTAACGTTACATTATTGCGTACCGCAGCGAGCGTCACGTTCGACGGCTTCGTGCGCAAAATGTGAAGCTGCATGCCGTTCTTCGCCGTCTTCTGTTCATAAGCATACTGAGACGGATAATTGCTGGCCGTTCTGCCTTGACCGCTCTTGTGCTGCAGCGATTGGATCATGAAAAATAGCAGAATAGCGGAAACAGCGATGATCCCTGCTAGAATCGCAATCGTCGCGGCGATTTTCTTTTTCCCGATTTTATCATTCGTGTGGGTTTCCATCTTCCATAATTGCCCCTGTCTTTAAACGTCCAGCTCAGACGATTCCGGTTAATCGGCTCCATACGTTGCCTTTTACATAGACGTCTGAGTGGCTGGCTGGTTAGTCGAACCACCCTTTTCGCCTGAACCAAGCGTACATGAGAATGCCGAGACCCAGCATAACGCCGAGTACGCCGAAATAACCCCAATGCCAGCCGAGCTCCGGCATAAAATGAAAGTTCATGCCGTATAACCCTGCTATAAACGTAAGCGGCATAAAAATCGTCGTAATAACCGTCAGCGTCTTCATGATCGAGTTCATCCGATTTGCATTGTACGACATGTAGCTGTCCCGCAAATCGGCCGTCATCTCCCTGCATGCGTCCGTCATTTCCGCTAACTTGAGCAGATGATCGTAAATGTCGTGATAGAAAGCGAGATGCTTGTCCATACCCGTAATCCGCTCGGTATTGATAAGCCGGTACAGCAGCTCGCGCATCGGCAAAATCGATTTGCGCATACGGAGCAGCCTTGCACGGATACTGAAAATATCGTCCATGACTGACTGGCTTGCGCCTACTCCCCCGCCTATTTCCAGATCGAGCACCTGCTCCTCCAGCTCCTGAACAGCAGGAAAGTACTGATCGACCAGTTTATCAATAACCATATACGCGGCGAAAACAGGACCGTCTCCGCCAGCCCTTGTACCTGCAGCCAGCTTGGCTCTCGCGTCCTCGATTTCTTTTGAAGGCTCATAGTGGAAAGTGACCAGAAATTGCTTTCCGAGAAAGAGGTTGACCTCGCTCACTTCAAGCGATTGCGGATTGACGGCGTGCAACACGAGGAAATGGAACTGTTCGTAATGATCCAGCTTCGGCCGCTGAAGCAGGTGCAAACAATCCTCGACAGCGAGCGGGTGAAACTTAAAATGAGTCGTCAGCAGCGACGATTCCCGTTCATCCGGCTCGCTGAAATCGACCCAGTACCATTCGAGATCTTCCTCTTCCAGCTGATCAAGCCGCAAGTCCGTCTTCCATTCTTTCGTTTTCGTCATGCCAGCGATACGTATCAAATGAATCCCCTCTTCTTCATGCCTGTGCCCCAGTCGTTAACCGGCATAGCGTTCGATCAACTGCTCTCTTTCCCGCTTGAGCGAGGCAAGCGCCGAAGCCGACTGATCATGCTCGCTCTCCAGCTTTTTCAACAGCATTCTCGCTTTATGAAGCTGATCGAGCGTTTGCTGCAGCGAATCTTTTATTTTCCCTTGAACAATCCAGTCTGCAATCAATCCGTCGAAGAAGAAGTCGGCGAATTTCGCCATCCCGCCGATCTCAACCGCCAGCTCGGACGTCATATTGACATCGGCCAGCTCTTTATTTAGCCGATCAACCAAATGGCGGGCTGTCTGAATCGCTCCTTTGGCATCGTCGATTCTGGAGTGCTTGATCGATGTGCTAATCATCCCGCCGCCCAGCATATCGTAAGTGCCCCAGCTCGCCGCCGAGTCGAGCTTGTTGACCGCCTCCTCCAGTGCAAGGACGAGCGAGCGGCAGACCGCTCTAGCTTCGTACCATTCTTTCGCCCTAAGCTGATTTTCGCTAATATCGGCGTCTAGCTTCTCGAGCAAGCGCGCCGTCCCCGATTCGCCTGTCCGCATCCATTGTTCCTTCTCGCTCATAAGCCGGTCGTAATCCCGATCCGCACTGTGCAGCGAGAGCAGCAGATCGCCCGTCTGAATCAACTCCGTTTTGAGCAGATCGGCTTCTACCCTCGCCTGCTGCAGCTTGAGCGACGCAGCCAGCGCCTCCTGCCGTTCCGTTTCGAGCTGATCCTTTTTGCTGCGCAATATCGTATGAAATAAATTCGTCCAGCTCAGCTTGAGCAGTTTTTCGACGTCTTCTTGCTCGCGGTCCAGCTTCACTTCCAGCTCGACGATACGCTTCAGTTCCGCGTTCACTTGCGTTTGCAACTGGTCGCGACGGCGTTCAAGCTGCTTAAACTGCAGCATTTTTTCCCGGCTCCGCTCAAGACGTTCGTTCCAATTGGCGATTTGCTCGTTCATCCCGGCACTCTCCCCCGATAGCGCTATCTTATTATTATACGTTATACCATATTTTCGAGTTTCTCTACTATTAGACTGATCAGCCGCTCGATTGGTTGCGCCGGAAAGAAGGTCATGCTATCGTTTGTACAGAACTAGGAAAATTACGGTGGCAAGGAGTTTATATAAGATGATGCGCGGAAGATTCGCCCCGACTCCGTCGGGGCTTATGCATATCGGCAATTGCTGGGCAGCACTGCTGGCTTGGCTGCAAACGCGAAGCGCCGGCGGCCAATTCGTGCTTCGCATGGAGGATATCGACAAACCCCGCTGCAAGCCGGCGCTCGCCGAACAGGCGCTCGCCGATTTGCGCTGGCTTGGGCTCGACTGGGACGAAGGGCCGGATATCGGCGGTCCGTTCGTTCCTTATACGCAAAGCGAGCGGGACGATAGGTATGAGAAAGCTCTGCACAGACTGGAGCAGGACGGTTATTTATATCCCTGCTTTTGCAGCAGAGCCGAGCTGCTAGCCGTTGCTAGCGCTCCCCATGGTTTGAGCGAGGAAGGACCTGCCTACGCCGGGACATGCCGGCATTTAACGCCAGAGGAGCGTGCGGAGCGGAGGGCGCTGAAGACGCCTTCGCTTCGTTTTCGTATCGGTGACGACCGGGTTGTCTCTTATATAGACGGCGTCGCGGGTTTGCAGTGCTCCCCGCCGGGCGCCGGCGGGGATTTCGTCGTCCGCCGGGCCGACGGCATTATCAGCTATCAGCTCGCCGTCGTTGTGGACGATGCGGCCATGGGCATCACCGACGTGCTTCGGGGAGCAGACCTGCTGGATTCGACGCATCGACAGCTGCTGCTTTACGAGGCGCTGGGTCTCCCCGCTCCCCGCTTCGCTCACGTTCCGCTGCTGATGGGCGAAGACGGCAAGCGGCTGGCCAAAAGGCACGGCGACACCTCGATCGCCGGCTTGCGCCAGACTGGCGTCAAGCCCGAGCATGTTATCGGCTGGCTCGCCGTCTTGGCTGGCCAGCTCGACCGTTTCGAGCCGGTCGCAGCCGCCGAGCTAATCGGCAGCTTCAATCTCGACCGCGTGCCGAAAGCGCCTCTCGTCATCGACGAAGCGCTAATGAGACGGCTGCTTGAGGCGTAAAGAGGGGTCAACTCTATTATGTAGCGTTTAAACGTTCTGCGGCTGAAATAGGGAATGTTCCTATTTCAGCCGTTAGGCTGCCGAGAACGTCTCGGCAGCCTAACTAAGGTGGCATCTTCGGGCGCCGCGGGAAGCGACGCATTGTGCCCGACCAATGTTTGCGCCTATCCGCCAGCGAATAACTGCTTCTCAGAGGTTGTCCGCCATTACACATAGTCACATTTCGCACACGTGGAGTCGCAAAAGGCACTCAACCAGCGTTTGCACCAATATCCCCACACAGTAACTGCTTTTTTGCAGTTATTTTCACCCCTTATTACTAACTTAGAGGCAATAACTGCTTTTCTGCATTTATTTCTCATGCCAGCGCGCCGAACTCACTGATTTCCCAAAAAATAACTGCAGTTTTGCAGTTATTGGCCTGTCTCACAGCTAACGAAGGATAAATAACTGCTTTTCTGCAGTTATTTTCCCAAGGGTTTCCGCTATCGTACACTGCAGCTACACCCCGTTCGCCATTCGCTCCACCAGCATTCTCAACAATACCTCAGCACAGTAATTGCATTTCCGTTTCTGCAGTTACCTCCTCCTCAGGGGTTGACCTTCGAGCATCGTCGCTACTTGCGTATAGGGATCTCCGAAAGATCTAACCGGGGTTAGCGATTTATACCATTCAACAAAAATTCTGCCGACACAGTAGGCTAAGATGAGCCGCAACGGTTCCGTATCATTCGTATCATTCGTATCATTCGTATCTTTCGCATTCTTCGCATCATTCGCTTTGTTTTTATCGTCCTCGCCCTTGTCCCAGTACCCCGAGCTATGCCGATTTTTTTCCGCACCGCGCGCGCTTCCCGGCGTGCGGTGCCATCGCGGCGCGCGGTGCTCGGTCACACGTCGGCGGTTAAACCTCGTGCGGCCATGTGCGAGGATAAGACAAAAAGAGCCCGTGCACTCCCCGCCATGCCGATCGTGCGAGGACAAGACAAGGTCCCGTCCTCGTCACCACGCGTCCCTTTCCCTACGCATCGCCCTGCGTCCGGCATGCTTCGAGCACCGTCTCGTAGACGAGCCGGCCGATGGCGTTGCCGATCGTCGTGGCCGTTCCGGCGAACGGATGAACCTCGCCATAGCCGCCATTCCGGCTTACTCCCACGACAATTGCATCGGTCGTCGTCCCCGTCGCCGTCAAGCCTGTCTCCGCATCGACGAGCTTCAAGTCTTGAAGCGCCGCTGCTTTCGCTTCCGTTGCCGTTAATACAGCGTTCACCATCGCCGCATCGGTCATCTCCCCGTCAATCAGCACGACGATATTGATCGTCCCTGCCTCATAGGCGGAATACGTGCGGCGCAACACGCCCGCGCGCGCGCCGTTCCCCGTTCCGGCAGTCGTGCAGCAAAGCAAGGAAAAACGGTCGCCCTGCTCTTCCGCTACTGCAGCATGCGTCAGTTTAGCGGCAGTCAGCAGACCGACCGTTCGCGCCGGGTCGCAGCCCCACTCGTTCATTCTCTCGGAGATGTCCAACACAGGATCGTCGGAACTGTAATCGAGCGGAACTTTCCAATTGACGATTTTATCCGCTTCAGCCGCACCGCCCATATGAACGGCATTGCTGATTGTTCGAAGCGGTACAGGACTCTCGGTCACAATTCGATTGCCCTCCGCAAACTCCAAGCGCAAGCTGGGAAAATGCAGCGATTCGTAGCGGAAACCGCTGCGAAACGGCTGGCTAGAAACCGTTTGACGCTCCACGTTAATAGACCTCCCGGCCGGCAGGATCGCTCAGCTCGGCTAGGCATGCCGACAGCGTTTCGCAGAGCGTGTCGTTATCGTGCCGCAGCTTAACCGCGAATCGGCAATAGCTCTCGTCGAGCCCCGTGAAATGGGATGCGTCGCGGATCAGCACGCCTTTCTTTCCCATCGCTCGCTGCAAGGCAGACGCGGTTACCCCCTGACCAGGCGGCAATTGCGCCAGCACGTAATTGGTTTCACTAGGAAAAACGCGAAAACCGAGTCCGTCCAGCCGACTGGCAAGCCTTGAACGTTCCTCCTGCAGCCAATTCAACGTTTTCTCTGCATAAGCATGCTCGTCCAAAACCGCCTCGCCGATCGACTGGGCAAGCGAATTGACGCTCCATGGGACTTGAAGCTGTTTTAAAGCGGCAATTCGCTCAGGCGAGCCGACGATATAGCCAAGCCGGATGCCGGGAACTGCGTAAAACTTCGTCATCGAGCGGATGACGAACAGCTTGTCGCTCTTGGCGGCTTCCCTTATGAACGAATAATGATCAGCGTCCGGTATAAAGTCGATAAACGCTTCGTCGAGAGCGACGTCAGCGCCTCGATTCAGCAATGTGCGAACGATCGCGGGATCAATTCGGCGTCCAGTGGGATTATTGGGGGAGCCCAGCAAGAAAAAATCGGCTCCGGCCGCAAATGACTGCTGCAGAGCCTCCTCGTCCAATTGAAACGATTGCTCCGCTCGGAGCATGATCGGAGCGACTTCGCCCCCGATTTTGCGAACGGCGTCGCCATACTCGCCAAAGGACGGACAAGCAAGACCTGTGACCGACGGCCGAAGCCAGCGCACGACTAAATCAATCAGCTCAGCCGCTCCGTTGCCAATTAATATCGACTGCTCATCTATGTCATGTAGACGGGCCAGCTTCCTGCGCAACTTTCGCGATGCCGGATCGGGATAGCTGCCGATTACACTCGCATAAGCCGCCAGAACGCGTCCGACCGATTCCGGCGGTCCAAACGGATTCATATTCGAGCTGAAATCGAGAAATCCGCTCGCGGGCTTGCCGTACATTTCCGCGGCCGTTTGCAAATCGCCTCCGTGACCGTATCGTTCCAACATAATCGATTCCCCGCTTTCTTCTCTATGTATTCATGAGCCATAGCAGCGCCGCCAGCAGCAGCACTGCTTCGACCGCTTCGTTCATCGCGCCGTACGTATCTCCCGTCAAGCCTCCTAATTTGCGGCTCAACCAAACGGCCGACGCCCAGCCAACAAATGCTGTCACCAGCGCCGCAACTGCCGCTGCAATCATCGCCTCAAAGAAGCCGAGCTTTCCAAGCGCCGTCAATGCAATAAAACTGTATGCGGCGGCGATTAGTCCCCCACCCGCCGAATGTTTCCACCCGGCCAGCCGGAACATGGCACCGATGCCCTCTCCTTGCCTAGCGTTCGGCCAGCCGGCAATCGCCGCGGCCATCCACCACCTGCTCCAGGCAGGAACGATTGCCATTGCAGCGAATACAACAATCGAACTCTCATCCGATCCGACAGCTGCAATGCCATACAACTCGGTCAGCACGGCGAACTTGAACAACAACAGCAGAACTGCAGCGATAACGCCCATCGCCCCGACTCGGCTGTCCTTCATAATTTCCAGCATCCGCTCTCTGGAACGATGGCTGAGTACGCCGTCCGCCGTATCCATCCAGCCATCCAGATGTAATCCGCCGCTCATAGCCGTCCATAAGGCAAGCAGCAACACAGCTGCGGGAAGCGCCGGCATGAACAAGCCTAGCAGCGCGCAAGCGACCGCTATAATGCACCCGATGACCGCGCCGGCAATCGGGAAATAGATAGCGCTTCTCGCGAGCACCTCTGGCTCGAAAGGCACACGGATAGGAACCGGCAGCCGCGTCAGAAACTGCAAAGCTGCGGCCAAAGCCTGTCCGTGCCGTTTTAACGAACGAATAACCATGCGCACAACGCCCCCGCCATAATAATTACGCTAACCGCGTACAACAAACGGACAGTCCGGACGATATCCATCGCCTCTAGCTCCCGCCGCGGCCAGCCCATTCTCGCCCGTTCGCTCGGTTCTCCAAAATAATAATTCAAGCCTCCGAGCTCGATGCCGAGCGCGCCGGCAACCGCCGATTCCGGGATTCCGCTGTTCGGACTCGGGTGCAGCCGCGCGAAGCGGCGAATCGACCGCAGCGCGGCAATTCCCGACATGCTCCGATGCATAGCGGCCGATAGAGCTAGCAGCAAACCGGTCAGACGGGCCGGAATGTAGTTAAGCACGTCGTCAAGACGCGCCGAAAAACGACCGAAATGCAAATATTTCTCATTCCGGTAACCGACCATCGAATCCAGCGTATTGGCCGCCCGATACAGCATCGCCAGCGGCGCCCCGCCGATCAGCGCGAACACGATAGGAGATACGAATGCATCAACCGTATTTTCCGCTACCGTCTCAACAGCGGCCCGCGACGCCTCGCTTTCGTTCAACCGCTCCGTGTCCCGGCCTACAATGTAACCGACATATTTCCGTGCTTCCGCTAAGCGACCTTGCGTCAATGGCACATACACCAGCATTGCCGCTTCTTTCAGCCCTTTGACCGCAATCGTCGTTGAAATGAACCACGCGCTGGCTGCGTATCCAAGCCAAGGATGAATGGCTGCTGCAGCTGCCGTTATCCCCCATATAACTCCGTAAGACACCGCTAATACGATGACGCCAAGAATAATTCCTCTTCGAAAAATCGCACCCGCGCTGCGGCCTTCTTCGCTGGCACGAAGCCGAGCCTCCAGCAAGCGGATGAGCCGACCAATCCATATGACGGGATGAGTCGGCCATTTTGGGTCGCCGACAATCCAATCGATGACGATAGCGGCCGCGATCAGCAGCAGCGTCTCGGACAAGGAATAGCCGATCATAAGTCGTCCCAGCGAAACGCGATAGCTTTCAATTCAACGGGGATTCCCGCTGTTACAAGAAAGACGCGATCACAGTCCGCTGCAATTGCTTGATGCAGCCGACCCGCTTCGTCCCGAAAGCGTCTTCCCAGCGGATAGGATGGCACGATACCGTCTCCAACCTCATTCGTCACCAGTACGAGCGGATAAGGATACTGTTTGACCGCTTCGACGAGCGAAGCAATCTGACCGTTCAGCCATTCTCCGTCTATCCAATCGGACTGCTGTTCTTTCTTCTGTTCCTCGAGCAGGAGCACATTCGTCAGCCATAGCGTCAAGCAGTCAACCAGGACAACCGGCGGTATGCAACCGCTTTCCCGCTGCTCCGTACCAAACGTTTGCGCAAGACGATTTAATTCACGCACGAGCTCGATCGGCTCTTCAACCGTCGTCCACGGAAACGCCGCGGACGCTCTATCCGCCCGATGCTTTCCGATTCTCGCCGCCATCTCTTTGTCAAACGCTTGGCTTGTCGCTATGTATACGCCTTCTTCAGCCAGTCGTGATGCAAGTTGCTCGGCAAACGCGCTTTTGCCGCTGCGCGCCCCGCCGGTTACCAATATCGCCATTCTACTCTACTCCTTCGAAATGCCTGCGCTTTCAAATGTCGCCATTTCCTGCATCAGCTTAAGTGCCGCTTCAACGATCGAAAAGCATAAAACGGCGCCTGTGCCTTCGCCGAGTCTCATGTCCAGGTGTATGACCGGCGACAACTCCAGCGCTTCCAGCACTTTGCGGTGCCCTTGTTCTTGCGAAAGATGAGAGGCAATCACATACGACCTCACGCGTTCAGACATGCGGACGGCGACAAGCGCAGCTACTGAGGAAATAAATCCATCAATTACGACCGGCACGCGACGGATCGCAGCTCCGATCATAAATCCAGCCATTCCCGCTATTTCCAGCCCTCCGACCCTTTCCAACACGTCGAATACATCCTCGCAAGCAGGCTCGTGCAGTTCAACGGCTCGTCGTATAACGTCTACTTTATGCAGCCAGCCGCTGTCGTCGATGCCCGTTCCTCTGCCCGCCGTTTGCTCCGGAGGAAGACCGGTCAGCATCGAGGCAAGTGCTGCGCTGGCCGTCGTATTGCCGATTCCCATCTCGCCTGTGGCAAACAATTGATAGCCTTGCTCCGCCAAATCCTCGGCAATTTGAATGCCTGCAAGCACCGCCTGCTGCATTTGCTCCCGGCTCATCGCAGGCTGCTTAACCATATTTGCCGTTCCATGCATCACTTTTCGCCGCAGCAACCGAGGATGATCTATATTCACATCCAAATCGCTTTTCACGCCCATATCGACACAGAACACGTCCGCTCCCGCCTGCTTGGCTAGTACGTTCACGGCCGCTCCACCCTGCAAAAAATTGTTCATCATTTGAGCGGTTACTTCTTGCGGAAACGCGCTGACGCCTTCCTCGCACACGCCGTGATCGGCCGCCATGACGACAACCGCTTTTTTATCCAACGACGGCCAAAGTCCGCCTCCGATTCCCGCTAACCGGCAAGACATCTCCTCCAGTTTGCCAAGACTGCCGGGCGGCTTCGTCAACCGGTCAGAATGGCGCTGCGCCTCCAAGGCCGCTTCTTCATCATAAGGAGCAATTCGTTCAATGGAATAGGCGATCTGTTTCCCTAGCTGTTCTTCGTTCATCTCTCCATCATCCCTTCTGCTCATTCGCTTTCGTAGCAAGACGAACTCGCTCATCTCAACCATAAGGGCTACCGGACACCAGGACGCAGCAAAATTTGCGGCATGCCGTTCGCAGGGTGAGCGACAATTTCAGCTCCCGCTCCGTATACATGCCGAATCAGTTCCTCGTCCAACACTTCCTCAGGCGCACCTTGAGAGATAAGTCTCCCTTCATGAAGCACAAGCAGTTCGTCGCAATATAACGCGGCCAAATTCAAATCGTGCAGGACGGCGATGACGGTTATCCCCTTCTCCCGCCTCCACTGCCTTACCGTATCCAGCAATTGAATCTGATAGCCGATATCAAGATAGGTTGTCGGTTCATCCAGTAAAACGATTTCGGGCTCCTGCGCCATCACCTTGGCAAGCGCGACTCGCTGCCGCTCCCCTCCGCTCAGCGCAGCCAAGCTTCGGTTCTCCAGCTTGCCCAGTCCCATGACCCGAATCGCCTCGTCGATCAGCGGTTCGGCGTCGCCGCTTTCGTCACCAAACCAATTCTGGAACGGAAATCTTCCCATAGCGACGGTTTGGCGAACCGTAAAGCCGACAGCCGGCAAACCGCCCTGCTGAAGAACGGCAAGCCGCTTAGCAAGCCGTTTCGGCGGCAATGCGGATACTTCCTTGCCATCCAAAAGCACCTGTCCCGACGAAGGCTTTGAAATGCCGGACAGCAGCTGCAGCAGCGTCGACTTGCCCGCGCCGTTTGGTCCGATAATACCATAAAATCTTTCCGGCTGTAAGGCGAAAGAAAGCGATTCGAGCACCGCTCTTCCTTGCATCGTTTTGCCCGCTTTTATAACCTCGATCATAATGATTCCTCCCTGCTGCGCTTGCGGCTATGAAGCAGATAAGCGAAGAAAGGCGCTCCGATCAGCGCGGTGACGACGCCAAGCGGGATTTCCCGCGGACTAAGCGCGATACGAGCCAATGTATCCGCCCAGAGCAGGAATATGCCTCCTCCGACAGCTGACAGCGGCACAATAAGCCGATAATCCGGTCCGACGATCAGCCGGATCAAATGAGGGATAACGAGTCCAACAAACCCAATAACACCGGAAACGGAAACCGCCGCAGCCGTTAGCAGCGTTGAACCAATTAGGACAATCAGCTTCGTCCGCTCCACTCGAATGCCGAGATGCGCGGCATGCCGCTCACCGAACATAAATAAATTGAGCGGGTGAGCCAGCACCATAAGCAGCGGCAAACCGACCGCCAAAAACGGCAGGAGCATGTATACATGAGCCCAAGACCGCATAGCCAGTGAACCCATGAGCCAAAACAAGATTTGATTGACGACGCCCTCCGATAAGCTAACCATAAAAGAAACAAAAGCGCCGAGAAACGATTGCACGACGACGCCGGACAAAATGAGCGTCTCCAACTGCATCCCGGCTTTGCTTCGGGATAGCGCCAGCACTGCCCCAAGCGTCAGAAGCCCTGTTGCAAAGGCGACGACCGGAATCGTCCAAAAGCCGATCAGCGCTTGAAACCCGAACAGAATTAAAAAGGCGGCTCCGACCGAGCTGCCGGAAGCGACCCCTAGCGTGTACGGATCGGCAAGCGGATTGCGAAGCACTCCTTGAAAACCCGCTCCCGCCAGCGACAGGCAGGCGCCCACCAAAATGGCCAGCAGCACGCGGGATAAACGGACCTGCGTAACGATCGCCACTTCGCTCTCGCTCCACGAACCTGCGCTTTGGTCGAGCCACGGAAGCTGATGCAGCAGTATGCCCCATACGTCTTTAATGGAAATGCCTGCCGAGCCGATCGACAGGCTGGCAACAACGGAAACAGCAAGAAGGAGCAGACTTGCTGCTCCATAAGTGAGTAAACGGCTTTTCATTTTAAGAGAACAGATCCGGGTGGATTGTCTTCGCCAGCTCCAGCAGGCCGTCAGCCAATCTCGGACCTACGCGTACGAGCGGATCCTCGGCAACTGCAAACAGCTGTTTGTTCTTGATCGCATCGATTGCATCCCAGCCCGGTCTTTGGGCAAATGCGGCGGCAATCGGATTCGGGTCTTCTTTCAAGTCCGGGTAAATGATCAGTTGAGGATTTTGTTTAACGACTTCTTCTGCGCTTACCTCAAACCAGCCGGGCTGAGCTGCCGAAATGTTCGTTCCGCCGGCAATCGTCAGCAGTTCGTTGAGGAAGGTGCCTGAGCCGACGGTCCAGCCCGGCGAAAATTCAAGATATACCGGCTTCTTCGCAGCATCCTTGACCGCGTCCTGCACTTGCTGCTTGACGTCCTTCATATGCTGCGCCACCGTTTCCGCTTCCTTTTCCTTGCCTACGATGCGGCCAATTGTCGTGATCTTGTCCGCAGTCGCGTCATAGGTCGTCGGATCGGTTGCGTAAACGGCGATCTTCAACTCACGAAGCTTCGTCACCGCCTCCGCATTCATCGAGGAGGAAGCAAGCACCAAATCCGGCGTCAATGCGACAACCGCCTCAATGTTCGTCGTCATGTCGCCGATTTGCGGTTTCGAAGCCGCTTCCGGCGGATAATTGCTGAATGCGTCGACTCCCGCCACCTGCTCGCCCGCTCCGATCGCATACATCACTTCCGTTTCGCTAGGCGCTAATGTAACCACCTTGCTCGGCGCCTGTTCAAACGTAATCTCCGTGCCGGTGTCATCCTTAACCGTAAGCGGATATGCCGACTGCTGCGATTGTTCCTGCTGCTGCGGCTGCTGTCCTTGCCCATTCGACCCATTGCCGCCGTTCGATCCCGAACCGTTTCCGCAGGCCGCAACGACCATCAGCATAGCGACCAAGAGCAGCGCCGCTAATCCCCTCCATCGTTTGTGTGCGTTTTTCATTCCTTGCATCAAATTAACACATCTCCTCTCCTTAATTAAAAAAGCATTTCCGGCATCAAAAGTGCCGGAAATGCTGAAAGTCCCGCCGCCATTGTGCGCGCGGCGGACGGACTGGCCATCCCAACACCATCCCAAGTCCTCGTAGGATAAAGCGTTATGCGAAGCAGGCAGGTCTCCTGACTCGAAGCCGTCGACGGCGTCTTCCCGGGAGCGGCAGCGCCCAGTGACATTCAACCGTCGATATCGCCAGTGGGAATGCGGGCGACGCTTCTTACAGTGGCGGGTCCGTGCCGGATTTTCACCGGACTTCCCTATTAAGCCAAACGGCTGCCTGCGATTGCAGCATCCGAACGGCGCCTGATCGATCAAACCTATACGTTTATATCGTAGTTACTATACCAAAATCTTTGAACCTTTGTCTATCGCGCTTCCACTCCGAACACTGCCCGGCGAAGTCTAGGTCCAAGCCGGAAGGCGTTGCCGACGACGGAGACGGAGCTGAACGCCATCGCCGTACCCGCCATCCATGGCTCCAGCATGCCGATTGCCGCGAAAGGGATGATCAGCGCGTTATAGAGGAACGCGAACGTCAAATTCTGCTTCACGTTGCGCACTGTCATCCGGCTAATGGCAAACGCCTCGGGGATCGCCGTCATCCGCGGCTGCAGCAGCGTAATGTGTCCAGCAGTCAAAGCTGCGTCCGTCCCGTCGCCCATCGCAAGACCCGCGTCGGCCGCCGCCAGCGCGGGAGCGTCGTTCCAACCGTCCCCTGCCATGCCGATTCGCTTACCTTCCGCGCGCAGACGATGAACAAGCTCCAGCTTGTCTTCCGGCAGCATACCTGCAAATACGCGGCTTCTATCGATGCCTGCCGCATCGGCGGCCGTGTTCGCCGGGGAACGATGATCGCCCGTCGTCAGCAACACATCGACGCCTTGCAAGGCGAGCTGGCGTACGGCTTGACGGGCGTACGGCTTGATCGTGTCCGAGAATGAAATGACGCCGATGACAATGCCTTCGTCGGCCGCGTAAAGCACCGTTTCGCCGACGCTTTCCCGCTCGCTGACAAATGCCTTAATTCCGTCGTCATTTATTGTCCATTGCCGGTCACGGACAAAGGAAGCGTTGCCTACGCCAATTGTTCGACGTTCGACGAAAGCCTCTACCCCTTTGCCGGTCGTATACGCGAAACGCTCCGCCTTCGGAAGCACCAAGCCGCTCTTAGCTGCCTCAGCCACAATTGCTTTTCCAAGCGGATGCGTCGATTCCGTTTCTACAGCAGCCGCCAGCTTAAGCAGTGTTGACCGGCTGCATCCGGCTGCATAGCTGCGGCTCATCCGCGGCTTGCCTTCCGTCAGCGTCCCCGTTTTGTCGAGCAGCAGCGTATCCATTTGCGCGAGCCGCTCCAGCGCGCCGGCCTCCTTCACTACGATACCCCGTTTGGCCAGGCGGCCGGATGCGATCACAAGCGAGATCGGCGTAGCCAGTCCCAAAGCGCACGGACATGCGGCCAGTACGACAGCGACGGCGCAGCGGAACGCCTGCTCCCACCCGCCTCTGTCTATAAAGGCGATCCATACAACGAATGTCGCGGCGGACAGCAGCAGCATAGCGGGAACGAACCAGGACGAAACAGCGTCGACCTGTCGCTGGATCGCCGATTTCGAGCGCTGCGCCTGCCGGACGAGCTCGCTGATGCGGCTCAGCATCGTTTCATGGCCGGCCGCTTCCGTCCGGATACGGAGACGGCCGCTCTCCATCCTCGTCCCCGCCCATACTTTATCGCCCGCCCGTTTCGCGACGGGTAAGCTTTCTCCGGTAAGCAGCGACTCGTCGATTTCCGCTTCGCCGCTTGCGACAACGCCGTCGACCGGAATCATCTCTCCTTGCCCGGCTTGCGCATAATCGCCGGCGCGAACGAATGCTGTTTTCACTTCCATCGTCTCGCCTGCCCGCTCGACGATAACGGTGTCTGTTCGCAGCTTGCCGTAACCGGAAGCGTCGTTTTGCGCTCTCGCAGCAGCAGCGGCCTCGATGTACTTGCCTAACAATACAGCTGTAATAACGACGGCGGACGTTTCGAAATAAAGCGGCAGCTCATGCGCGTTCGCCCCTGCCCGACCGGCGGTAAAAACAAGATAATGACTGTAAAAGTAAGCGGCGGACGTTCCAACGGCCACTAAGACGTCCATGTTTGCCGATCTCGCCCGCAGCGCTTGATAAGCACCGAAATAAAACGGCATTCCGATCACGAATTGAATAAATGTCGCCAATCCAAGCTGCAGCCAAACGTTGGCGAGTGCGGCGGGAAGAGTCACTTCGCCCAGCCACGAGAAGTGCTGCAGCATCGCGCCAAGCAGCGGCAGCGTCAATACGGCAGAGACAATCAGCCTTGTCAGCAATGACCGCCGCTCCTTGGCAAATGCTGCCTGCGCCGCTTCCGGAACGGACGCGGCAAAGCCGATTTGCTTGATTTTAGCGGCAATTTGCACTGGCTGCACAGCTTCCGGATTATATTGAATCCATGCGGTTCTGGCCGAGTAACTAACGGCTACCGCTTGAACGCCCTCCATTCTTCCAACCGATTTCTCGATTCTCGCGGCGCACGCCGTACAGCTCATTCCTTGCACGGAGAAATCGATCGTGATGCCGTTCGTCTCGTACTCCACCATTCCGACAGCCCTCCCGTCCGCAAAACGATTCTGCCACTATTTATATGTCGGACAGGCGGACCTCATGAATATAGGGCTCAAAACCGAAATCAGTGCTTGCCTTGAAGGGAGGGAAAGCGCTGCGGGCAGAGGGTTCTTCCGATCGCCATCTATATCGAGCAGGCAGGCAAAAAAAAAAGACGAACGGATCGGCTTTCGCCCCGTTCGTCCCGCAGCCGGTTTAGCCGAGCGCCACTTCGCCCTGCCAAGCCAGCATGCCGCCGGTCATATTCGTCACGTTATAGCCTTGCGCTTCCAAGAAATCGCACGCTTTTCCGCTGCGGTTGCCGCTCCGGCAAACCATAATGAGCGGCGCATTCTTATCCAGCTCTTCGTACCGTTCTGCAAGCTCGGATAGCGGAAGGCTGACCGCTTCTTTAATATGACCGGATTCCCATTCATCGATTTCACGTACGTCGATTAAATGAAGCTTTTCGCTGTTTTTCAAACGGGATTCCACTTCTTCCGGCGTTATCAATTGTGCCATTATAATTCCACTCCTTCTAATTTCTTCGTAATTTGCGATTCATATTGCCTAAACGCCGAAGTATGCCCCCAGCCTCTCTCCTCCGTCAGCATCCGGTAACGCAGCTGTTTCTCGCTCAGCCTATGCCGCAGCTTTGTGCGCTCTCCATCGTCCGTACACAGAGCGATCAGGTCCCGCAGCCCGATAATCTCCTTCGAAAGCTGCATCTCCTCTGGCACCGCCCCGGCATTGCGAAGCAGCTTGTAACCGAGCCGCAGATCTTCCGGAACATGCGACATATCTTCCAGCTGCAGCGGTTTTCCTTTACCCTCCAGCTCGTCGAACTCGCCTCTGGACATCGCTTCCCGAATCCGTTGTTCCGCTATAATCGCCGCCCACTCCATTAAGCCTCGCTCCTTCCTCCGGTAACGTTCCATTTCCCTTCAATTGTACCGTTTCGATACAATCGATGTAAAGCGTTCGCAAGAGAGAGGGACAGCGCAACATAAAGCCCCCGGCCGATAGAGCCGGGGGCTTTATAGAAAGATCAGCTTCACTTAAATCCGAACGGCAGTGCCGCTTACCGTTACCATCAGCATGCCGTCGCGGATCACTTCGTAATCAAGATCGATCGCGACGATGGCATTGGCGCCCAATCTCGACGCTTGCTGTTTCATTTCTTCAATCGCTACGTCTCTTGCTTCCTTTAGCTTGCTTTCATACGCGCCTGATCTGCCGCCGACAATATCAGTTATCGATGCCAAAAAATCGCGAACGATATTCGCCCCCATGATCGTTTCTCCCGTAACAATGCCGATATAATCCATAATAGGACGTCCTTCAATGGTTGGCGTCGTCGTAATAAGCATGATTCCCATCTCCCATTCTTATAAATTGCAGCTTGATTAATCGCGGTCAACCGCTATTCATTTCAATATTTTTACAAACCGCCGCTTTATGCATCTTACCCTGTTATTTCATCAAAAGCAATCGATTCAAACTCATCCGAGCCTGTTGCCACCGAAATCCGGACGCGGACGCCGAATTCACGTCCATCCTTGCGCAGCCACAGCTTAAATCGCTCCTCAAACGTACCGGAGTTTAACGGATATTTGCCTTCGTATTTATAATCAACAATATCGGCCTGATAACGTCCTGCCGTTTCCTTCATAGCCAGCCGGCCCCAACGGGCGTACTCGGGCTCGAGCGCGCTCCCCATAGCCGGCGTCGATACCGGAGGTTCCGCAAGCTCCATTATCGATGCGCTGGAAAGTCCCGTTCCTGCATGAAATAGCAATATTGCTGTGATAATTGCTGTCGCCATTCGTTCCATGATCGATCGCCGCCTTTTTCCGTATTGAGAATAGGGTAGCCCTCGACAGGCGGCGTTATTCGGCCTGTAAGGAAGCAGAGTTCATGCGGCATAAGGAGCGCATACATCATAAGAGCTTCGTTCGCAGTCACCTGTTCTTCCTTCTTTAAGCCTTAAACCGATCTTCGGATCGGCGGATGCTTCAATTCGCATTTATAGCTCATCCCTCCCGCAGCCATAAGCTTCTTCCTGTTGCAGACGGCTGCATATAGAAAAAAGTTGCATCGACAAAAAGGGAAAGAAAAGAACCCGCACCGTACGCTTCTCGCGCAACGGTTGCGGGTTCTTTCGCTTTATTTGCCTAGTGGTCCTTTGCCTTATTGCTCAGCAACAGCCGGTTTTTTCTTACGGTTCAAAAATTCATAGACGACAGGCACGATAATCAGCGTAAGCAGCGTTGAGCTGATCAAGCCGCCGATTACGGTAATCGCCATCCCTTTCGAGATCAAACCGCCTGACTCGAACCCGAGTGCCAGCGGCAGCAGAGCGCCAATTGTGGCGATCGCCGTCATCAAAATCGGCCGCAAGCGAGTTCCGCCCGCCTCGAGCAGCGCTTCCCGTACCGATAAACCTTCGCGTTCTTTGTGAATAACGCGGTCGATCAGCACGATTGCGTTCGTGACGACGATACCGATCAGCATCAGTCCGCCCATCATCGCCGTCACGCTAAGCGTTTCTCCGGCAATCCACAAACCGACGAACGCGCCGATTACGGTGAATGGCAGCGAGAACAGAATTGCGAACGGCGTCAATCCGCCTCCAAATGTAATGACTAGGACGAGATAAACGATCGCTACGGCAGCGAGCATCGCTAATCCGAGCTGCTTAAACGATTCGTTCATTTGCTCGGTTACGCCGCCCATTTCGATATCCATGCCGGACGGCACGTCCATCTCGTCGATCATCGTTTGCAGCTTCGTCGAAACTGCGCTAACGTTTGCAGCAGTCACATCGGCCGATACTTCCGCGTATATGCGGTCGTTTTTACGAGTAATCGTGTTCGGCGATTCGCCGACCTCGATTTTCGCTACATCCTTCAATGCAACTTCTTTGCCAAGCGGAGAAGCAAGCTTGATATTTTCCAGATCGGATTTATCTTTGTAAGCCTTCTCTTCGACTTTCACATAGACGTTCAGCTCTTGTCCGTCCTTCTCAATCTTCGTCAGCACCGGAGTTGCTCGAACAGGCGCAAGCGCCATCGCGATTTGACCGGCCGCCAGTCCATTCTGGCTCAGCTTCTCTTGATCGGCTACGATACGGTACTGTTCGAACGTTTCCGACAAGCTTGAATCGACGTTCGTCAAATCTTTATTGTCCTTCAGCTTCGTTTCCAATTCGTCAACGAGCGGCTGCAACGATTTCATATCGGGACCGTACACGAGCATCGAAACCGACGAGCCGCCCAGACCTCCACCCATAAAGTCCTGCTGCTTCCATTCGCCTTTGCCTTCAAGCTGCCGCAGCAGCTCAATCACTTTATCTTTCTCCTCGGAGAACCCTGAGAACTTGTCGTCATACGTCATATTGAACAACGCCTGCTTCGAAGCCCCTGGGCTCATCGGATTGGAGCCGCCTACCGCATACTGGATGAGCTCGAGTCCTTCGCGGCCCAACAGCTTTTTCTCGGCTTCCAGCGCCATTTTCTCAACCTGCTCGCGCGTTTCGCCCGGAGCCGGGTTGTACGTGATCATCATTGATTTTTCTTCGTCGCCCGGCAGGAAGCTCATGCCGATAACCGGAAGCAAGAAGCAGCTGCCGACCAACATGACGACGGCAATGCCGAAAGCGGTAAGCTTATGGTTCAGCGACCAGCGAAGAATCCCTTTATAACCGTTAGCCATGCGGCCCGGCTTCTCATCATGCACCTTGGCGCCCTTCTTGAGGCCGTTGCGGAACATCATATGAGCCAGCATCGGCACGACCGTAATCGCAACGACGAGCGACGCCAGCAAAGCGAATACCATCGTCAGAGCGAACGGCATGAAGATTTCACCAATCATTCCGGATACGAGCGCCAGCGGCAAGAATACGGCGATCGTTACGATTGTGGACGACATAATCGGAATAAACATTTCCTTCGTCGCGTCCAAAATCAATTCTTTGCCCTTCATCTTCTCGCCGGTTAACGACATGCGCCGGTAAATATTCTCGATAACGACGATCGAGTCGTCGATCACGCGTCCGATGGCGACTGTCATCGCACCCAGCGTCATAATGTTCAACGTAACATCCATTTGATCGAGAATAAGCAGTGCGATAAGTATCGACAGCGGAATCGATACGACCGCGATAATCGTCGAGCGAATGTTGCGCAAGAACACCAGAATAATGAAGATTGCTGCGATAGCGCCAATCAGCATTTTGCTCAACATCGTATTGACCGATTCTTCAATCGGCTCGCCTTGGTCAAACGCCGTTACCGATTCCAACCCTTTAAATTCTTTTTCCAGCTCTTTGATTTTATCTTTAACGCCATTTACGACCTCGACCGTATTGGCGTCTGCTGCCTTAACGATGGAGATGCCTACCGATGGCTTTCCGTTCGTACGCGAAATCGATTCGGACTTGTCGATGATTTTCAAGTCGGCTACTTCGCTTAGCGGCACGGTTGGCAGCTTGATGTCCTGCATCATCTCTGCAGGCAGCTGCGGCGCCTGTCCTTGACCCGCTCCTGCCCCAGGTCCAGCGGCAGCGCCGCCCGCACCCGGCATGCCTTGCGGCGTATAAGGGATTTGCAAGTTGTTCAAATCTTGCTCAGTCACGACGTTGCCGTCGACCATAACCGTTTTTTCTGTCTCGCCGAATTCGAAAATACCGAGCGGTACCGAAATGGCATTGCCTTGAATGAGGCCTTTAACAGTATCCTCGGTCAAACCGTATTTGGCCATTGCCTCCGGTTTGAACGTCAGCTCAGCTTGCTTGACGTTTTGACCGGAAATTTGAATGCTTGCTACGCCCGCAACCGTTTCAAGCTCCGGTACGAGATCTTGCTGCACTTGTTTTGTGAATTGCTCCGGGCTTAGGCTTTCGTTCGATACACTTAACGAGATAACCGGAAACGCGTTCAAGCTAATGCGGGATACGCTTGGATTTTGCGCGCCTTCGGGCAGTTTCATTTCGGCAAGCGACTCTTTAACCGCCGTTGTGGCGGCGTCCATATCCGTGCCGTATTCATATTCGATCACGACGGAAGACGCATTTTCAAACGAAGTCGAATTGACCGTTTTTACGCCCTCCATGCTGCGGGTGCGCTGCTCGATCGGCTTCGTAATTTTTTCCATAATCTCTTCGGGCGCTGCGCCCGGGAGAACGGTCGTCACGCTGACAATCGGCACCGTAATATCCGGCAGTGTCTCCATCTTCATATTCAAGCCGGAGTACAAGCCTGCGAACATGACGATCGCCGTAATGATCCATAACGCAAACTTGTTGTTCAGCGAAAATTTAATAATGCTCTTCAACGTTGTCCCACTCCTTTTCTCTAGTAAACCGTAAGCTGCTAGTACGACGCGCTATACTCTAAATCGGTACCCGACGCCCCAAACTGTCTCGATATATTGCGGATTCGAAGGATCATGCTCAATCTTCTCTCTCAACCGGCGAATGTGGACGGTAACGGTCGCAATATCGCCAACCGATTCCAAGCCCCAGACCCGCTCGAAAAGCTCTTCTTTGTCGAACACCCGGTTCGGATGCGTGGCGAGCAGCAGCAGCAAATCATATTCCTTTGCGGTTAGCGCTGCTTCCTGATCGTGAATCGTCACGCGACGGGAAGGCTTGTCTATCGTCAGGCCGCGGATGAATACATGATCTCCTCGATCGTTCCGGTCGCCCGTAAGCCTTTCATACCGGGATAGATGAGCCTTAACCCGAGCCACGAGCTCACTTGGGCTGAACGGCTTCGTCATATAATCGTCGGCGCCGAGCCCGAGTCCTCTTATTTTATCGATGTCTTCTTTTTTTGCGGTCACCATCAAAATCGGAATATCGGTCGACTGCCGGATTTGACGGCATATTTCAAAACCGTCCACTTTCGGCAGCATGACGTCTAAAATAATCAGATCGTACGACTGCCCAAGAGCCTTCTGCAAACCAATGTCGCCTCTGCCTTCGATATCCGTTTCGAAGCCGTGACTCTCCAAATAATCGCGTTCCAATTCGGCAATCGCCTGCTCGTCTTCGATAATCAGTACTTTTTTCATTGCTTTTCACCATCCTTGGCCGGCGCGGCAACGGGCAGCTGCAAGCAAAAACGCATGCCGCCGCTCGCTGCATTTTCTGCCCAAACCCGGCCTCCATGCCCTTCGATAATTTGCTTGACGATCGCAAGCCCCAGTCCGCTTCCGCCAGTCTCCGAATTTCGGGATTGCTCCGCACGATAAAAGCCTTCGAAAATATGGGGAAGATCTTCCGAATCGATGCCGGGACCGTTATCGGCCAGCGTAATAATCGTATAGCCTTGCTCGGCGCGCGTCTCCAAGATTACATGAATCTGCCTGTCGCCGGGACGGTCTTCTTCCCCGGACTGCGCCATATACTTTACGCTGTTGCTCAATATATTGGTCAGCACGCGGCCTAGCTTCTCTTGATCCGCTGCGGCCATAACCGGTCCGTCCTTTGCCTCGAGCCCTTCCGTCTCAAGCCTGATTTCGACTTTTTCCAAATCGAACCGCTGCTCCTCCAGAAACTCACGCAAGTAGCCGCGCAAATCGATGACTTTAAAATCGAAGGCGACCTTCTGCATATCGAGCTTCGAGAACAGGAACAACTCGTCGATAATTTGGTCCATGTCCGTCGCCTTGCGGTATATGGTTTTATAGTATTTATCCCGCTTTTCCTCTGTATTGGCGATGCCGTCCATAATCCCTTCCACATAGCCTTTAATGGCCGAAATCGGCGTCTTCAGGTCATGAGAAATGTGCGAAAGCAGCATTTTCCGGTTTTCCTCGTAAAGCAGGCTTTGATCGATCGATGTTTTAAGCCGGATTCGCATTTCCTCAAACGCCGTGCTTAGCTCTCCGACCTCGCCCTTTGCTTTAATCTCCGCTATGCTCGACAGATCTCCTTCTTTCATTTGGAGAGCCGCCTTCTTCAGCTGCGCAATTGGACGGATAATACTTCTTGATACGAGATAAGTCAGCACGACAATGGTCAGACCGATCACGAAGAAAGACGTTAATCCGAAAATCGGCTTCCAATACATCGGCACGACGTCCTTGCGCAGCAGCAGCATAATTTCGCCGTTGCTTCCATCCGAATACGCAAATGAGATAACACTTGTTTGATACCGGTATTGATTGAGCGTCAGCTCCTCGGGCGGCGGCTCCGCCGCGTAACGCTCCCAGTTTTCGTGTGTGGAAATATGGTCGACGTACGAAGAGCGATACGTGATCGCCCCTTCCTTGAACACGATAAAGCCGGCTCGCGCAGCGGTCATCTTCTCGTCAAGCTTCGCGGTGTAGCTGGCTTTCTCGATTTCGCTCGCATCCGTCTCCAACACAAAATTCAATTCCCCGGCGACAAAAGCCTGATGATACCCAATATCCCCTTCTTCCTTAAAGTAAGCACGAATGTCCTGATAACCACTAGAATAAATAAAAATAAGCATTACGCAGGAAATGGCCAAGAAAGGCACAAACGCCATCGCCACATAAGATAAATAAAGTCTTCTTCGAATGGACAAGTCAGCATCACGCCTTATGAATTGATCATTTACCTCTATCGTTTATCATAAATGGCAATTATAAACCGTTATTAAACCAATTCTTACAAAAGTATTACGCATAAAGCACTTTTCTATGAATTTACGCTCAAAAAAGAAATCAGCGCTTGACTTCAAGTGAGAGGGAAAGCTGCCGAGCAGAGGACTCGTCGCTTTACTCTCCTTTTCTGTCAAGCACTGATTGAAAGTTTGATCCTGAAATTCTTCCTCTATACCGATTTCCGTAGCTTCCCTCTTTGAAGCGGATTCACAGCGTATGCCGCAACGATCAGCAACGCGGACAACAGCCAATGATAGACAACCCAACTCGCCGTTCCGGTTTCAAAAAAATAACGAAGCAGCGTACTCACCGCTACTGCTGCTGCGATCGCCAACAAAGCGGACCACGCTTGAGGCAAACGGCTGTTGCGTCTCGCTTCATGAAGCAGAGCGGCTGTAAACAGAGCCGCGGCGAGTGCCGTAAACGGGGCAACGACCCACATATTCAGAAACAACTTATCCGGCGCCAGCGCCAGCTTGCCCGCAAGCAGCGCAGCCCCAGATGCCAAACCGGCGGCAATCGCCGTAAACGCGACTTTCTCCCGTTCTCCGCGTCGACTGGACAACGCCTGTCCATCTGTGGATCGCTGTTTTCGCCAGCGTCTCCATTTTACAAGCAGCCATGCTGCCGGTACGGCCGCGCCGAGCAATGACAAGCCAAGCTGCAGCAAATAGTAAACCCCGAACGGACCGATCCGTTCAATCATAAACGGCACACGAAGCGCAAACCAGCCGTAACGATGCGTCCAGCCGTCGAAAAACACATGTGTAAAATAACCGATGATGGCGGAGAGCGTAAATAGGATCCATCCTCCAGCCGGGGCCGAGCCTCCCGCAGCGCCGATCCAGTCTCTTACGAAGCGGTTGAGACCGCCGGTTGAAGGCAAAAAAGCCGGCAGCGCCGGCTTCACGATACGATGGAAAATGACAGCCAGCGCGATGCAAATCGGCAGACCGAGTACCAGAAAACCGCCAAACGAATGGCCGATCGAGCGGTAGGACTGCATCGCCGTAAAGTATTCCAAGTCGGGCGCCATGCTGCCGAGAATAAGCCCGGACACGCTCAGAAACGGAATCGCTTTTTTAAGCGGTACGGCAAGCAGCGGATGCGAAAATGTAAAAGGCATTACAAACCTCTCTTCTATCAGGTGATGAACATTCGATTACTGCTGCATCCATTTAATTGATATCGCCGAATTTAGCGATCGGCCATATCCGGTACACCGCCTTCCCTTCGATGCTGCTCAGCGCGATCGGGCCGAGATCGCGGCTGTCTTCGCTCTGCTCGCGGTTGTCGCCCATGACGAACACGCTTCCTTCCTCTACCGTATAAGGCAAACGGAAAGAGCCGGGATTCGTCATCCCCTTCGTATACGGCTCCTCGACTGGCAGGCCGTTCAGGATGAGCTTGCCGTCCCGGATATCGATGATATCGCCGGCAACGCCGACAACCCGCTTCACCAGACGCTTCGGGCTTTCGGGACCTTTAATAATGACAATGTCGCGATGCAGCGGGGCGTTGAATCGGTATGACCATTTGTCTTCAATCAAGCGCTGGCCGGCGACAAGCGTATTTTGCATCGAAATGTTATGTACTTGCGATTGCGCGTACATATAATTTTGAAATAAAAACGAGATCAGAATGGCCGCGCCAAGCGCTACCGTCCATTCGCGCAATTCTTTTTTCCAATTCCAGCTTCTTTTCTTGGGTTGACTCCCATTGTCCGGCATTCCTCGCCCGTCCCCTTTCATTTGCAATCTTTAACAATTCCACCCTTATATACGTCCGGTTCGATGAAAAAGTTCCGGTTGTCCCTCGCAAAAGAGAAGTGACAAACAAACGGTTCATCCGATAAAGTAGAAGTTGCAGAGGAGGCTGTCATGATCCCGATATCGCGTCAACGATTGTTGTTTACAGCAGTTACATTATTGTATTGGACGTCCATGTACGTTTATGTCCCGACCTTATCCCCTTATTTAAGTACAAGAGGCTTATCGCTGCAGTTAATCGGCATCGTGCTCGGCAGTTACGGCTTTATGCAATTGCTGATCCGTTTCCCGCTCGGCATGCTGTCCGACAAGCTCGGCGTTCGCAAGCCGTTTATCCTGCTAGGCATGCTGGCCGCTTGCGTCAGCTGTCTGCTCTTTATCGTTCCAGGCTCATGGCTGTTTCCGCTTGGAGGGCGCGCGGTCAGCGGCATTAGCGCATCCGCTTGGGTTGCATTCACCGTTATGTACGCCAGCTATTTCGAGCCTGGAGACGCCGGGAAGGCGATGGGCAATATTAGCGTAATGACCGTTTCCGGCCAAATGCTCGGCATGCTCATAAGCTGCTGGGCAGCCGACGAATTAGGCGCCTCATGGCCTTTCTTGATCGGCTCTCTACTCGGTCTGCTCGGCCTGCTCCTCGCGTTGCTGCTGCGTGAACCGGCTGCAGCAGACGGGACTCGAGGCGGCGGCATCTCGCTGGCGAAAGTAGGAGCGGTGTTGCGGACGAGAACGCTGCTGCAAGTTTCGTTCTTGTCCGTTCTCGCCCATAGCATTTTATTTATTACGATGTTCGGCTTTACGCCGCTGAAAGCAGCAGCCTTAGGCGCGGCTGGCTTCCAACTGACGGGAATCGTTCTCGCCTTTATGCTGCCGCATGCTATCGCTTCGCTATTTACGGCCAAAAGTATTGCTCCCCGTTTCGGTCACTGGACGACGATCGGTGCAGGTTTCCTGCTTAGCGGCATCAGTACGGCAGCCATGCTGGCCGTCCACTCGCTGCCGATGCTGGCTTTGACGCAAGCGGTGAACGGCTTTGCGCAAGGGCTTCACATTCCGCTGCTGCTCGGTCTCGCTATCCGTGACGTCGAATGGTCGTCACGGGCGACCGCCATGGGCTTGTATCAAGCGATCTATGCGGCCGGTATGTTCGGTGGTCCTTTTCTAGCCGGATGGCTGAGCGGCAATTGGGGGCTCGACAGCGGCTTTCTGTTCGGCGGGCTCATCGCGTGCTTCGCCGTCGCTTTATGCCTCCTATGGGGGCGGAGTGAGAGAGCCAGCCTGCGCAGAGAATCGCCAGCCCCGTTGTCTCAAAGCAATACGTCCAAATAAAGCAGAAGAGCTGCCGCTGCTGCGGAGACGCCAACCAGCCACCCATCGCTGCGTCCTGGACGAAGCGTGAAGCCGCGAGTCGGCGCCGCGTCCGGCTTGCCGACTCCCCTTGCTTCCAGAGCGTCGGCAAGCTGCTCGGCCATGCGCAGCAGCGATCTTAAATACGGCACGATGGCGGGCAGCAGCATCGATGCAGGCAGCGACGCGCCGGGGCGCGCCGCCGCTTTGCCGCGCGCGCGGGCGATGGCGGCAAAGCGCTGCCATTCGGATGCAAGCAGCGGAAGAAAGCGAAAGAGAAGCGTGACCGTTAAAGCGATAGAGGCGACCGGCACCTTCACGCGAGTCAAGAATCCAAACGTTTGCTCTAGCGCCCGCTGCAGGCGAAGCGGCGACATGAGCGATAATATCGGCAGCCCCAGCGCCATGGCCAGCAAAAATCCGATAAAGCGATGCAGCGTCGCCAGCATTCTTTCTTCGTCGAATCCGATTGGTTGAATGTTAAGTCCGGAGAAAACGGAGATCGCCGCGACCATAACCGCATAAGCTCTCAGCGCCGGCAGCCAAGGCCGGATCAGGCGGCGGACGGGAGCGAGCAGACCGGGGACGACAACGCTTGCCCCCGCTAGGCCAAACCAGCTGTTTTGCAGCATAATGGCTGTCGCAAGCAGCAAATACGAGACGATGATCGTTCTGGGGTCAAACATGTCGGACCAGCGTCTCGGTTTCTCCGAGTAATCCGAAAGCGCGGCTTTTTCCATTTTGTTCGGCTGGTCGAGTGGTGCGTTGAACGGACCGAGCCCGTCCAGCCTTACTGTCGTTTCTTCTTCACCAGCAGCTCCTTCCACCGCTCCTATTGCTCCCTTGTGCGCAGCGATTGCGGACGCTATTTCCTGCGGAGTAGGAAGAATGACAGCTCCTGAATTCGAGTAAGCCTGCGGCAGTCGAACGCCCTTCTCTTGCAGCAGTGCAGTCAATTGCAGCGCTTGCGGAGCGGATCGGTCGCCTGCATGCGCCGCCGCCCAAACCGAGGCGGGAGCCGCTTCCGTTATCCTCCCTGCTTCTAATACGAGCACACGGTCAGCAATCGGCAACAGCTCTTCCAAGTCATGCGTAACGACGATGGCGCCGCCGCCCGAAGCGCGATGGGATACGAGCGTGTCGCGAAGCATCGCCGCGCCGGACGTGTCCAGTCCTGCAGCAGGCTCGTCAAGCAGCAGCCATTCCGGCTCGCAGGCGAGCAAGCACGCAAGGGCCAGCCTTCTTTGCTGGCCGCCGCTTAACGCCCAAGGATCGCGCGCCAACAGCTCTAGCGGCAGACCGACGGCGGACGCCGCCCGACCGATTCGCTCCTCCTGCTCCGCCTCGCCCAAGCGATAAGGCTTCAGCGAATAGAGCAGCTCGGCCTGCGCTGTTTGTGCAAACCATTGCGCCTCGGACTGCTGCAACGACAACCCGAATTGCAAAAGCACCGTCTTGTTCAGTCTCTTCTTTCTTCCCTTTGTCTCCCACAAAGGCATATTGCCGAGCTTGATTTCCCCTTCCGCCAGCGTCCTTAATCCTGCGATCGTCTCCAACATAGTCGATTTTCCCGATCCGTTTCGCCCGATGAGCAGTGTAATCGTTCCCGCAGGAAACATCGCCTGCAAGCCGTCCAGCAGCCGCTTCGGTCTTCCGTTCTCCGCGTCCGTCGTTTCGACGGCGATATTCGTCAGTAGCCAGTCTTTCCTCGTCATCGCCGCACCGCCTCTGCAAGCTCTTCAGCCGTAAATGGAATCGGCCCCGTCAAGCAGCCGAGACGCTGCAATTCCCATGAGACGCGTATCGTATACGAGGGCTCGAAGCCAAGGCGTTCACAAACGCTCGATCCTTCTTCATTCAATGAGTTTCGTTCGTAAAACCGCTCTGCTTTGCCGTCGAACGCAATTCGTCCTTCCCTTAGGACAATCAGCCTGTCCATTCGATTTAGTTCCTCGAGCCTTTGCGTCACCCACATGACGGCCGCGCCGGAGCGATGCAGCCGTCTAGCCGAATCGATCACAGCTTTACTTGCTTCCGGGTCAAGCATCGAAGTTGCCTCATCCATGATGAGCAAGTGAGGCAAAACCGCCGTCGCGCCCGCGATCGCCGTCAGTTGCTTCTGCCCGCCCGACAGTGTACCAACCGGCTGATGCAGCCGATCTCCCATTCCCGACTGTTCTAGCACGCGCTCGGCCCGTTCGACGATCTGTTCACCTGGCGCTCCGTGCTGCTCGAGCAGCATCACAACATCCTCAAGCGGAGTCGAACCGACCATGGAAGCTTCCGGCTGCTGCATAACGATCGGCGACAAACCTTCGCGAATCGTTTCTCCCCGTACAATAGATCCGGTAACGCGACCGACCCGAAAGCCCGCCGCCAGCTTAGCGAACGTGCTCTTCCCGCTTCCATTCATGCCGATGACGCTGACCCATTCCGCCGCTTCGATCCTAAAATCGACGTCCCGCAGCAGAAATGGCGCCTCGCTATCGTCCATCCTATCGGATTCGGCGCGCACGCTCGTTTTTTCCATCTCCAACAATATCGATTTCAAAAAAATTTCACCCAACCTCTTCCCCAATGAAGTCATCTATGCTAGAATCCGATTTGTTAACCTATAAAAATGATAAATGGTTTACAATAACTTAGCAACCACCATTTCAAAGGAGTCGATTTCATTATGCGTTCCACAAGCAATATCCGCAATCTCGTTTACATCGCTTTATTCGCCGCTTTATTTATCGTCATGAGCTCACTCGAAATTAAACTGGGCTTGCCAGTGCCGATTACGCTGCAGACGCTGGCCGTTATGCTGGCTGGCGCTTTTCTAAGTCCGCGAAACAGCTTTCTCGCGCTGCTGCTGGTTATCGCCCTGACGGCAACAGGACTGCCTTTGCTGCACGGAAAAGGGGGACTTCCTTATATTCTCGGTCCGACAGGCGGATTTATTTTTTCCTTCCCGGTTTGCGCGTTGCTCATCGGGCTGGCTGCAAGACGTCTCTACACAAGCCGATATTTAAGCAGCCGCCGGACGGCGTCGCTTATCGCCTTCTTCGCACTTTTTCTGCTCGCATCCCTTTTCATCTACATACCGGGGGTCGCGTGGCTTAAGCATGCCGCCAACTTGAGCTTCGACAAAGCGTTGGCCGGGGGCTTCTACCCGTTTATCCCTGGCGATACGATAAAATCGGCAGTTGCCGCATTGCTGGTCGTTTCTTTAAAAGGTTCCATCGTACGCCTGCAAGGCTTGACATCTGACGATTCGGCTTCCACACCGGTGTCAGCAGGGAAATAAGAAGCCGAGCAGGAAGCACGCAGTGGACTTAGCACTGCCGCTGCTAGTATTAGCACTAGCATTTGCGTTGGCAGCAATCGAACGCTGTCAATGGCTGAAAACGCCCGAAAGGGACCGGCTTCGTGCCGGCCCCTTTCGGGCGTTTTGCTTACAGCGACATCCGGTAAATAGCCGCAACGTCCGCTTTGTCCAGCTTCCGGAAATGTCCGCGTTTGCCGCCGCCGGTAGCCTTCTCGGCCATCTCATCGATTCGGCTCTCGTCAATGCCGTAATCGGACAGTTTGGAAGGAGCGCCAATCGAGGTCCAGAACCGGCGCAGTCTCCCGATACCGTCCTCGGCAATCTCACGGTCGGAACGGCCATCCGCTTCGACTCCGAATACGTTAATGGCAAATTGCTTGAATCGGCCAATGTTTTCATCCAGCACGTAGCTCATCCAATTGGGGAACAATATCGCCAGACCGCCGCCATGCGGAATATCGTAAACGGCGGATACGGCATGCTCCATATCATGATTGGCCCAATCGCCCTGAACGCCCATCGATAATGTACCGTTCAGCGCCATTGTACCGGCATACAAGATCGTTTCGCGATAGGACACGTTGGTCAAATCTTCGACCAGCAGCGGAGCCGTTTCGATTACTGCGCGGAGAATCGATTCACTGAAGCCGTCCTGTATCGGCGTCCGGCTGTCGTGATGAAAATATTGCTCCAGAACATGAGACATCATATCAACCATGCCGTATACAGTATGGTCTTTCGGCGCGCTGGCCGTATAAACCGGGTCCAAGATCGAGAACGCGGGAGAAACGTACGGGCTGCCCCAGCCGTGCTTCTCCAACGTTTGCTCATTCGAAATGACCGAGCCCGCGTTCATCTCTGAGCCGGTCGCAGCCAACGTCAGCACTGTGCCGAGCGGCAATGCCGCCTCGACTTTGCCCTTCTTAATGACGACATCCCAGAAATCGCCGTCGTAACGGGCTGCTGCCGCAATGGCCTTCGCGCAGTCAATCGTACTGCCGCCGCCAACCGCAAGCACCCAATCGATCGAGTGCTCCCGGCACAGCTCCGCGCCTCTGCGCACCGTCGTAATGCGCGGATTAGGCTCGACGCCTGCCAGCTCAATGATCTCGCTGCCCGCTTCCGCCAGCCTCGCCTGCACTTGTTCGTACAAGCCGTTGCGCTTAATGCTTCCTCCGCCATAGACGAGCAAAACCCGTTTGCCGTGCTTAACGGCCTCCTCCGTCAGTTGCTTCAATTGACCTTCGCCAAAATACAGTTTTGTCGGATTGTGATAAACAAATGGCAGCATTACATCTCTCTCCTCTCTAGTTTAAAGAAGCGCCTGCCGATGATCGACAAGCGCTGTTCTATCTATTATTAGTCGCATTGCTCAGGCGCTTCCGCTTCAGGGGCGCCTTCCACATTGATTTTTTCGGCAACCGTCTCTCTTACGATGGAAATAACCAACTGCAGCAAGTAGTTGATGTCAGACTGGCTTTGCTGGAACTCCGATACGATCGGAATGCCGTCCAGCTCGTCCTGCAGCGTCTCCATCTCGCCTTCGATTTTTTTAACCATTTGCTCGTTCTTAAACGTCGTCTCGAAGGCGACCAATTCTTTTTGCTTCTTTTTAATTTGTACAATCAAGCCTTGCACGCGGTCGTTGCGTTGAATTTGGCTCTCCGCCCGGCGGTAATGCTGCACTTCCTCGGAGGTGTAGATCAGATTTGCCAATTCTTTCGCTTTGGTCGTAATATCCTCACGCACAAGCAAATCTCGCGTATCAAATTTCGGAACGCCGCAGCCGCCGTGGCTGTGATCGTGGTCATGGTCATGCGAGTGAACCGCTGCATTTTGCTGTTCTGACATTTCATATCTCTCCCTATTTTATCGTTTCGCTAGCGAACTTCATTAGGATACGGCTGTGACGCCCGTTGGCGCTTCAACCGGCTCGGCTTTAATATACCAAGTTTTAGCATCGGTTACCCGCGCCTTGACGAATTGCCCAATCCATTCCTTCGGCCCTTCGATGTGAACGAGCTTATTCGTGCGAGTCCGGCCAGCCAGTACTTGAGCGTTGTTTTTGCTCTCGCCCTCTATCAATACTTCAATTAGACTGCCTCGCATTTTTTCGTGGCTCTCGCGGCTCATTTCCGCCATCAAGGCGTTGAGCTCGGCCAGCCGGCGCTTCTTCACTTCCATCGGCACGTTGTCTTCCATACTTGCGGCTGGCGTACCTTCCCGCGGCGAATAGATGAATGTGTAGGCCGAGTCATAGCCGACCTCGCGCACAAGCGAAAGCGTGTCCTGGAACTGCTCCTCCGTCTCGCCGGGAAATCCGACGATGATATCGGACGTGAGCATCACATTCGGGATCGCCTGCTTGATTTTGCCAACCAGCTCCAAATACGTCTCACGCGAATATTTACGGCTCATCCGCTTCAGCACTTCGGTGCTGCCGGATTGAACTGGCAAATGAACATGCTCAACGAGATTGCCGCCGCTTGCGAGTACTTCGATCAAATGATCGTCGAAGTCGCGCGGATGGCTCGTTGTGAAACGAATACGCGGCACGTCGATTTTCGACATATCCGCCATCAGATCGCCGAAGCGGTATTCGATATCCTCGAAATCTTTGCCGTACGCGTTGACGTTCTGACCGAGCAGCGTCACTTCCTTGAAGCCTTGACGAGCCAATTCCCGCACCTCGGCGATTACGTCCTCCGGCCGGCGGCTTCTTTCCTTGCCTCGCGTGTACGGCACGATGCAATAGGTGCAAAATTTGTCGCAGCCGTACATAATGTTCACCCACGCCCGCATGCCTTCCCGTTTCTTCGGCATGTTCTCGATGATGTCGCCTTCCTTGGACCATACCTCGACGACCATCTCTTTGCTGAAATAAGCGTTTTGCAGCAGATGCGGCAAACGGTGAATATTATGGGTGCCGAAAATCATGTCCACGAACGCGTGTTTTTGCAAAATGCGTCCGACGACCGATTCTTCCTGGGACATGCAGCCGCACACCCCTAGCAGCAAATTCGGATTTTGCTGCTTAAGCACTTTCAAATGGCCCAGCTCGCCGAATACTTTATCCTCGGCATTTTCGCGAATCGCGCATGTATTGAGCAGGATGACATCGGCCTGCTTACGGTCGTCCGTAGCCTTATAGCCCATATCCTCGAACATGCCTTTCATCACTTCGGTATCGTGCTCATTCATTTGACAGCCGTACGTTTGGATCAAGTAAAACTTCCCTTCACCAAGCGTGCGGAGCTCCTCTGGAATCGAAAAGTCGTAATGAACCGAAATCTCTTCCTTGCCCCGCTTCTTCTCAGCTTTATGATCCGGAGTCGCATTGATTTGAACGTTGCGTCCCTTAATGCGATACGTTACCTTGCCGTCTTCTTCGCTGACTACCTTCGCATCCGAGAAATCGAAATATTTGGAGTAGTCCTTCTCGCCCTTGCCAGATTTTAAGTCTGGTGAGTTACCGGTCTCCTTTATCAAAGCGATCACACTCCTTGCTTTATTACAGATGTCCGGCTATTCGCCCGACGCAGTTATTTTTTAAAGAACATATCAATTTATCATTATAGCATATCACCCCAGTCTATTCCATTGGGATAGCTCTGATTTTGTCGCGAAGACTGTTGATTTCGGAATTAATCCATAGAAAAAAGCCAACCAGAGCTTGCTGGCTGGCCTTGCTTAATATAGCGGCCTATCTTCCGGATGCTTTTCTTCACTATCCACTCGACAGTTGAACGCCCTTATTAGGGGACTCGGCTCGTGTCATTCTTACTAGATATTCATTGTCCTTAATGAACGGCTGGCTGACGCTCTTGCTCTCCTTCCGGAGCTTTCGTCTTCTTGACGAACAGTCCCAGAATAAAAGCGATTAGACAGACGAAGAAAGCAATCCGCAGTGCGCCCTGCATTCCGGAAACGAGCCCATTGATCGCTTCCTGCGGATCAGCGGGATTGGCCGACGCCTTCAAATACGACTTGGTTCCGTTCGAGAAAAGACTAATAAACAACGCCGTACCGATCGCCCCCGCCACCTGCTGCATCGTATTGACGATAGCAGTGCCGTGCGGGTAAAGCTGTTGAGGCAGCTGGTTCAAGCCCGTCGTCTGCGCCGGCATCATAATCATTGAAATGCCGATCATCAGTACGATATGAAGCGAGATGAATACGCCTTTCGGGGTCTCCAGATCGACGCCTGAAAACAGAAATAGTGAAAGAGCTGTCAGGAAGAGTCCCGGTATAATAAGCGCTTTAGGGCCAAACTTGTCGAACAGCCTGCCGGCTATCGGGGATATAATGCCGTTGACAATTCCGCCGGGCATCAGTGTAAGCCCAGCCGCGAAAGCCGTCATCATCATTGCCTGCTGCATATAGAGCGGCAATATGATCGAGGTCGAGAACAGCGTCATCGTCATCACGACCATAAGCGCCACCGTTAACGCAAACATCGGATGCTTAAATGCCCGCAGGTCCATCATCGGCTCTTTAACGACCAGCATGCGCCAAATGAACAATGCAATAGCCGCGACGCCCGCTGTGATCGCCCAAATAACCTCCGGCTCGGACCATGAGCTTTCGCCCGCTTTACTGAAGCCAAATACGATGCCTCCGAAACCGATCGTCGACAGGAGGATAGACAATAGATCGACTTTCGGCTTAGTGAGCGTCGATACGTTTGTTAGAAACAGAAAACCGAACACAATCGAAAGCACAGCAAACGGAATGACGAGAAAGAACAACCAATGCCAGGACAGCGAATCGATAATAAGTCCCGATACGGTCGGACCGATCGCCGGTCCGAACATAAGGACAAGCCCGATCGTGCCCATCGCTCCGCCTCTCTGTTCAGCCGGGAAAATGAGTAGAATCGTGTTCATCATGACAGGTACGAGCAGGCCCGTGCCCGCCGCTTGAATAACACGTCCAATCAACAACAGCTCAAACGTGCCGGAAAAGCCGCAAAGAACTGTACCTGCCATGAATAGCAGCATCGCTGACAAAAACATTTGCCTTGTCGTAAACCACTGCTGCAGCAATGCCGTAACCGGCACCAATATGCCGATAACCAGCATATAGACGGTCGATAGCCATTGAATCGTTGACGCTTCGACCCCGAACTGCTTCATTAAATCGGGAAATGCGACGCCGAGCAGCGTTTCATTCAAAATCGCTACAAACGCACCCATAATCAACGCGACAACGACCGGTCCCCTTTTAATCGAACTTACATCTGCTTTCGTTTGCACATTTTGTTCCGCAATCACGATGATGCCTCCTGCCTATCCTTATTTTGATACGTTTATTAGTATAGGGCAGGAACATTTACTCGAAAAAGAGCCGATTCATTGTTGATTAACAATGGATTTTGTATAATAAGAAGAATTAAACCCATGTAAAAAGGAGGCGGAATCAACTGGAGCTCCAGCAACTTATTTATTTCGCCGAGGTTGCAAGCCAACTGCATTTCGGCCGCGCAGCCGAGCGGCTGCATGCTTCGCAGCAATCGGTCAGTCATCAAATCGGACAGCTGGAAGCCGAACTGGGTCTTAAGCTGTTTAAACGAACGACTCGCAAGGTGGAATTAACTTTCGCAGGCGAAGCATTGTTGACAGAGGTGCGGCTAGCTTTCGAGCACCTGAAACGCGGGGTGGAAGAAGCTCATCGTGCGGAGAGCGGACAGCGCGGGAAATTAAACATTGGCTACTTCGGCATTATGCTTTATTCAATATTACCAAGCGCCGTTCGCCGCTATCGCGAGCTTTATCCCGACGTGGAAATCGTGATGCGCGAGATGGATTCATTCTTGTTAGAGCAAAAGCTGCTAGACGGCGAGATCGATATCGGATTTTCGATCGACCTCAATGACAAGCATAGCGAGACGAGCATGAATTGGCTGCCCTTTTCGACAGAAACGATCGTCATAGCTTTGCCCAAGGACCATCGCTTGGCCGCCAAAGAAAAGCTTGTTCTAAGCGATTTGGCCAAGGAGCCTATCATCGTACTTAACCGGGTCGCTTCTCCCGCCCAATTCGACGCCTTCGTCCTCCTCTGCCGTCAGGCCGGCTTCAGCCCGAATATTATTCAGGAAGCGGCAAGCGACCAAGCCGTCAGCGGCCTTGTAGCGGCCGGCGTCGGGATCGCCCTCGTCATGAGCTGCACGAGCAAGCTATATGGGAACGATATTGTATATTTGCCTTTGACGGACCCCACCTATGAATTTAAGCTCGCGGTCTGTTGGCTCCACAGCAACCAAGCGAAGCAGGTCGAGCAATTTGTCGAAGTCGTCCGGAGCTTTGTGCCGCCAGATCAATAAACGCAGAAAAACCGCCTTTCCTTACGGAATGGCGGTTTTTCTCATCTCACATCACGTGCAAAGGCTAGTCGATGATTTCGCCGTACGAGCCGTTCGCTACGCCTGCAGCGTTCGCTTCGTCCGTGTCGATATGCATATCGAGGGCGAACTCCGGCGATACGCGGGCAATGACGTTCTCAAACACAACGCCGCGATCGCCGCCGTAGCGGACGCGAAGCGACTGTTTGTCTTGAATGCCGAAACGCTCAGCGTCGCTCGTATGGAAGTGGATGTGGCGAGCCGCCACAATAACGCCTTCCTCAATCGACACTTCTCCGGCAGGCCCTCTCAGCTTAATGCCAGCTGAACCAGCTGTGTTGCCCGATTCTCGAACAGGCGGGTTAACGCCGAGCGAAAAAGCGTCCGTACGCGACACTTCCAGCTGCGTTCCTTTCCGGACCGGCCCCAAAATACGCACTTTAGCAAACGAGCCCTTCGGCCCGATAACTTCAACTGTTTCATTAGCAGCATATTGGCCAGGCTGCGACAGCGGCTTGAACTCCGTCAGCTCATAACCTTCTCCGAATAAAATCGCGACATGCTCAGCGGATAAATGAATATGTCTAGCGGATACCCCGATCGGCACTAATTTTTGTTCCATCTTCATGTGTCATCCTCTCTCGTGCAATTTCCATACCTTATGAAGTAAAAAGGCATACGGTCGGCTGACCGTATGCCTATCATACCATTTACTTGAATTCAGCGACAAGTTTGTCGAATTGATCCTGCGAAATCGTCAAGTCTTGTTTCGACAGCGCTTCGTCTCCGAAGCCTGCGATCAGATCCTCGTACGATTTGCGCTCTTTATTTTGATAGATAAGTCCGGTTAGAAGTCCGTTTGTTTCCATTATTTTATTCATCGCGCCAGCCCGGTTCGAAGGATCGTAATCCGAGAACTGATCAAGGTTCACGATATGCTCTTTAAACCAGTCGTACGTATTGATTTTGTTGAACGTCACACAAGGACTGAAGACGTTGATCAGCGAGAAGCCTTCATGCTTGATCCCTTCTTCGATTAAGCTCGTCAGCTGCTTCAAATCGCTGGAGAACGATTGAGCGACAAACGTGGCTCCCGCCGACAAGGCGATTTCAAGCGGCGACAGTGTCGTTTCGATCGAGCCTTCCGGCGTCGACTTCGTCTTAAATCCTTCAGCGCTGCGAGGAGACGTTTGTCCCTTGGTCAAGCCGTAAATTTGGTTATCCATCACGATATAGGTGATGTTCAAATTACGGCGGATCGCATGAACGGTATGACCCATGCCAATCGCAAAACCGTCGCCGTCACCGCCGGAAGCGATAACGGTCAGCTCGCGGTTGGCCAGCTTGACGCCTTGCGCAATTGGAAGCGCGCGACCGTGAATGCCATGCAAGCCATATGCGTTAATGTAGCCGGAAATACGGCCTGAGCAGCCGATGCCGGATATAACGGCGAGCGCTTCCGGCTCCAGTCCGACGTTGGCAGCGGCGCGCTGGATTGCTGCTTGTATGGAAAAGTCGCCGCAGCCCGGACACCAATTCGGTTTAACGTTATTGCGGAACTCTTTAAACGTAGCCATCTTACACCAGCTCCTTGCATGCTTTATAAACTTCCGAAGGCAAGAACGGATTGCCGTCATATTTCAGCTGACTGTGGATTTTGTCCGCAAAGCCCGCATTCATTTTAATTTGTCCGGCAAGCTGGGCGGTCGCGTTATTTTCGAGAACGACCACTTGTTTGGCGGCTCGCAAGTAAGGGAACAGCTGCTCCGTCGGGAACGGATGAATTTGACGAATCGTAATATGGTTCGTCTTGATACTGTCGTCGGAAAGCCAAGCTCTCGCCTGATCGATCGTACCGCCGGTCGAACCCATCCCGATTACCAGCAAATCCGGTGCATCATGAGGCGCATCAATGCGCAGCGCGTCGCGGACTTGCAGGCCGTCCAGCTTATTCAAACGCTTATCCATCATACGTCTGCGGTTATCCGCGTTTTCCGAAGGTCGTCCCGTCTCGTCATGCTCCACGCCGGTCACGTGGTGAATGCCATGCTTAACGCCAGGCAATACACGCGGCGATATGCCGTCTTCGGTCCACTCATAACGTTTGAACAGCTGGTGCTGCTCCAGCTCTGGCGCTTCCGTTACCAGCTTACCGCGATCGATTGCGATTTTATTCAGATCGAATTGCTCGCAGGACTGTTTGCCAAGTGAAAGCTGCAGATCGGTCATAACAATAACCGGCACCTGATACTGCTCCGCCAGATTGAACGCTTCAATCATGTCATAGAAGCAATCTTCAATAGAAGCCGGGGCGATGACGATCTTCGGTATTTCGCCGTGTGTGCCGTAAATCATCGCATTCAGGTCGGACTGCTCCTGCTTCGTCGGCAAGCCTGTCGAAGGACCGCCGCGCTGCGTATTGATAATAACGAGCGGCGTTTCCGTCATGCCCGCTAGGCCAATCGCTTCCATCATCAGCGACAGCCCGGGGCCTGCCGAAGCGGTCATCGTACGTACACCGGCATAGTTCGCGCCGATCGCCATCGTCACCGCTGCGATCTCGTCTTCCGTCTGTACGACCGTTCCGCCAAACTTCGGCAGCTTCTTAATTAAGTACTCCATAATTTCAGAAGCCGGCGTAATCGGATAAGCTGACATTAAGCGGCAGCCTGCAGCAATTGAGCCGAGACCGATCGCTTCGTTGCCGATCATGAACAGCTTCTGTTTGCCGTCTGCATCCTCCAGCTTAAAATCGTCCAGCGGGCCTCCCGCTTGCTCCAATACAAATTCTGCGCCGCGCTTGACCGCTTCGATATTTTTCTCTACGATCGCCGGACCTTTGCGGCCGAATTCTTCCTCCACCGCTTTATTGAACACGTCCAGCGGCAATCCGAGCAGAGCCCAAGATGCGCCGGAAGCGACCATGTTTTTCATTAAGGAAGTTCCCAATTCCTCGGCCATTGCCGTAATCGGCACAGCGAACAATCTAGCGTCGACGCCTTCCGGCACGACTGGATTAAATTTCGCGTCTGCGACGATAACGCCGCCTGGACGAAGTTCTCCTGCATTCAAATCGACGCTTTCCTGATCGAAAGCGACAAGAATGTCTAAATCATCGGAAATCGCACGAATCGGATGAGTGCTAATGCGAATTTTATTATTGGTATGTCCCCCTTTGATCCGGGACGAGAAGTGCCGGTAACCGTATAAATAATAGCCTAGACGGTTAAGCGCCGTGGAAAAAATGCGGTCCGTACTTTCCACGCCTTCCCCCTGCTGTCCCCCGATCTTCCAAGACAATTGACTAATCAAAATGCCCATCTCCTCTTTTATCATGGCATTTGCCGCATATATAGGCAGTACCCAACAGTTATTCTATCATAGATCTTTAACGGTCAAAACAAGTGTAATGGCGAGATTGACAAATTGCAAGATGTAAACGCTTAATAAAAGCATAATGATTTTCGATGACAACGATATCAAATATCGATGCGAGCAAGCTCATTTCTCACTCCGGCAAATGCCTTTCCAGAAAGCGAAGCGCGTTGCCCGCCATGAATGCGTCGGTTTGCCCTTCCGTGTATCGCTTCAATAAAGCGTCCCGCAGCAGCGGCGTTTGACCCGGATGTGTCAGCTGCTGCACATAGCGGTCGATACCGTCGAAATCCGACCCAAGCATAATATGGTTTTCACCGCCCAGCTCGCATAAATGCTCTACATGGCGAAGCACATCGTCTATACCGACGCTCGCTTTATCCGCTACAAACCAAGGCACAAAGGTAACGCCCAACAGCCCTTGCAGCGCTATAATCGCTTTAACTTGATCGTCCGTCAAATTGCGCGGGTGATCAAGAACCGCTTTTGCATTCGAGTGGGAAGCGATAATCGTCCTTTCCGCGGCATCTGCAACGTCCCAAAAGGCCCGCTCCGATAGATGCGATACGTCGACAAGTATGCCTAAACGGTCGCATTCCGCTACCATCCTTTTGCCTTTCCCCGTCAAACCTCCGCCCCGCGGCTCCATGACGCCGTCCGCTGCCCAGTTGGTATAATTCCATGTCAGCCCGGCAGCTCGTACGCCAAGTTCATACATAATCTGTACCAGCGACAAATTCCCTTTTAATCCGTCTACCCCTTCCAGCGAAAGCATCGCGCCAATTTTGCCTTCGGACAAGCATTGGCGCAGATCGGATTTGCTCCGAACAAACAACATGTCCGGGCAAGCAAGCACATGCGAATGAAAACGGGATATGCTTTCTAATATAGGCTCGATCGGACCGTTCATCGATTCCGGCACGTATATTGCGAATACTTGCAACGCCGTTCCGGCTGCTTTCAAACGTTCATAGGTGACGTCCAGTTCTCCGTTGCTCGCGCCTTGAAAGGACAGATCGCCATTTAGCAGCAGCTTGCTAAGCGCGTCACAATGAAAGTCGACGACTCGTTTGTTCATCTTCCACACTCCTCTATTCTATGCGGCCGCTCTCCAAGCGGGGCCGAATCAAATGCCTATGCCGATTTCGCGGCTCACGCTGCCAGACCAAAGCAAAAAACCTGTTCACTGCGTAAACAGGTTTAACACCCTTAATAGGCAACCGCAACAGCTTTAACCTTCGTTAACGCGCTGCGCTTATCGGGGCTCGACAATCAATTTTATAGCAGTACGATCTTCTCCGTCGATGACAATATCCGTAAAGGCCGGCACACAAATCAAATCCACCCCGCTGGGAGCAACAAAACCGCGAGCGATCGCAACTGCTTTAATCGCCTGATTTAGTGCACCCGCCCCGATCGCTTGCAATTCAGCGGCGCCGCGTTCACGCAAAACTCCGGCTAGCGCACCTGCAACGGAATTTGGATTGGACTTTGCTGAAACTTTTAATACTTCCATGAAAAAGTACCTCCTCGGGAATATGGATGGATTCCACTATTAAATAGTATTCGAGAGAGGTTAAATAATTCCTCCTTTTATCGCTTGAATTTACCGATTGTTCTGAATTGCAAGACTTTTTGTCGATTGCTAGAATCGCAGCGAAAAAAAAAGGGCTGATCGCCCCTTTTACTGGAGCATCAGCCATTCGTCTTCCGTCAGTCTAATTTTCTCAATCTTTTTCGCTTTGCCTGTCGAATCGTCCAATTGGACGGAAACGGCGTGGAAATGCCAATCGCCTTCGTCAACAACGAACCTAGTCGGAAGCTGCGTCATGAACCGGTGAAGCACGGCGTTTCTTTCCATGCCCAAAACCCCGTCTCGCGGCCCGCACATGCCGACATCGGTCAAAAAGGCGGTGCCTTCCGGCAAAATCCGTTCATCGTTTGTTTGAACATGGGTATGCGTTCCGACGACGATCGAAGCGCGACCATCCAGATGCCAGCCCATCGCAATTTTCTCCGATGTCGCTTCTGCATGAAAATCGACTAAGATATGCTTCGTTTTTTCAGCAGCCTGCTCCGTTAACTCATCAGCCATACGGAACGGACAATCGATCGGCGGCAAAAAGGTCCTGCCTTGCAAATTGATGATCGCAAGCTGCTTTCCATTCGCTTTGATGAACGCCATTCCTTGACCGGGAGCTCCTTCCGGAAAATTAGCCGGCCGCACAAGCCGCGGCTCCTCGTCGATCCACTCGAATATATCTTTATTGTCCCACGTATGATTGCCCATCGTAATGCCGTGAATACCCCATTCGAAAAACTCCTTCGCAATGGAGGCCGTTATTCCCCGGCCGTGCGCAGCGTTTTCGCCGTTGGCAATAATAATGTGGGGATTGTATTTGCTCTTCAACGCGGGCAGCACCCGTTTAACCGCGGCGCGTCCAACGCTGCCAACGATATCGCCGATAAATAATACGTTCATTTCAGTTGTCCACTTCCTTCTATCCTTGCTAAAGGGCCATGCAGACGGAAAAGTGGCTGACAAGCAGCCACTTTTCGTAAGTCTTGCATATGCGTTTATTTGAGATGCTATTTCGCGTATTCAACCGCGCGAGTTTCACGAATGACCGTAACTTTAATATGTCCCGGATAATCGAGTTCGCTCTCGATTTTTTTCGTAATATCGCGCGCGAGGCGAAAGGCTTCCGTATCGTCAATCTTCTCCGGCTGCACCATTACGCGAACTTCGCGGCCGGCCTGAATGGCGTACGACTTCTCAACGCCTTCAAACGACTCCGAAATGTCTTCCAGTTTTTCAAGCCGTTTGATGTAAGTCTCGAGCGTCTCGCGACGGGCTCCCGGACGGGCTGCCGACAAGGCATCCGCGGCTCCGACCAGCATCGCGATAACGGAAGTCGCTTCAACATCCCCGTGATGGGATGCGATACTGTTAATAACAACAGGGTGCTCTTTGTATTTCTTGGCCAATTCAACGCCGATTTCAACGTGCGAGCCTTCGACCTCATGATCGAGCGCTTTACCGATATCATGCAGCAAGCCAGCCCGTTTCGCGAGCGTAACTTCCTCGCCGAGCTCCGCTGCCATCAAACCGGTCAAGTACGCAACCTCCATCGAATGCTTCAGCACATTCTGACCGTAACTTGTCCGATACTTGAGTCTTCCCAAAATCTTAATCAAGTCCGGATGCAAGCCGTGAACGCCAACTTCGAAAGTAGCCTGCTCCCCGTATTCACGGATCCGTTCATCGACTTCTTTACGAGACTTCTCGACCATTTCTTCGATGCGCGCCGGATGAATACGTCCGTCAGCCACAAGCTTTTCAAGAGAAGTGCGGGCAATTTCCCTGCGAATCGGGTCGAAGCCGGATAGAATGACCGCTTCCGGTGTATCGTCGATAATGAGATCGATACCGGTCAATGTTTCCAATGCGCGGATATTCCGTCCTTCGCGTCCGATGATACGACCTTTCATTTCTTCGTTCGGCAGAGCAACGACCGAAACCGTCGTCTCTGCTACGTGATCGGCCGCACAACGCTGGATAGCCAGGGAAATAATATTACGCGCCTTTTTGTCGGCTTCTTCTTTCGCTTGCTGCTCCATCTCTTTAATCATTTGAGCCGTCTCTTGACGTACTTCCTGCTCAACATTCGACAAAATAATCGACTTTGCATCCTCCATCGTCAAGCTGGAGATGCGTTCCAACTCGCTAAGCTGCTGCTTATAAATGGAGTCAATTTGTTCTTGCGTCTCGTCGATCCGTTTCTCTTTGTTGGCAACTAACTCTTCTTTGCGTTCTAGTGTTTCTAATTTTTTATCCAGCGACTCCTCTTTTTGGAGCAAGCGTCTTTCCTGACGCTGCGTTTCATTACGCCGCTCACGAATGTCTTTTTCAGCTTCCGTACGGAGCTTGTGGACTTCGTCTTTCGCTTCCAGAACGGTTTCCTTCTTCTGCGCTTCCGCTTCTTTCTTTGCATTTTCTACAATCTGAACAGCGGCTTGCTCAGCGCTGGAAATTTTCGCTTCAGCAATCGACTTTCGAGTGAAATAACCAATCCCAAAGAAAATAACGCCAACAACGAGACAGATCAACACAGTCAAGATAGGGTGCATCTTGTTCACCTCCTCGTTGCATACACCAAGGCAAATGCTTGGGATGATATTAAGTTGTTTAAGCCGGTTTTCATACCGATTAATCTTCTAACAAATTGACGAAAATGATCGGTTCAAATCAACTTTTGGAAGGAAAATTGATTTGAATGTGAACGAATACATGTTCATTTTATCTTTTGACAAATTCAATTGTCAAGCATTTGACCATCGTCTTCCTCGTCTTCCGTCATTTCCGATTCGCGGACTGCTGCTTGAACCGCCTCGCGAGCGACACTTCCGGGAAAACCCCGCCTCAACAAAAAGGCGGTTAGCTTTCGCTTGCGATCATAGTCCTCGCCTTTTAGCGTCCGCCATTTTTTTCTAGCGGCGCTTAACGCTGCATCCAGCTCCGATTCCTTGTCGATCGATTCGGCCGCTTGCGCAGCCGCCTGCTTGGACACGCCCCGCTGCTGCAGCTCTTGCTTTATCCATAAACGTCCTTTTTGAGAGTAGCGGATCTTTTGCATTGCGAATTGTTTCGCATACTCTTCATCATCCACAATATGTTCCGTTTCTAAACGTTCCAATACGTATTGAATCGAATCCGCTTCCAGCTCCTTGCGCTGCAAATATTGTTCGATTTGTCGTCTGGTGCGCGCTTTCATGCCAAGATACGCGACGGCGAGCGCGTATGCGCGGTACCTCTCGTTCTCGGCGCCAATATCGTCCAGCTCCGAGCGGGTCAGGACGCGCCCCTTCAGCAAACGATGCCTGACCAGCAAATCCTCGTGAACGGTCAGCACCGGCTCCTCTTCCCCGTACACATAGAGGATATAGCTTTTGCGATCGTCCTTATCCTGCTCAACCGCTCTAATTTCCATGAGCGCTTCCCTCCGTTACTGCATCCCTCTTTTGCAAACAACATCGCCGTCCTCTGTCAGAGGACGGCGATAAGCGTCAAGCTATTCGGTTTAGTCCAGCTCGGACTCGTCGAAATCGTCGTCGTCATCCGTCGAGAGCGATTCCACCGGCTGCGCCGTCGTAGACAAATTGCTCGCATCGCGAATTTGTTTCTCGATGACAGCAGCCATTTCTGGATGATCCTTCAGAAACTGCTTCGCATTTTCCCGGCCTTGGCCTAAGCGGTCGCCGCTATAAGAGAACCACGCGCCGCTCTTCTGAACGATATCCATCTCTGTACCGATATCGACCAGACTGCCTTCTCTCGAAATGCCTTCGCCGTACATAATGTCGATCTCGGCTTGTTTGAACGGAGGCGCCACTTTGTTCTTCACGACTTTGATCCGCGTACGGTTGCCGACCATATCATTGCCCTGCTTGATCGTCTCAATGCGACGCACTTCAAGCCGCACGCTCGAGTAGAACTTCAACGCTCGTCCGCCTGGCGTTGTCTCCGGGTTGCCGAACATCACGCCGACTTTCTCACGCAACTGGTTGATGAAGATCGCAATCGTCTTCGACTTGCTGATCGCACCGGAAAGCTTACGCAATGCCTGCGACATCAGCCTTGCTTGCAAACCGACGTGGGAGTCGCCCATGTCGCCTTCGATCTCGGCCTTCGGCACGAGCGCCGCGACGGAGTCAATGACGATGATGTCGACCGCGCCGCTGCGCACGAGCGCTTCAGCGATTTCCAGCGCCTGCTCGCCCGTATCCGGCTGGGACAGCAGCAGCTCGTCGATATTGACGCCCAGCTTGCTCGCATAAAGCGGGTCAAGCGCGTGCTCAGCATCGATGAAAGCGGCTTGTCCGCCGACGCGCTGCACTTCGGCGATCGCATGCAGGGCGACCGTCGTTTTACCGGATGATTCCGGCCCGTAAACTTCGATAACGCGTCCTCTTGGCAAACCGCCGATGCCAAGAGCGATATCTAAAGCAAGCGAACCGCTCGGCACGATTTCCACTTGCATATGTGTCGATTCTCCCAATTTCATGATGGAGCCTTTACCAAATTGTTTCTCAATTTGACGTAAAGCCATCTCTAAAGCAGCTTTGCGATCCGACAATCAACTCACATCCTTCATTATTTATAATGTAATGATAACTCTTTTTCTATCGGTTGCCAAGTGTTTTTTCGAACATACATTCGTCTTTTTTTTGTAACATCCCTCCAATTAACCTTTTGCCGGGCATAAAAAAACCGCAGCAAAGTAATCTTCGCCACGGTTCTTCCGTCTACGGACTATTATAGACAAGCGCGTCTTTTTACGCAACCCTTATTTCGGGCCGTTTCAGGCATTTTCGGGCGGCGCAATTCACACCCAGCATTTTTATTTCGTCAGCGCTTGCCATAGCCGGTACAGCAGCGATTTAACGGCACGCACGCGGATAATGGTCCGGCTGCCGCTCAGGTTCGTCGTATACACGACCGTTTCCTTTCCCCGCTCGGCAATACCGAGATAAACGAGGCCTACCGGCTTGCCCTCTGACTCGGCCGGTCCCGCCACGCCGGTCACCGAAACGCCGAAATCGCTATCCGCCAATTCCCGTACCCGTTCCGCCATCATCGCCGCCGTCGATTCGCTGACGGCTCCTGGCGCGCCAATGCCCTCCAGTTGGGACATCGGAATGCCGAGCAGCTTATGTTTCATTTCGTTCGTATAGGTAACGACGCCGCCCGTGAACTCGCCGCTGCTGCCAGGCACGCTTGTAATAAGCTCGGCGAACAAGCCGCCGCTTGCGCTCTCTGCGCTCGCCAGCTTCCGTCTCGACGCCCGGAGCAGGCGGACGACCTCCTCTTCCAGCGTTGCGTCTTGCTGGGCGTACAGAAACGTTCCGACGCGCTCCTTGATTCGTTCCACCGTCGCGTCGATTTTCCGGTTCGCCTCGCTTTCGGTCGGCGCCTTCGTCGAAACGCGAATCGCCACCTCGCCTTCCTTCGCATACGGGGCGATGGTTGGATCGCTCTGACCTTCAATTAAATCAATCAGTTGTGCTTCCAAATTCGATTCTCCGATACCCGCAAACTTGAGCAGCCGCGAATAAAGCGGATCGGAATGCCCCAGCACGGAACGGAGCCATTCCTTGCCCGGCCCCTCCATCATCGGCTTCATCTCGCGAGGCGGTCCCGGCAAGAGCAAATAGTGAGTGCCGTCCTCGGACAATCCATTCCCAACGGCCAGCCCGGCCTCGTTGAATAATGGAACCGCTCCATCGATCGTATGCGCCTGGCGAATATTGCTTTCAACCATATGAATGCCGCGCGAGCTGAATAAGGTTTCAATCTTTTCCATCGAAGGCTTGTCGATCGAGATGCCGCGATTCAAATATGCAGCCAGCACATCCTTGGTTAAGTCGTCCTGAGTCGGCCCAAGTCCTCCTGTAAATACAAGCAAATCGGCTCTTGCTCTCGCAGTCTTAATCGCACTGCGAATTCGGTCCGGATTGTCGCCTACAACCGTCTGGAAGTAGACGTCTATACCAAGCGCCGCCAGCTCCTGCGAAAGGAACTGCGCATTCGTGTTCACGATTTGGCCGAGCAGAAGCTCGGTGCCGACGGCGATAATTTCTGCTTTCATGATTCATTCCTCCTGCTAATATGAATGGAAAAGCATCCCTCCATATTCGGAAAGATGCTTTCTAAATCCTTATTCAATCGGGATAAGATGTTTGTTTTTCAAGAAATAATCAAGGCCGGAATAGATCGTAATCGCCACTGCAATCCAGCTAATAACCGCATCGAATGGGAAAGCGATAAAATGGAACGGAAAATTGTTCAGCAGCAGCGAAATGATCATGGTGATCTGTATCGCCGTTTTCCATTTCCCCCATTTGCTCGCCGCCATGACGCTTCCTTCGAGAAGCGCAACTTGACGAAGGCCGGTTACCGCAAACTCGCGGCTGATAATAACGATTGCCATCCAGGCGTCCAGCTTATCCATCTGCACAAGCGAAATGAGCACGGCTGCGACAAGAAGCTTGTCTGCGAGCGGATCGAGCAGCTTGCCCAAATTGGTAACTATCTTGTTCTTCCTTGCGATGTACCCGTCCAGCCCGTCCGTGCTTGCCGCAATGATGAATATAAGTGCCGCAATGATCTGATTGTATGTAATGGAATAACCGCTGAATTCAAGCGGCGCTACATTGATATTGACAAGTAGCACGACCATAATTATCGGCACTAAAATAATTCTGACCAGCGTAATTTTATTTGCCAGGTTCATCTGCTTGCCTCCCCTGCCAAATCCCGGCTGTTCGCTGAAACCGTTCTCTGCCCGTTGTTTGCTACCCATTCCGTCATCTGTAAGTCCCCCAGATCTCTGTACACCGTTTCCTACTGGCCTTCCGGCTATCCTCAAGTATAATACATGGCCCATGCCCTGTCAAAATAACGGATAACGGGAAAATGCCCACTCGAAACGGGAAAATGCAAAGGCTGCATTTCCGCCTCGAGCGGGCTGAATGTCTGCTCTATCGATAGTTCAAAAATTGCAATTCGACTTTAAGATCGGCGCCGCGCAGCAAGCTGATAACGGCTTGCAGATCGTCGCGGCTCTTGCCGGTTACGCGAATTTGATCGCCTTGAATTTGGCTTTTCACCTTGAGCTTCGAATCGCGGATTAAAATATTGATTTTTTTCGCATGCTCCTGGTCGATGCCTTGACGAAGCTTGACGCGCTGGCGAACCGTATGGGCCGACGCTGACTCAATTTTGCCATAGTCCAAATTTTTAATCGGCACGCCTCGTTTCATCATTTTCGATTGCAATATATCGATTACGCTGTTCAGCTTGAAATCGTCGTCGGAGACAATGACAAGCTCCTCTTTTTCGAGCGCAATGCTGCTTTTGCTGCCCTTGAAATCAAAGCGCGTTTCGATCTCTCGCTCCGCTTGCTGAATCGCGTTGTTCAACTCCTGCATATCCACTTTCGATACAATATCAAATGAACTTTCCGAACTCATCGTCCAATCTCCTTCCTATTGCTGTGCGCCTTCGTCTCCGCCAGCGGCGTCGCCTGCGTTCCCGCCGGCCGTATCTTCAACCTTCACCGGGTTAAGCTGCACTTTTTTGGATCTTGCCAGATCTCCGTCGTTTACGACGATGCCATCGACCGAAATAACCGTCAAATCGGCACGTCCGACGTTGACGTAAAGCGGCTCTGTAATGTCATAGGATTTTGTTTCGCCATCCTGAATCGTACCCGAATACAGCTTTTCACCGGTCGAACCGCCTTTCCGAACCTCCGTCCAGCTCGGTCCTCCCGACACTTTTATTTCCAGCTTATGCGGTACGTTTGCCGGAGCTACATCATAATGGTCGACTTTGCCCTGCTTGGTTGTAAACGTGAGCGTCGTTTCGGCTGCTGGAGGCGGCGTTGACGGAGGCGGCGTAGTGCTGCCCCCCGCACTGTTCGGATCTGGGGTAGAGGCTGGAGCCTGCGAAGCCCGATCCGTCATTTTTGTGTCGTCGATCTGCTTGGAATCGTCGCCTTTTTGATTGACAAAATAAATCCATACGACAACGACGATCAGAATGAGGAACAGCCACATCAGCAGATTGAACCCCAGTCTGCCAAAGCGCTCAGAAGAACGCGATTGCACTCTGCGCGGCGCTCTGGCCGCTACCGGCTCGACATTGTTCTGTTCCGCAACGACGGCCGGCACTTCATGTTGGTATAAACGGAGCACTTCATCAGGATCAAGCCCCACGGCTTCACAGTAGTTTTTGACAAAAGCCCTCAAATAGAAAGAGCCGGGCAAAATGCTGTGATCGCCGCTTTCGATCGCTTCCAAATAACGTTTCCGTATTTTTGTTGTTTCCTGTATGTCTTCTAGCGAAAGCCCATGTTCCTCTCTCGCTTTCCGAAGCAATGCTCCCAAATCCGACATCTAAGCGTTCTCCTCTCTTTTAAAAATCGTCCGAATAATTGGCCGTAAACGATTCGTACGAAATTTCTTCATCCGGCGTATTGCGAAGCTCGATAATCATATCGAAATGGCTGTAATCGTATTGCGACTCGCGAATAAAAATATCCGGGTGCTCGATCACCTTCGTGGAAGGCATCGCCATAATTTCCTGAAGCAAGGCGTAATGCTTTTCATTGGAACGAATGGTACTTACGATTCCGTCAATAATAAAAATGTTGTTCTCGCTCGTTTCATCCTCGGAAAGCTGACTGCGTACCGTTTGGCGAAGCAGCGTTGAGGATACGAACGTCCATCGCTTATTGGAGCACACGCTTCCCGCGATAATGGATTCCGTCTTGCCGACGCGGGGCATACCTCGCAGACCGATAACTTGATTGCCCTCCCGCTTGAACACTTCTCCCAGGAAGTCAACCAAAAGGCCCAGCTCGTCGCGCGTAAAACGGAACGTTTTGCGATCGTCGGAATCGCGTTCGATGTACCTTCCGTGCCGAACAGCCAAAATATCGACAATCGTCGGTGTTCTGAGCTTGTTTACCGTTATATTGTCGACCTTTTGCAGCATTTTACCGAGCAAAACGATTTTCTCCTCGTCGTCGGTCTGGAGTAGCATTCCCCTTGTCCGGTCTTCTACGCCGTTGATGGTCATAATGTTAACTTCCAGCATACCGAGCAGTGAAGCAATATCGCCTAGCAGTCCGGGCCTGTTTTTATGTATTTTGTATTCCATATAATATTGTTTGATTTCCATTAAATGGTCACCGCCCCAAACCTGTTGTTATCGCCTTCATGCAATATAATAAAGCCGTCGTATAAACGATACTATACTTTAAAAGCTTATTCTACAATTTTCGGCACAATCCTGCAACCGCAACAAAAACATCGCAGAAAAGCCTCCAGATATGGGAGGCTTTCCTGCGGATGCGCTACATAAGTTAAGAATGCTGGACGAGTTTAATCATTAAGTTGGCGATCGTTTTCTTCTCCGACTCGTCGCCGACGTCCCAAAGCTGCTTCAGCACGCGTTCCTGTTCGTTTTTCGGATCGACCTTCTCGTCGAGAAACGAACCGATTTCGTAAGCCAAATTGGCGATTGTTTCCTCGGTCATGCCCATTTCCTTCGCATGCTCAACCTTATCGGACAAAAATTGCTTCCATGTCGAAAAGTTAGTCAATACGGATGACATCGCTTATTCGCCTCCTACGGATTGAAAGAATGAACAACAGTCCTTATTCTTTCTCCCGGTCGAAGCAATTATGCATCCGACGGCTCGTCCTGGATTACGGCGATGCCGATTGGCGGAGAAAAACTCAGTTACGTGTGCCAGCCTCCGTTCGGACTAATGATTTGTCCGGTAATATAAGATGATTCGGGTAGAGACAAAAAGTAAACAAGCGATGCAATTTCATCAGGCTGGGCAAACCTGCCAACCGGAATTTCCTGTTCGAGAGCAGCCTTCTCCTGATCGTCGAAGCCGCTCATCATCGCCGTATCAACGACGCCGGGCGCGACCGCATTCACCGTAACGCCGGATGGCGCAAGCTCCTTGGCAAGCGCTTTCGTGAACGCATTCATGCCGCCTTTCGTCGTCGAGTACAGCACCTCGCAGGAGGCGCCGGACAATCCCCATACAGACGAGACGTTGACAATGCGGCCGAACCGGCTGGCGATCATATGCTGCATAAAGATTTGGCTGCACAAAAACATCCCTTTTAAGTTAACCGCCATAACATCGTCCCATTCCTGCTCCGTTACGTCGGCCAGCATGCCGTAATGTGAAATGCCGGCATTATTGACGAGTACGTCGGGCAGGAGCGCGCTTGCCTCCAGTTTCTCGCGCATGCGCAGCAGCTGTTCCTTGGAGCGCAGATCAGCGCTAACTGTCATCACTTCGACGCCGTGCCTCATGCAAGCTCTTGCCGTTTCATTTGCCGCTTCGTGCGAGCCCAAATAATGGATAACAATGTTGATGCCCTCCGCGGCGAAGCGCTGCGCGATGGCAGCGCCGATGCCGCGGCTTCCCCCGGTAATCAACACCGTTCTAGGTCTAGCAATCGTCATTCGGACGGCTTCTCCACGATCGACACGGCCAGCTGCTCGAAATCGAAATGCTCGCGCAGCCTCTCGTTCACATCCTCAAGCGTGCTGCTTTCATACAACGGCAGCAGGTCGAACATGTCACTGTCGCGGAAGCGGTACCGCGTAAACTCGCCGGCGATCGATTCGGGGGAATTGAGCATGCGCAGATAACCGCCGATTTTTTTCCGTTTGGACCGTTCGAAGGATTCCGCCGGAATGCCTTCCTTCAGCGCCGTTTCGACCGCTGCGCGAACCCGCTTCAACAGCTCTTCAGGGTCAGGACTGTCGCCGCCGATAACGGAAAATGCGTACTGTTCGCTCGAATTGAATTCGGAGCCAAAGGAGTCGGTAATGACGCCGCTTTCGTACAGCTCCTGATACAGCGCCGAGCTTGGACCGAACAGCGCGTCGAGCATCAGCTTGGAGGAAACCTCCTGCTTCAGCAGAGCATTTCCAGACAACCCAACCTTCTTTTCCTTGAAGCCGAACATGACCTTCGGTAAAGAAACGGGCAGATGCGTAACTTTGCGCGCTATTTTCACCGTTTCCGGCTCCGGCTCGAAATAGCGGTTAATTTGGCCTTGCGGCTCAAACGTTTTTGCTGATTGATTGCGACGAACGAGCTCGAAAACTTCCTCCGCCTTCACGCCGCCTACAACGAACAGCAGCATATTGGACGGATGGTAAAACGTTTCGTAGCAGCGGTATAACGTTTCTTTATCGATTTGGTAGATCGACTCCACTGTTCCGGCAATATCGATGTGGATGGGATGCTGATGGTACATCGCATCAATAACGCCGAAATAGACGCGCCAATCTGGATTGTCTTTGTACATGTTAATTTCTTGCTCGATAATCCCTTTTTCCTTATTGACGTTCTCATCGGTAAAATAAGGATTTTGCACGAAATTGACGAGCGTTTCCAAGTTTTGCGAAATGTCCTCGGTCGCGGAAAATAAATAGACCGTACGGTCGAAGCTGGTAAACGCATTGGCCGAAGCGCCGTGCGAAGCAAACGTGGCAAAGATGTCGCCGGTCGGTTCCTCGAACATTTTATGCTCCAAAAAATGGGCGATGCCGTCCGGCACTTTAACCGGCTGTTCGCTTCCTACTGAGAAGCGGTTGTCGACTGACCCGTATTTGGTCGCAAAGGTGGCGTACGTTTTCTGAAAGCCTTCTTTCGGAAGCACGATCACTTCCAGGCCGTTCTCCATCACTTCACGGTACAGCGTTTCCTGCATCCCTTTGTATTCAAGCGTTTCCATGATGTCCTTACGCCTCCTTCCGGTCACGCAAATAATAAACCGTGTCCAGCTGCGCCTTATTCGCAACGCGTACGATATCCTCTGCCGTTGTCGCCTGCACTTGCGCCAGCAAGTCGGATGCGGTACGTTCCTTGCCGGACAGAACGGCGTTGAAATCATAGGCAATCATCTCGTAAGCGCTGTCCTGCAGCTCACGCAGATGATTGGAAATCATCGCCTTTGTTTGCGACAGCTCCAGCTCGCTTAATTCGCCGTTACGCATACTTTCCAACTGCTCTTTGATAATGACGACCGCACGCTCGTAGTTGGCGATCTCGATGCCTGATTGAATCGTGCAAATGCCCATATGGCCATCCAGACGGGATGCCGAATAATACGCCAGACTCTCTTTCTCGCGTACGTTGAGGAACAGCTTGGAATGCGGATAACCGCCTAAAATGCCATTGTACATAAGGGAAGCGGCATAATCGTCGTCGCCGTAACGAATCCCCGTGCGCAGGCCGAGATTCAGCTTGCCTTGACTGACATCCATCCGTTCGACGATCGTCTTCACCTCGGCAACCTCTCTCGTTACGTCCGGAAGCGAATAGCCCGCCGGTTCGCCGTCGGACAAACGGAACGATTGCTCTACAAGCTCAGACACTTCTTGAAGAGTCGTGTCGCCGACAACGTACAAATCAAAAGCGGCGGTACGAAGCCAGTTCTCGTACGCAGATTGCAGCGATTGCGGTGTAATGGACGGAATGGCGTCAAGCTTGCCGAGAGGATGCAGGCGATAGGGCTCGCCTTCGCACATTTCCTCGAGGCAGCGCTCCGCCGCATAACGTATTTTGTCATTGACGATCGCTTCAAGCCTCTTGACGAGCGTTTGCTTCTCGGCTTCCACGTACTTAGCACGGAATATTCCGTTTTCTTGGTACGGGTCGGTGACGACTTCACCGAGCAGCTTCAGCGACTCGGCAAGCAAAGACGTATTGGAGGAAACGAAGCGGTCATTAATGACGTCCATTCGAAATTGGACGATTTGCGACTCGCCTCTTTTATACACATCAAAGCCGAAGCCCGCGCCGTATAGGTCGTCGAGCCTTTCTCGGAAAGCTTTCGTTTCCGGCGTATTCGCCGTACCGCGGCGCAGCACGAACGGAATTAAGGCGGTTTCTGTCACGGAAGCCTCGGAAAGCGGTAAGCCTGAAAACAGCGAGACGGCAAACGTTTTGAACCGATTGGTCGGCAGCACGTGCAGTCTTATCCGCCCGATTTGCCCTCTTTCAAATAAAGTCACCGGTGTTTGCTCCTTCCTCTAGTCAGCTGGTTGGGTGGTGCCATCTTGCAGTAAATGTATTCCATACCGTTAATGTCTATACCATTCTAACCGATGCGAAATGGAAGAAGCAACCGACCTCGCACAGGGCAAAATCGGCTGCTTCTTTTCGAGCAGGCTACATGCAAAAAATATGTTTGCCGATCGTTTTGACTTGCGGCCGCGTCCAAATCCACTTGGAGGTGGCGGTCACGGGATTGAAGTAATAGAGGCATCCGCCAGACGGGTCCCAGCCATTAATGGCGTCCTGCACCGCCTGTGCCGCTTTCTCGTTCGGAGTTAAGTATATTTGTCCGTCCGCTACGGCTGTGAACGCGCCGGGCTGGAATATAACGCCCGATATTGAATTCGGGAAGCTAGGTGACTTTAGCCGGTTTAAAATAACAGCAGCCACTGCCACTTGTCCCTCGTACGGTTCGCCGCGCGCCTCGCCGTAAACGGCGTTCGCCATAATTTGCAGATCGGCTTTGGAAAGTCCAAGCTTGTTCGATTGCTGAAGCGAACTGCCGGCCTTGCCTCCTCCTCCGGAGCTTGTTCCGCCCCCAGTACTTGTATTGCCTCCTCCGCCTCCGGCGGTTCCTTTGCCCATCTCCTCAGCTGTCGGCTTCCAGTTTTTCGTCGCTTCCCAAAGCTTAAGCTTTGTTTTGGCTCCGACGACACCGTCCGCCTTCATGCCAAACTTCCATTGAAACCAGGTAACGGCGTTTCTCGTGGTCCAACCGAACTGGCCGTCTATTTTGCCATTGAAGTACCCCAAATATTTGAGCCTTCCTTGCAATTCGTATACGTCCTTGCCCGAGGAGCCGACCTTCAGCGTTGCATTGCTGAACGTTTCCGATGTCCTGCCGTTCATAAATTGCTGAAGCGAGTACATGCCTAGCGACAGCATGACGATTAACGCTGTCATCACAATTAAACGATTTCTCATCTGGGATCTGCCTTTCTCTTGCAAGTTAGTCCGCTTATTACAGCGTTACCTAACTTTAGTATGAGAAAAGCATCCTTCTTCTATGCATCGTATTGTCAGTATAGAATCAATGGCGCCGCTAGAAGCAAAACACCGCGTGCAGATCGCTGCACGCGGTGTCAAACCTGAATCTGTCTTTCAAATCCGGTCTTCTTGTTTGTCAGGACGGAATCCGTCCTTGATATTGATCGGCAGACATGAGAACCTCACGCGGCTTGCTTCCTTCGTAAGGACCTACGATGCCTTTTGCCTCCATTTGATCGATAAGCCTTGCCGCCCGTGTATATCCGATGCGCATGCGGCGCTGCAGCAACGATACCGAAGCTTGTTTCGCATCCAGTACGATTTGCACTGCCTGATCGAACAGCTCGTCTAAAATCTCATCAGGATTCGTCGAATCCTCCTCAATTTCTGGCACCAGATCTTCCTTGTATTCCGCTTCCGCCTGGTTCCTTGCGTATTCGACCAGCGCTTCCACTTCCTGATCGGAGAGAAACGCGCCCTGCACCCGAATCGGCTTAGACATGCCGACCGGCAGGAACAGCATATCGCCGCGCCCGAGCAGCTTCTCCGCGCCGACCATATCAAGTATGGTCCGGGAATCTACCTGCGAGGAGACGCCGAACGCGATACGAGACGGAATATTCGCTTTGATGACGCCAGTTATGACGTCAACAGAAGGACGCTGCGTCGCGATAATCAAATGAATGCCGGCCGCCCTTGCCATCTGGGCCAGACGCGCAATCGAATCCTCGACGTCATTCGCAGCAACCATCATCAAGTCTGCAAGCTCGTCTACAATAACGACGATATATGGCAGCACAGCCTTCGGATTCTCGGCCATTAACGTATTGTAGCCTTCAATATTACGAGTGCCCGATTTGGAGAACAGCTCGTAGCGTTTCTCCATCTCAACGACGATTTTTTTGAGCGCAAGCGAGGCTCTCCGCGGATCGGTCACGACTGGAGCGAGCAAATGCGGAATGCCGTTGTAAACGTTCAACTCGACCATCTTCGGATCGACCATTAGAAATTTCACTTCGTCAGGCTCAGCCTTGTATAAGATGCTTGTAATGATGCCGTTAATACAGACCGATTTACCGGAACCGGTTGCGCCGGCGACAAGCAAATGGGGCATCTTCGCTAAGTTGCCAACGATCGGCTGGCCGGAAATATCGCGGCCGAAGGCGACAGACAGCTTTGAAGGGGCATTCTGAAAAGCTTGCGTCTCCATAACCTCGCGCATCGTCACGACGGACACTTCCATATTCGGCACCTCGATGCCGATCGCTGATTTTCCAGGAATCGGCGCTTCCATACGAATATCTTTAGCAGCGAGCGCAAGCGCGATATCATCCGTCAAGCTGACGATTCGGCTCACCTTGACGCCTGTCGCCGGCTGCACCTCATAACGGGTTACGGCAGGACCGCGAACAACGTCAAGTACTTTGGCCCGGACGCCGAAGCTTTCAAGCGTCGCCTCCAGCTTTCGCTTCGCATCGATAGAATCGGTGCCGTCGCCCCCTCTTGCGAGCAGGCTTGGCTTCGACAGCAGCGAGAACGGCGGCAGCCGGTAAGGCTTCACTACAGGTTCGCTGCTGTCGCTGGCAGCCGCCTTTGCAGCGACCCGCTCTTCGCCGTCGACGCTTTTCGCCGCTTGTACGGCCGTGTCGACCGATTGCAGCGGCTCGTCCGCGTCATGGTTATCTTCATTCCCTGTCGCCGTATGAACGGCCAGATCATCGATTTCCTCCGGCTCGTACGGATGAGACGATTCCGGCGCTTCAACTTCTGGATCGGGCTTGTCCGATTCTGCATCGGCATACTCAGCCGATTGACGCCATGGCTCATCCCAATGCTCACTTTTATCAGTCGCCGGCTGGAGGTCTCTTTGCTCCTCCTCTTCAACGGAGTTCTCGCTTGTCCAAGGCGCTTCATCGTCTTGAGCATTGGAAGAATGCTCGTCAAGCGGCTTATCGTCCTCTCCGTGCTGCTCCCAATCCTGCTCAAGCTCTTTCGCCCAATGAGGACTAGGCTGACCTTCGGCCTGCGACTGGAAGGAAGGCAGCTCGTCAAGCGACCATTCATCATGGGGCGTCTGCTTCTCCGGCTCTTCCGTCTTGTTCTGTTGTCGCCAAGCGAAAAATAACGAGCGTTTCTTCCGGCGAGGCGTGTGTTCATAGTCGTCGTCTTCAATCGTATCGTCGTCATTATAATCATCCGCTTGGTCTGCAGCTCCGCTATTCGCGGCAGTGCTTGCTGCTGCGGCGGCCGAACGCTGTGCAGAGTGCTGCGACCGTTTGGCCGCTAGCAATTTGACCAAATGAAGCAGCCTCTTGCGAACGATGCTTCCCAGCTCGACATACGATTTGCCGGTCATCAGCATCAATGAAATCGCGAACATGACCCACATCATCAGCTGCGCTCCGAAATAACCGAATAGTGCGTACAGCATCGAATATTGAATGGCCCCGACGTAACCACCGCTGATCGCCCGCTCAGTCATCGGCCGGGAGTCGGTAGCGTCGAAGACTAGCAGCTCCTGCCTTATATTTTCGTTTAAGGTGGACAATATCGAGCCGCCCGTCAATTCTGCCGCCGGTCTCAAGCTTTGATCAACATCCGCAATTGAACTATAAAGCGTTAAGGCCAGCACAAACAGCAAAATGCCTGTTCGCCGGTTGCTCCAGCCTTTAGGCCACGCCCGCTTTACCATGACGGCCAGACCGACATAGACGCCGACCAAAGCGAGCGCAAAGTACCATTTGCCAAGAAACAACCCAAACAGCTTGGACAATGACCGTCCAACCGCCGCTTCTCCGGACATTGCAATTATAGAAACGGTAATAAGCAGGATACCGTAAACTTCGTATTTTAAATTAGCCGCAATCGACTTACTCTTTCTTCTTTTTTTTGCCAACTCGCGTCACCTCTGGTTTAACATTATACCATAGGTGGACAAATGTTCCTATTGCCAACCGCCATTCGGCGATTATTTCGGTCCGTAGCGGATGATCGAGCCCGGCGTAAGCTGCGGGTTCAAGTAATCGTTTAATTGACATTGCAACAGCCGAACCACTTGCCCGATGCCGGGAGCAAGCGGTCGGACTTCCATGCAGACGCCGTCCAGCCAAATTTCGTGACTGTCATTCCCTTCGTTGTGGATGCCGTCCAGTACCAGTTCGAGAGGCATAATCGTATAAAGTGTCATCAGTTATACACTCCTGTCCCTGCCGCCTCTTTCTTCCGATCGGCAATAAGCCGGTTGAGCTCCTTCAGCGCTTCTCCCAAACCGCCAGTCCGGTCGATCAGCCCATGCTTCACCGCATCCGCGCCGATCACTGTCGTGCCAATATCGCGCGTCAGTTCGCCCGTTTTGAACATCAGCTCCCTAAACTTTTCATCCGTCACATTCGAGTGGGACGTTACGAAGCGAACGACCCGCTCCTGCATTTTATCCAAATACTCAAAGGTTTGCGGCACGCCAATGACGAGTCCGTTCAACCGGATCGGATGAATGGTCATGGTCGCCGTCTCGGCGATAAACGATACATCTCCGGAGACTGCAATCGGAACGCCGATTGAATGGCCGCCGCCCAAAACGAGTGTGACGGCCGGTTTCGACAGCGAGGATATCATTTCGGCTATTGCAAGACCGGCTTCGACGTCTCCACCAACCGTATTCAATACGATTAAAATGCCTTCGATTTTCTGATTCTGCTCCGCTGCTACAAGCTGTGGGATCAAATGCTCGTATTTCGTCGTCTTGTTCTGCGGAGGAAGAACGATATGGCCCTCTACCTGTCCGATAATCGTCATGCAATGGATATTCGATTCCATCTGCGGAACATTCGTCTGACCGAGCTGCTGAATCGATTCTACGATGGCGTTGGCCTGCTTCTTTTTATCGTCGGGAGCGATTTCGGGCTGCGGCTGCTCGTTGACGGCGCTTCCCAGCCAATAGGAGTCGTGCATTATATAGAATCCCTCACCTTCCGGCAGCATAGGCTGCTGCATTATAGTTATGGCTCGTCATAGTATGGGGTGGGGTTGGAAATTTATACGGGATCGGCATTAGCAAAAACGGCTCGATTTTCGGGCTGCGGCTATCCAGCTACGTCCGGTGTACGGCGTCGTCTCGTCGCAACCAAATGGTTTGAGTCTAGAAAGGAGAGAAATTGCGACATACAAAAACAGCCCGCTGCCGGCTTTGAGCCAGTAGCGAGCTGTTCCTTAACGTCTTCCAAAACCATACGGCTTGCGTAGGTTACACTTCCATTATAATAGGCAGTATCATCGGACGCCTGCGTGTTTGCTCGTAGAGAAAACGGCCCAGCGCTTCCTTGACGCTCGTCTTTAGCGAAGCCCATTCATTTACTTTATCGTTCATAAGACGATTTAGCGTATTGGTCACCAGCTTGTTTGCTTCTTCAAGCAACCCTTCCGCTTCTCTTACATAAACAAAACCGCGGGAAATGACATCCGGACCAGAAATAATGCTGCCGTCCTGTTTGCTAAGTGTGACGACAACGACTAAAATACCGTCTTGCGACAGCAGCTTGCGATCGCGCAGCACGATATTGCCGACGTCTCCAACTCCGAGTCCGTCGATCAAGACGTTGCCTGCCTGCACTTTCGATCCCTTCCGGGCTGCGCCATTCTGAAACTCTACCGTATCGCCGTTATCGAGCACGAAAATATGGGATTTGTCGATGCCGACTGAAACAGCCAAATCCGCATGCTGCCGCAGCATCCGATATTCGCCGTGAATCGGAATAAAGTAGTCGGGCTTAATCAGATGAAGCATCAGCTTCAGCTCCTCCTGGCTGCCGTGTCCGGAAACATGTACGCCGGATACCGAGCCCGGTCCGTAGACCACATGAGCGCCCAACCGGAATAGCTCGTCGACCGTTCTCCCCACATACCGCTCGTTGCCTGGGATAGGCGTAGCTGCAATAATGACCGTATCGCCCGGCAAAATATCGAATTTCCGATGCATCGAACGCGCCATTCGCGTAAGTGCCGACATCGGCTCCCCCTGACTGCCCGTACAAAGAATAACAATCCGGTCAGCCGACCATTTGTTAACTTCTTCTGGCTCGATCATCGTATCTTCCGGCACCTGCAAATAACCGAGCTCGGTCGCAATACCGACGACGTTCACCATGCTTCGTCCGACGACAACAACCTTCCGGTTCGAGGCTGTCGCCGCGTCGATCACCTGTTGAACGCGATGCACGTTGGACGCGAACGTTGCGACGACAACCCGTTGCGAGGCGGCGAGAAACAGATCCTCCAACTCCTCGCCTACCTGTTTCTCCGAAGGGGTATAGCCGGGACGTTCGGCATTCGTGCTGTCCGACAGCAGAGCCAATACACCGCGTTTGCCGATTGCCGCCATACGCTGCAAATCAGCATATTGTCCGTTCACCGGCGTATGGTCGAATTTGAAATCTCCCGTGTGAACGATCAAACCTTCCGGCGTTTCCAGACATACGCCGACAGAGTCGGGTATGCTATGATTCGTCTTGAAGAAAGTAGCGGTTATCGCCCCCAGCTGGATCTCCGAATCGGCGTTTATAAGAACACGCGTCGTTTCGCCAAGCAGCCCAGCCTCCTTCAATTTGCCCTCGATGAGCCCAAGTGTTAGCTTCGTTCCGTAAACCGGAACGTTCAGCTGCTTCAAGACGTAGGGCAAGCCTCCAATATGGTCTTCGTGGCCGTGCGTAACGAGAATACCGCGAACCTTATCGCGGTTGTCCAACAAATAGGTAATGTCGGGAATCACGATATCAATGCCCGGCATGTCCTCCTCCGGAAATTTGAGACCTGCGTCGACAATGACGATATCGTTGGCGTACTGGATCACGTACATATTTTTGCCGATTTCACCAACGCCGCCTAACGCAAATACGAGCAATTGATCCGCACCGTTCTTCTTGGACAAGCGACTGCCTCCTTTTCCGCTGCGGCTCCATCATTCGTAATTAATCTGGAGTGCCGCAATCGCTGAATTGCACGACTAAATTGTCAAACTTTTCCGAACTAGTCAACTTCTTCTCATTATACATGATCAAAAAGCGGTAGCACAAGCGATCGACGAGCCGTTCTCCCCGCTCATTGGCACAAAAAAAAGCTCTGCGGACTAGGACATCCGCAGAGCTTTTTGCCTATAGCTATTGAAACAAACTTCTAATAAATTCCTCTTCACCTGCTGTTGCTTCGATAAGCGGCAGTCTGACTCCTCCGACCTGCAAGCCTCGCAGCGACAAAGCGTACTTGACGGCTACCGGATTCGGTACCGGATGCGGACATTCGAACAGACCTTTAAACACCGGATAGCATTCGAGATTCAGCTTCGCAGCAAGTGTAACGTCGCCGCTCGTATAGGCTTCGATCAGCTGCTTCATTTTCGCGCCGATCACATGGGCTGCCACGCTGATAACGCCATAACCGCCGAACGCCAATGTTGTTAACGTTGTGCTGTCGTCGCCTGTGTATACTTTAAAGCTCTCTGGAGCGGAAGCGATAATTTTCGCCAATTGATCCTGTCCCGCGCATTCCTTCGTGCCAACGATATTATCGATTTCCGCGAGGCGAAGCGTCGTTTCGGCCGACAAGTTGATCCCCGTACGACCAGGAACGTTATACAGTAATACCGGCAGCTTCGTCGATTCAGCGATCGCTTTAAAATGCCGATACATTCCCTCTTGATTCGGTTTGTTATAGTAAGGAGCGACCAGCAGTATGCCGTCCACGCCGCAAGCTTCCGCTTCCTTCGTCAACTGGATGGAATCGGCGGTATTGTTGCTGCCGGTGCCGGCAATAATTTTGCATCGGCCTCCTGCACGATCTACCGCAAAGCGGAACAACGCCGTCTTCTCTTCGTCGGACAGCGTAGGCGATTCGCCCGTTGTGCCCGAGACGACAAGGGAGTCGTTCTTTTGTACTTCAATTAAATCGTCGATCAGCCTGCCGGTTGCTTCCCAATCGATCTGACCGTTTGCGTCGAATGGCGTGACCATTGCCGTAATTAATCTACCAAAATCCATCCTGAAACCCTCCTACGAAAACTTTGCCGGCGAACGGATACCGTACGGGCCAGCCGCTTAAAGATGAAGTTCGAATTTGGCGTGCAGCGCTTGCAGCGCCGACTCCATATCTTCGTCCTTCACCAGCACCCATATGGTTGTGTTCGAATCCGCCGATTGCATAATGGTAATGCCTTGTTCCGTTAACGCTTCCACAATTCTTGCCATAACGCCCGGAACGCCGTTCATTCCGCCTCCGATAACCGACACTTTGGCGCAGCCGCTAACGGCCGCCGGCTCGAAGCCGCCGTCCTTCAAAACGGATACGGCCCGTTCGGCATCGTCATCAAAGACGGTGTACACCGCTCCGCTTGGCGTTACATTAATAAAATCTACGCTAATATGATTGCGTGCCATCGCCTGAAAAACTTGAAGCTGCATATCGTTGCGGCCATCATTGGCCTGCACCGATATTTGCGTAATACCGGTCACATGCGCAATCCCGGTCACATGCCGATCCCTGACGTAGCCAGGAATAGTCTCCGGACGATCGGTTACTAGCGTTCCTTCGTCTTCCGTGAAAGTCGATCGTACGCGGATCGGAATACGCGCCTGTTGCGCGATTTCAACCGCTCTCGGATGAATGACCTTCGCGCCTTGCCGGGCCATGTTGCAAATCTCGACGTATCCTACCACCGGCAGCGGCTTGGCATCCTTGACAAAGCGAGGATCGGCCGTCAATATTCCGTTGACATCGGTGTATATGTCGACCATCTCGGCACGCAGCGCAGCGCCGATTGCGGTGGCGGACGTATCGCTTCCGCCTCGGCCAAGCGTCGTCATATCGCCATTCGCCGTACTTCCTTGAAAGCCCGTTACGATAACGACCGAACCTTCCCGAAGATGCGCCAGCATCTTCTCCGGCTGCAGCTCGACAATCCGGGCATGACCGTGTTGATCGTCGGTCAAAATGCCCGCCTGTCCTCCCGTCAGAACGACCGACGGAACGCCGGCCGCCTGCAGCAGACTGCAGAGGACGGCTGCGGAGAGAATCTCCCCGCAGCCAAGCAGCATATCCCGCTCGCGGGCGGGCAGACGATCGCCATTGTCCCGGATAAGCTGCAATAGCGTATCCGTGGCGTAAGGCTCGCCCTTTCTCCCCATCGCCGATACGACGACGACAAGCGCGTAGCCGTTGTTGCGTTCTCTAACAATATGATTCATACAATAGCTTCTTGCATGGTCGGTCGATAATGAAGTGCCTCCGAATTTTTGAACCAGGATGCGCATAAGGACAATCCTCCGTTACCTGCTCGCAACAAGTCGACACAGCCGTTCTCGTCCGGAATCGCTAGGCGGCCCCTAGTGTCTTGGCGACGGCGTTCCGGCAATAAGCATCGGTCTGACGTCAGTCCCGAGCTGCTTGGTTTACGACGAGTAGTTAAAACGTTCGATAAGAAGAGGCTGCAGTTGCTTCCCTTGCAGGGCAGCCTCGCACGTTTCAAGCGCCAAATCCATTCTGGCGACAAGCGAATTCGGCTTCTGCTCCGGATTATCCTGACCGAAAGGCACAAAATAAATATGTTTAGCCACCAGCAGCTTTGCGATGTTAGCGGCATTCAACCCAAGTCCGTCATTCGTAGAAATAGCCAATACGACCGGCCTTTGATTGCGCATTTGCGCCTTAGCCGCCATCAATACGGCGCTGTCCGTCAGCGCGTTTGCCAATCTGCTTGTCGTATTGCCGGTGCATGGAGCGATCAATAGAACATCGATCAACTTGGATGGTCCAAGCGGCTCCGCCTGCACGATCGTCGAAATAATTTCATTGCCCGTAATCGCCTTTAACTGCGTCTGCCATTGCTCCGACGTTCCAAATCTCGTATCCGTCGTCATGATCGTGTTCGAGACAATCGGCACCACATTCGCCCCCGCGTCAACGAACCGCTGAATTTGCGGCATTATCTCGGCCAGCGTGCAATGCGAGCCCGACAGCGCGTATCCGACAGTCAATCCTGACCAGTTCATTGCCCATTCCCCCGCTTTATGGAATCGTCCATAATCAATTGTGATAAACAATCGGCTATGATACGTCCAGCGGTTTTAGGTGCGACGATTCCCGGCAGTCCGGGCGCGAGCATCGCCTTGATTCCACGCTTCTCGGCGAAGCGGAAATCAGTTCCGCCAGGCTTCGAAGCCAGGTCGATAATAACGGCTCGCGAGGGTAATTTAGCTATAATTTGCGCTGTGACTATCATAGTCGGAATTGTGTTAAAAATCAAGTCAATATTGCCTGTAAAAGCCAGCAGATTGCTGATATAGAAAGGCTTGAGGCCCATTTCCGCAGCCCTTGCGAAGTGCTCGCTGCGCCTCACTCCGACCAGTACTTCGGCTCCCAGACCCTGCAGCGTCCGGGCCATTGTAAAGCCGGTTCTGCCGAAGCCGAGCACCATCGATTTGGAGCCGTGAATGGTAATGTCCGTGTGTTGAATGGCCATCATCAGCGCGCCTTCAGCGGTCGGTATGGAGTTATAGATCGCTACATCGTCACGATCGAACAGTTCTACCAACTCAATTTGGTTCTGCTCGCATAAGCTTCGTAAATAAGGCTTCGCCATACCCGCATAAACTTTGCTGTGCTTCGGCATACGGGCGATATGTTCGTCAAGCAGCCGCATTTCGCGATCGCTGAAAACGGCATGTATGACGCCATGGTCGTCAGTTCCGACCGCCGGAAGCAGCAGCGCGTCGATCCCGTCGAACAGCTGCTCGCTGAATTCCGCTTGTACGGCGCCATCGAGCGGCGTATGCAAGCCGTCGAAGCCAGAAACAGTAACGGCTGCGTCGAGTTCCGACAGTTTGCGGATGACCTCGAGCTGTCGCGCGTCGCCTCCCAGCAGCAGCACTTGAACGCCTGTAAGCATGCAGGCTCCACTCCTTTCTGCGCACGGGTTATAAACCATCTTATGCCGATGCCCAGAATGGGTGAAAAAAATGAAGGGGGCTACAGCTCAAGCAAAAACACGTTGCGATTAAGACTTGTAAACAAATTAAATTAAACGAAATGAACAAAATCGAACTAGACAGTCGAGACTAAAAGTAATAGACGAAATGCAATAGATGAAATGCATTAGACGAAATGCACTAAAGATAATAAACAAAACAAAAAACCGCCCCGGCAGCCTTTTCAGGCACTCGGGACGGTTCGGTATCATTTCAAATAGACGGACGCTTCAACAAATAACTGCTTTTCTGCAGTTATTTCCTCGCCAGAGGCTTGTTGTAGCTGCAATAACGTCCTTCTGGCAGTTATTCCTTGCTACTTCCAACCGCACAGCCCATACGTCAACCAATAACTGCTTTTCTGCAGTTATTTCCTCGCCAGAGGCTTGTTGTAGCTGCAATAACGTCCTTTTGGCAGTTATTCCTTGCAACTTCCAACCGCACAGCCCATACGTCAACAAATAACTGCTTTTCTGCAGCTATTTCCCCACCAGAGACTTGTTGTAGCTGCAATAACGTCCTTTTGGACGTTATTCCTCGCTACTTCTGACTCGCACAGCCCATATGTCAACAAATAACTGCTTTTCTGCAGTTATTTCCTCGCCAGAGGCTTGTTGTAGCTGCAATAACGTCCTTTTGGCAGTTATTCTTCGTCTCTTCCATCGCTTGCCAAGCCGAGTAGAACGCGACTTAGGGGATCAGATCAGCCGTAAGCCGCATCGGCACCATACGATATCATACATTACGATGCCGTCCTTGCTAAGCTCGCTCTTAAACGCCGGTATGGCCAAATCCGCCCGCGCCGCGGACAGTTTCCGGCAGCTCGTCCGTTTCGACGATCGTGACGACCGGCACCACTTGAAAGACCATTTGCGCAATGCGTTCGCCGCGCGTAATGGTGAAAGCCTCCTGGCCATGGTTGATCAGCAGAACCTTCACCTCGCCGCGATAATCGGCATCGATCGTTCCGGGCGAGTTCAGACAGGTGATACCGTGCTTGAATGCAAGCCCGCTTCTCGGGCGGATCTGCGCTTCCAGTTCTGCTGGCATAGCCATCGAAAGTCCCGTCGGAATAAGCTTTCTTTCGCCCGGCCCGAGCACGACAGGCTCGGATACGGCGGCTTGCAGATCGAAGCCAGCCGCCCATTCCGACATTTTGCTCGGCAGTTTAATATCTTCGTTTCCTTCTAGTCGCTTAAATAATACTTGATACAAATTGATCCCTCCTGAGTTCGGCTGCAGCTTTGTCGTTCGTGCCGACCATTGCCGCGGAGAATGGAACGGAGAGCATCCGTTTCGTCATTTCGCGCACGTCTTCCATAGTAACATTCTCGATGCGCGTCAGCATATCGTCCAGTGTGTAATGGCGTCCCAGCATGAGTTCATTTTTACCGATTCGGTTCATTCGGCTGCTCGTGCTTTCCAGACTTAAAATCAAGCTGCCCTTCAGCTGTTCCTTGCCCCGATGCAACTCTTCCTCGGTCAAACCTTTCACCGAAAGCTCGCCGAGCTGCTCCATCGTCAAATCGAGCACTTCTTTTGTCTGCTTTGGCGCCGTTCCCGCGTACACGGTGAACAAGCCGCTATCCGCATACGACGTATGGTAGGAATAGACGGAGTAGGCCAGTCCCCGCTTCTCGCGAATTTCCTGGAACAGCCGTGAGCTCATCCCCCCGCCCAGCGCGTTATTGAGCAAAATCATTGCATACAGCTGCGGATCGGAAATCGAGCAGCCAGGGAACGAAAGACAAAGATGATTCTGTTCGGTCTTTTTCTTGAAGAAAACATAGTCGCCATGGAAGACCGGAGCCGAGACAGCAGACGTGCGTCCTTTGTTGGCGAAACGGCCAAAATGCTTCTCCAGCAGCTCAAGCAGCTTGCCGTCTTCTACGTTTCCGGCAACGCTGATGACCGTATTCTCAATCGTATACGTGTCGTTCATGTATCCGCGCAGCGCGTTCGAATCCATCGCTTGAAGTCTTTCCTCCAAGCCTAAAATCGAGTAGGCGAGCGGATGATCGCCGTAAGCGGCACGCGACGCTTCGTCGTGAACCTTATCGTCCGGCGTGTCCTCGTACATCGAGATCTCTTCTAAAATAACGTTTTTCTCCTTCGCCAGCTCTCCTGAATCGAGCTGCGATTCGAAAAACATATCGGACAGAGCGTCCACTGCGATCGGCAAATGCTCGTCAAGCACTTTCGCGAAGTAACACGTATATTCCTTCGACGTAAAGGCATTTACATTGCCCCCGATGCCGTCGAATAAATCAGCGATGTCTTTAGCTGAACGGGTACTCGTTCCTTTGAACAGCATGTGCTCGACAAAATGAGAAATCCCGTTGTTGTCCGGCGTTTCGTTGCGCGAGCCGGTCTTTACCCAAATGCCGAACGATACGGAGCGGAATGTCGGAATTGGCTCGATAACGACGCGCAGACCGTTGCTTAGCGTATATTTGTTCACATTAGTCCTCCTAAACGTTTCTCCTGCAGATATACGGATGGACGGCGCGGTTTGCAATCAGTTAAATGACAGCGATCCGTAACGCCTAATCCGTGTCGAATCCATACCTATATGTATATGCTGTTCTATTCTAACAAAATTAAAGATTAGGCTCAACAGAAGACGGAATACGCGACGGCGAAAGCGTATCGCTGACCGTGCCAAGCGCATACCCTTGTTCTTTAACATAACGAATGATTCCCGGCAGCGCGTCCCGTGAGGAGGCGGTCGGATGCATTAAAATGAGCGCTCCCGGCGTGAGCTTGTTTGCCACTCGCCTCAAGATGGTCTCCGGAGGCGGCTTTTGCCAATCGATCGTATCGACCGTCCACAGCACCGTCATCAAGCCTTGCTCGGCGGCCACCTGCAGCGTCGTCTGGTTAAAATCTCCCGAAGGCGGAGCAAACCATCTGTTGCTGGCGCCAAGCGTCGATTTCAACAGCGCTTCCGTCTTTGAAATTTGTTCGTATGCGGCTTGTTTCCCCAGCTCGCTCATATTTGGGTGCGAATAGGCGTGATTGGACATTTCATGACCTTCCGCCTGAATCCGCTTCGCCGTCTCCCCGTTTTTATTGAGCCACGAGCCGTCCAGAAAAAAGGTTGCCTTCACATTTTCTTTCGCCAGCGACTCCAGCATCGAAGGCAAGTACTCTTCACCCCAAGCAACGTTAATCATAATAGCGGCCATCTTTTTTTCCGGATTGCCTCTATAGACGGGGTATGTGCCGAGACTCTGCAGCGAAATCTTCGGCGGCACTTCCTTATAGACAAACTGTATTGGCGATAGCGCTCCTGTTGCAACCGTACGGTCGAATGTCGCCTGCGCGTCCACCTCTATGCCATTGTATCCAGGAATCGCTTTCCAGATCCGATCAATTCGCGCATCAATGGGAGCGACGCGATGTTGCTCGGCTTCGGCGGCAATCCGCTCGCGAAGGCCGGCAAGCTCCGCTTCCGGCAATGCGGCTGGTTTTCGCGGCTTAGCCGACGCCGTCTCCGCTCCTTGCTTTAATTCCCTCACGTAAGCCCGCAGGCCGCCTTCGGAAAACGCCAGCGTAAACAAGACCGCCATACAAATGACGACTGCGGCTAGTTTGGTTCGGTTTCCCATCCGTTCAGCCCCACCTTTGCGCTTGATTGCGCCTTGCACCGGCCGGCGCTTTCCAGCACCCTGCCGCCGTTCCATCGACGCTTGTTCTATCTGTATGACAAGCCGCTCCACAATATGCGGCCATAGAACGCGAAGAAAATAGCGTCAGAAAAAATAAAAAAGAGACAGATAAAATCTGGCTCTTTGCGTTCAAGCAAGCTATGCGGTTAAGTTCCGGCTTATTGGGCCGGAACTTGTGGATCGAGTACAGCTTTACGGGACAAATTGACGCGGCCCTGCTGATCGATTTCCGTAACTTTAACCGTAATTTGATCGCCGATCGCGATGACGTCTTCCACCTTCGCTACCCGTTCGTTAGCAAGCTGCGAAATATGGACAAGACCGTCCTTGTTAGGCAAGATTTCGACGAATGCGCCGAACTTCTCGATTCGTTTTACCGTACCGAGGTAAATTTCGCCGACAACGACTTCCTTCACGATACCTTCGATAATCGATCTCGCTTTTTGGTTCATTTCTTCGTTGGACGAAGCAATGTACACCATACCGTCTTGTTCGATATCGATCTTCACGCCGGTTTCTTCGATAATTTTGTTAATAATTTTGCCGCCGGAACCGATAACGTCACGAATCTTATCCGGATTGATGCGGAGCGTCAAAATTTTCGGCGCATATTGCGAGAGGCTTGTCCGCGATTCGGACATAATTGCCGTCATTTTGCCGAGAATGAACATGCGGCCTTCGCGCGCCTGTTCCAATGCCTGCGACAAAATTGCGCGGTCGATGCCGTCAATTTTAATATCCATTTGAATGGCTGTAACGCCTTTCGCCGTTCCTGCCACTTTAAAGTCCATATCGCCGAGGTGGTCTTCCATCCCTTGAATATCGGACAGGATCGAGAAATGATCGCCGTCTTTGATAAGCCCCATTGCAATGCCTGCTACCGGCGCTTTGATCGGCACCCCTGCGTCCATCATTGCAAGCGTACTTGCGCAAATACTCGCTTGGGACGTCGAACCGTTCGATTCGAGAACCTCGGAGACAAGGCGAATCGTATACGGGAATTCTTCCTCCGAAGGGATAACCTTCGACAATGCCCGTTCGCCCAATGCGCCATGACCGATTTCGCGGCGGCCTGGAGGACGGAGCGGTCTAGCTTCGCCAACGCTGAACGGCGGGAAATTGTAATGGTGCATAAAACGTTTGGATTCTTCCGGACTGATGCCGTCCAAAATTTGCACATCGCCCAGCGCGCCAAGTGTACAAATGCTAAGCGCCTGCGTTTGACCGCGAGTGAACAAGCCGGATCCGTGCGTACGAGGAAGCAGCGCCACATCGCATTCGATCGGGCGGATTTCGCTCAATCCGCGTCCGTCCGGACGTACCTTGTCATGCGTAATCAGGCGGCGAACTTCTTCCTTTACGATGTCGTACAGTACTTCTTTCACGTCGCTGAGCAGCTCAGGCGTTTCGGCATAAACGTCCTCGAAATGAGCAACGGTATCGCTGTTTACGGCGTCGATCGCTTCCTGGCGAGCATGTTTCTCCTCAATGCGGATCGCTTCCACCAGACGGATGGACGCATACGTGCGAACCGCTTCGTTCACGTTGCCGTCAACGGCATGCAGCTTCACTTCCATCTTCGGCTTGCCAGCCGCTTCTTGCAGCTCTTCGATCTTCGCAACAATATTTTTGATCTCATCATGTCCGAACATGATCGCTTCGAGCATAATTTCCTCGGACACTTCGTTGCCTTCCGCTTCCACCATCATAATGGCGTCTTTCGTTCCGGAGACGACAACGAAAATTTCCGTATTTTTCTCTTGCTCTACTGTAGGGTTAATAATAAACTGTCCGTCAATACGGCCTACGCTTACGCCGCCGATCGGTCCATTGAACGGCACGTCGGAAATCGAAAGCGCAGCGGAAGTACCGATCATCGCCGCAATTTCCGGCGGGCAGTCTTGGTCTACGCTCATGACGATATTCGCAACTTGTATATCGTTCCGGAATCCTTCCGGGAACAGCGGACGAATCGGACGGTCGGTCAGTCGGCTCGACAAAATAGCTTTCTCGCTCGGTCTGCCCTCACGCTTAATGAAACCGCCCGGAATTTTGCCAACGGCGTACAGACGCTCTTCGTAATTGACCGTTAGCGGGAAGAAATCGAGATCTTTTGGCTCTTTGGACGCGGTAACCGTACACAGCACGACAGTATCGCCGTAGCGAACCGTTACGGCTGCATTGGCCTGCTTGGCAAGGCGCCCCGTTTCGAGTACGAGCGGCCTGCCGCCCAGTATCATTTCTACTCGTTGCAACGTAATCCCTCCTGGTTTGTTATGTAACGTATGGCTTACTTACCATTCGCCAACTGTGCATCCATATCCTGCACAGCTTTTGGGTATAAGCATAAACGGCTGTCGCCGAATCGGCAGAGCAGTCGTTTCGCATCGATATATAAGGGAATTTATAGGGTTGCTTATAAAGTCTTATATATTTACAAAAAGCAACCCGTATCTGCCATCCGGTAGCCCGGACGGCAAGACAACCAGGTTGCTTTCCTTGTAGCTTGTTTTAGCGGCGAAGGCCGAGTTTTTCGATCAATGCGCTATAACGTCTAACATCTTTGTTTTTCAAGTAAGCCAGCAGCTTGCGGCGTTGACCTACCATCTTGAGCAAACCACGACGGGAATGATGATCTTTCTTGTGCTCCCGCAAATGTTGCGTCAAGTTCACGATGTTTTCCGTCAGGATAGCTACTTGAACTTCCGGAGAACCCGTATCGCTCGCGTGCGTTTTGTGCGTTTCAATCAGCTCTTGCTTGCGCTCTTGCGTAATTGCCATCCCAATTCACCTCCTTATACTTTTGAAAAATAATCGCCGTTAGCCTAGCCGCCGCCGGTGATAGCAGTCAACCAAGCTAAGGTTCTGCGCGACGCTCTCCGGCCTTTACGGCGGTTCGTGTCGCAACGCTATTCAGTATAGCACAATGAATATAGCAAGTAAATGCCGGCCGCGGTCAAACGAGGTTGAACAATCGCTTCGTCTGCTCGACATCAGCCGCAATTTGCGCGATCAGTTCGTCCACGGAGCCAAACTTCTTCTCCGTGCGGACAAAGGAATGAAACTCGATTCGAATCGGTTCGCCATAAATATTTTGATGAAAATCGAATAAATGGGCTTCCATTACCGGCCGAATCTCTTCTTTATTAAAGGTGGGCTTCATTCCATGGTTGACGATGCCGTAATAGCTCTTGCCGCCAACGACAGCCGTAATCGCGAATACGCCGAGTCTTGGCGACACAAACCCGTCTCCGAGTCCGACGTTCGCGGTCGGAAAGCCGATCGTATGGCCGCGCCCATCGCCGTGCACAACAATTCCTTCCACAGCGTAAGGCCTTCCAAGCAGAAGCGCAGCAGAAGCCACGTCTCCTTGCTGCAATAGCTCGCGGACGAGCGTACTGCTTACCTTCTCGCCGTTCTCGTAGAGCGGCTCGATGATGTCGACGCCGATATCCGGATGTCCTAATTCGCGCATCGTATCCGCTTTACCTTGTCCTTTATAACCAAACGTAAAATCAAAGCCGACGACAACCTGCGTCGCTCTAAGCGCCCTAAGCACTTCATCCACGAACTGCTCTGGCGATATCGACGAGAAGCTGCGGTCGAAACCGATGACAAGCACGACATCGACGTTCATCCGCTTGAACAGCTCTACCTTCTCTTCAAAAGGAGTCAAGCTTTTATAATACTGATCGCCTTGTCCAAGCACTTCCTTCGGATGGGGATGGAACGTCATGACCGCGGACAAAGCGCCCTTCTCAGCCGCACGCGAAACGGCCTGATTGATCACATTTTGGTGACCGCGATGAACGCCGTCGAAATGGCCAATGGCAATTGAGAGCTGCTTGCCCTTCAGCTTTTCCGGCAATTCGATATGCGGATAATGAAGCTTTACGATTTCCAATCTGCATACACCTGCATTTCCTGATCAGACTTTCGCTTAGGGCGAGCCCCGATTAATAATTCCTGTGAGCCGGAGCTCGCGATGCATTCGTTTTACGAGAAAACCTTCACCGGTTTCAATAGCGATTCAGAGCCGGACGGCTCAAATATTCCGATAAACGTATCGTCCTCGCCGTACAACCGAATCAGTTTCCCATCCTCGGGCGTTTCCGGCAGGAGACGATAAGGAAGCTTTTGACCAAGCAGCGCTTTCTCCCCGGCAGGTTTAGCCACTTGAAGCTTTACCAAATGGGAAATAGCCATTTCGGGAGGCAAAATGCGAGCTTCAAGCTCTCCCGCCTTCTGCAGCTCTTCGATTTGTTCCAGCGTCAAACATTGCGGCTCCGTAATCCCGCCCGACATTGTGCGGGTCAGCTTCGCCATTGCAGCCGGAACGCCTAGCTCCTTACCGATATCGACGCATAGCGTGCGAATATAAGTGCCTTTGGAGCAGACAACTGAGAATGTGAACGTCGGCTTATCCCGATCCAAGTCGCTGGATAGCAGCTCAATCTGATGGATATGCGCCTTACGCGCTTTTCGCTCAACCGTCTTCCCTTCCCGAGCCAGCTCATACAGCCGCTTGCCGTCTATTTTAACCGCGGAGAACATCGGCGGAATCTGCTCGATTTCTCCGACGAAGCCGCGTAACACGCGCAGCACTTCGGCTTCCGTTACGGTAACGTCCGGCCGTTCTTCAATGACCGTGCCGGTCAAATCCTCCGTATCGGTCGCAACGCCGAGCTGGATAACCGCCTCGTACGCCTTCGGCCTCTCTTGCAAATACTCTACCATCCGGGTAGCACGCCCTAGACATAACGGCAGCACGCCCGTCACCATCGGATCGAGCGTACCGGAATGGCCAATCTTTTTCATACGAAGCAGCCTGCGAACCTTCGCGACGACGTCATGAGACGTCCATCCTTCCGGTTTCCATACGGCAATAATTCCATCCACCTATTGATTCAACGCCTTTCTAACCGCCTCAACGATCTGTTCGGCCGCCTCAGGCAGCGAGCAGCCAATTCGGCATCCGGCAGCTCTCACATGTCCCCCCCCGCCAAAGCTTTGGGCGATTGCCGCCACATCCGCCTTGCCCGCGGAGCGCAAGCTGGCCTTCACATGTCCGTCCTCGGTCTCCTTGAACAAAATACCGACCTCTACGCCGTCGATATTTAGCGCGTAGTTGACGATGCCTTCAATATCTTCCGGCACCGCCCCCGTTTCACGCAGATCGTCCTTGGCTATGTAAAGCCAGCCGATCTTCTGGTCTTCCGTGAACGTCAGCCTGCTTAAGCTGTTTTGAAGCAGCTTGAGCTTCGGCATCGTCATTTTCTCAAGCAAATGATCGGCAAGCTGATGGCCGGACACTCCATATTCCAGCATGCGCGAAGCGATGCGAAGCACAGCGGCGCTCGTATTGGAATAACGGAATCCCCCCGTATCAGTCAGCAGACCGGTATAAATGGCAGTCGCGCATGCCAAATCGGGCTCAATGCCGGCCCGTTCAAGCAAGTCGTGTAAAATTTCAACCGTAGCGGCTGCATTCGGCCGAATGACATTGACCGAACCGAAACCGTTGTTCGTCGGATGATGATCGATGTTAAGCAATTCGGCATCCGGCTCGAACAGTGCAGACACCTCGCCAATTCGTTTGAAATCGGCGCAGTCCACCGTTATGATTCGTTTGAACTTCCGAGTCGGAGGCTCATTGCGATAGTTAACGATATGATCGTAATAAGGCAAGTACTGAAGACGCGACGGCGACTCTCCCTCGTTGATCAAGACAGCCGACTTGCCTAGACGCTCCAGCAACCAATGAACAACCGAGGTCGAACTGATGGCGTCGCCGTCCGGCTGAACGTGAGAGACGACCAGAAAGTCGTCTCCCTCCTTCATAAACGCCAGCGCCGCATCCAAATCGCGCTCATAAAAGAGCTCCGTCATTGTGCATCGTTCCCGCGGTTGATTTGATCCAGTATCCCTTCGATCCGGCTGCCATACTCGATACTGCTGTCGAACTTGAACAGCAGCTCTGGCGTATGGCGAAGCCGCATGCGCTTGCCCAGCTCGGTACGGATGAATCCGTTTGCCCGGCCAAGCGCCTTCAGCGTCTCTTCCTTTTGCTCTTCGCTGCCAAGTACGCTCAAGTATACGCGCGCCTGCGACAAATCGCTCGTCGTTTCTACGCCGGTTACCGTAATAAATCCGATACGAGGATCCTTCAACTCGGTTTGGATAATTTGGCTCAGTTCCTTTTTAATCTGTTCGCCTACCCGGCCAACCCGTATTTTTGCCACGGTTTAATCACCTCTCTACCGATTCCATCACAAAGGCTTCAATAACGTCGCCTTCCTTAAAGTCGTTGAACCGTTCAAGCGTAATGCCGCACTCGTAGCCTTGCGCGACTTCCTTCACATCGTCCTTGAACCGTTTGAGCGTATCCACTTTACCTTCGTAGATGACGATGCCTTCACGCACAATGCGCGCTTCGGCGGAACGGGTTACTTTGCCGGAAGTAATCATGCAGCCTGCGATAGCGCCGACTTTGCTCACTTTGAATACGTTGCGCACTTCCGCATGACCGATTACAACTTCTTTGAAAATCGGATCAAGCATGCCTTTCATCGCTTGCTCGATTTCCTCGATGACGTTGTAAATAACGCGGTGCAAACGAACATCGACCTTCTCTTGCTGTGCGGCCAGGTCAGCCTGCGGTTCTGGACGGACGTTAAAGCCTACCACAATCGCGTTCGATGCCGAAGCCAGGTTGATGTCGGATTCGTTGATCGCGCCGACGCCGCTGTGAATGATTTTAACGCGGACGCCTTCAATATCGATCTTGGCCAGCGAGCCTTTCAAAGCCTCAGCCGAGCCTTGAACGTCGGATTTGATGATGACGTTCAGATCTTTAATTTCGCCTTCTTTAATATGCTTATACAAATCGTCAAGCGTAACGCGGGAATTTGCTCCCAGCTCGCTTTGGCGCTGCTTGATGGAACGACGCTCGGAGATTGCTCTCGCTTTGCGCTCGTCCTCGAACACCATAAATGGATCGCCTGCGAGCGGCACTTCCGTCAAACCGGTAATTTCGACCGGTGTGGAAGGACCCGCTTCTTTGAGACGACGGCCTTTGTCGTTGACCATTGCGCGAACGCGGCCGAAACAGTTGCCGGCTACGAAGGCGTCGCCGATTTTAAGCGTACCGTGCTGTACGAGCACGCGCGCAACCGGACCTTTGCCTTTGTCGAGCTCGGCTTCGATCACCGTACCGCGGGCGCGTTTATCCGGATTCGCTTTAAAGTCGTTCACTTCCGCTACGAGCAAAATCATCTCGAGCAGATCTTCCAAACCGATGCGCTGCTTCGCCGATACATTAACGAAAATCGTATCGCCGCCCCACTCTTCCGGTACGAGCTCATACTCGGTCAAAGCTTGCTTGATTTTGTCCGGATCGGCTTCCGGCTTGTCGATTTTATTAACCGCGACGATAATCGGCACGCCTGCCGCTTTCGCGTGGTTAACCGCCTCAACCGTTTGCGGCATTACGCCGTCATCAGCTGCGACAACAATAATCGTAATATCTGTTACTTGGGCGCCGCGCGCACGCATCAGCGTAAACGCTTCGTGGCCCGGTGTATCCAGGAACGTAATTTTCTTTTGTTTAATTTCTACTTGGTACGCGCCGATGTGCTGCGTAATGCCGCCCGCTTCGCCGCCGGTAACATTCGTTTGGCGGATAGCGTCGAGCAGCGTCGTTTTACCATGGTCAACGTGACCCATAATGGTTACGACCGGCGGTCTCGTCATGAGATCAGCCTCTTCGTCAACCTCTTCAACCGTTTCGAAAGAGTCTTCTTCGACCGGAATTTTCACTTCTACTTCAACGCCGTACTCGCCGGCGAGAAGCAAAATCGCATCCATGTCGATTTCTTGGTTGATTGTGGCCATAACGCCGAGGAAGATCAGCTTTTTAATAACTTCGGACGCGTCCTTATGAAGCAGCTTGGCAAGATCGCCAACTGTCATCGTACCGCGTACGATAATTTTTTTCGGTGTATTGTCGATTTTTTCACGGCGTTCCTGCTGCGGCTGGTTGCGGCCATTGCGGCCTCTGCCGCCGCGATTGTTGTTGCCTCCGCGGTAATTGCCGCCTGGTCTGCCGTCGTCGAAACGTCTTCCGCCGTTCGAGTTCGGGCCGCCTTTCGATTTGTTCACTCCCGGTTTGCCGGCGCCGCGGTTGGCATCGTTGCCGCCCGTGCGCGGCGCAGGTGCAGTCGCACGCGATTCAAATGCACGGCCTGTACTTTGTTGGCCCCCGCCTTGCGGACTACGGTTGCCGCCTTGGCCACCCTGTCCGCCGCTTGGACGATTGCCGCCTTGGCCGCCCTGTCCGCCGCCGGATGGACGGTTGCCTTGATAGCCGCCGCCGGATGGACGATTGCCGCCTTGGCCGCCATGTCCGCCGCCGGATGGACGATTGCCTTGATAGCCGCCGCCGGACGGACGATTGCCGCCTTGGCCGCCCTGTCCACCGCCGGATGGACGATTGCCTTGATAGCCGCCGCCGGATGGGCGGTTGCCGCCTTGTGCGGATGAACCGCCTTGACGATTGTTAGAATTGCCAGATCCGCCTTGTGCGGTAGGCTGCGATTGTGCTTGACGTTGTTCTTGTTGCTGTGTTGGTTGTGGTGTGTTCGTTTTAATAGAATTCATAGGCCCCTGTCTGTCCTGAGATATAGTTTTGTTGGCTGGTTGAGGCTGCGACTGCTGCGGCTTACTCGCCGCCTGCGAAGCTGCGGATACGGTCGCGCCGGCCGATTCCTGCGCGCGTTTGGCCGCTGCGTTCGCCTTGATGTCGCGGAAAAAACCCTCCACTTTCTGCACCATTTCATTTTCCATAACACTCATATGGTTATTGACGGGCAGATTCAGCCGCTTAAGAATAGTTATAATTTCTTTACTGCTCATGTTTAGCGATTTGGCGTATTCGTATACGCGCGTTTTATCTTTATTGTCCTTGCTGTCCTGTTGTTTGCTCAATATGATCCACCTCCGAATTTTGACTCAGATGACCTGCAATCATTTTTCCGAACTTTGCGTCAGTAACCGCCAGTACGACTCGTTCCGGCTTCCCAATGGCCTTTCCAAGCTGATCGCGGTCAAATGCTTCGGCCAGTTCTATCCCGTAGGTGCCGCATTTGTCGCGAAATTTCTTCTTCGTATTCGGTGAAGCGTCGCCGGCGATAATAACCAGCTTCGCATCCCCTTTACGTACCGCCTTGAGCACAATTTCATCGCCGGTAATTAGCTTGCCGGCCCGCATCGCCATGCCTAGCGAGGATAAAGCTTTATTCGTCTTCATCACCCTTCAGCTCCTTGGTTGCGAGAAACTCGTCTTCCACCGCGATGAAATCCTGTTCAAGCTGGTCGTAAATTTCCGTTCCGACGGATTGCTTCAATGCCCGGTCGAGCGCCTTCGTTTTTTTGGCTAGTTTAAAACAACTCACTTTGCCGCACAAGTAGGCGCCGCGACCCGCTTTTTTCCCTGTTAGGTCGACTAGCACTTCTTCTTCTGGTGTCCGAACAACGCGGACCAGCTCCCGTTTCGCCTTCATTTCTTGACAAGCTACGCATTTGCGCAGCGGTACTTTTCTCGGTCTCACCGTACATCCCTCCTCTGCCCGATTGTGGACGCACCAGCTGTTGGCCGATTAGGTATCGATCGAAACGGAATCCTGGTGCATCGTGCCGGTCAATGATTTCGGACGGCCGTATTCCTGCTCCGCTTGCGACTCGCTCTTGATATCAATCTTCCAACCGGTCAACTTCGCCGCAAGCCGAGCATTCTGTCCTTTAATGCCGATCGCCAGCGAGAGTTGGTAATCCGGCACGATAACGCGTGCCATCTTCTCCTGTTCGAAGACGATAACTTCCAGCACCTTGGACGGGCTAAGCGCGTTCGCAACGTACTCTTCCACGCTTTCCGACCAGCGGACAATATCGATTTTCTCGCCAGTCAGCTCGTTCACAATCGTTTGCACGCGCATCCCTTTCGGACCTACGCAAGATCCGACCGGATCGACTTCCTCGTTGCGAGAATGAACCGCGATTTTCGAACGGAACCCGGCTTCGCGGGCAACGGAACGAATTTCGACGACGCCGTCGTAAATTTCCGGCACTTCCAGCTCGAACAGCCGCTTCAGCAAGCCCGGATGCGTACGGGACAAAATGATTTGCGGCCCTTTCGTCGTATTCTCTACTTTCGTAATATACGATTTAACGCGGTCGCCGTGCTTGAATTTGTCAGTCGGCATCAGCTCGGTCAGCGGCAGCACTGCCTCTACTTTGCCCAAATCGACGAATAGGTTGCGGACATCCTGACGCTGCACGATGCCGTTGACGATGTCTTCCTCTTTATCGATGAATGCGTTGTAGATAAGGCCGCGCTCCGCTTCGCGAATACGCTGAGTGACCACTTGCTTGGCCGTTTGAGCGGCAATCCGTCCAAAATCGCGAGGCGTCACTTCGATATCGGCGATATCGTCCAACTGATAATGCGGGTTGATTTCTCTGGCGGCGTCGACCGTAATTTCCAAGCGCGGATCCAGCACTTCGTCAACAACCGCTTTGCGCGCGTATACTTTAATGACGCCCGTGTGGCGGTTAATATCGACACGCACGTTTTGCGCCGTATTGAAATTGCGCTTGTAGCTGGATATTAAAGCAGCTTCAATCGCGTCTAGCAGCACTTCTTTCGTAATTCCTTTATCCCTCTCGATTTCCGATAGCGCTTCAATAAAATCCATGCTCATTGGAATGGAGTTCCCCCTTTCGATATTAAACCGCCTGTTTTAGAACACGATAGCGAGACGGGCGCTTGCCACTTTCGCATAAGGGACGGCATGCTCCTTCTTGCCGATCTTGATCACCGCTTGCTCGCCGTCGAATGAAAGCAATTCGCCTTCGAACTCTTTCAATCCGTCTACCGGCTCGTAGGTCGTTATATAGACATGCTTGCCTACTGCTTTGTGCACGTCTTCCGGTTTTTTGAGCGGGCGTTCGGCGCCCGGCGAGGATACTTCGAGAAAGTAAGCATCGGTGACTGGATCGTTTTTATCGAGCTGCTCGCTCAAAAACTCGCTGATCCGCCCGCATTCGTCGATATCGATGCCGCCTTCCTTGTCGACGAAGACGCGTAAGAAATAATGGCTGCCTTCTTTGACATAATCGATATCAACAAGCTCAAATCCGTTGCTTTCAAGAAAAGGAGTAACCATTTCTTCAACGGCGGTTTTGATTTTGGATTTGCTCAAATTGCTGTAACCTCCTGTGTTATCTTACGTCTGAATCGACCCCGTATAGCGAAAAAAGCCGAATACAAAACGTAAAGAGTGGGTTTCCCCACTCTCTGCTTCAAAGTCTCTATCCACATCATTGCCACAAAAATTATATCATAATCGCATTAACAGTGACAAGAAATCTTTTCATGTCCGCTGCCCATCGTTCTCCCTTCGTTTCCATTAAAAGAGAGAAAGCTGATTCGATTCTGGAAGGCCGCGGAAACACCCCATCCCGTTAAGGACTTCGACGATTGTTTTACTCGCTTTCGATTTTTGCTGAAAGTCTTCGATCGACAAGTACTCGCCTTCCTCGCGGGAAGCCGCGATATTGCGCGCCGCATTGTCGCCGATGCCGGCGATCGCCGCGAACGGCGGAATGAGCGTCTCGCCGTCTACGATAAAGCGCGTTGCGTCTGAACGGTATAGATCGATCGGCTTGAATGCAAACCCGCGCGCCGTCATCTCGAGCGCCATCTCCAGCAGTGATATGCTGTTCTTCTCCTTGGTCGTCGCGCTGAAGCCTTTCTCCTCGATTTCGATCAGTTTCTTCAAAATCGCGTCGTAGCCTTGACACAGCAGCTCCAGATCGAAGTCCTCCGCACGTACCGAGAAGTATGTCGCATAATACTCGATCGGGTGATACAGCTTGAAAAAGGCGGTCCGCACAGCCGAAATGACGTAAGCGGCGGCATGCGCCTTCGGGAACATGTACTCGATGCGCAAGCAAGAATCGATATACCATTGCGGTACCTTGCAATTTTTCATCTCATCGATCCACTCCGGTGTAAGACCCCGGCCTTTACGAACGCTCTCCGTAATTTTGAACGCGAGTCCGGCGTCCATGCCCGCTTTGTAGATCAAGTAAAGCATGATATCGTCACGACAACCGATAACAGTCTTAATGTTGCAAGTGCCCCTCTTAATCAGCTCTTGCGCGTTGCCGAGCCATACCCCCGTTCCGTGCGAAAGACCGGAAATTTGCAGCAGATCGGCAAAGGAGGACGGCAGCGTTTCCTGCAGCATTTGCCGGACAAATTTCGTACCCATCTCCGGCACCCCGTAAGTAGCGACCGGCGTCCGAATTTTCTCGGGTGCGACACCGAGCGCTTTGGTCGAGTTGAACATGCTCATTACCTTTGGATCGTTCATCGGAATCGTCGTCGGATCGACGCCAGTCAAATCCTGCAGCATCCGCATCATCGTCGGATCGTCGTGGCCCAGTATATCGAGCTTCAGCAGGTTCGCTTCAAAGGCATGATAATCGAAATGGGTCGTCTTCCACTCGGCGTTCACGTCGTCTGCCGGAAATTGCACCGGCGTCACGTCTTCGACCTCTATATAATCCGGTACGACGACGATACCGCCCGGATGCTGGCCGGTACTGCGCTTCACGCCAGTCACGCCGTTGGCGAGACGGGACAACTCGGCGCCGCGCCATTTCTTGCCATGCTCTTCCTCGTATTTTTTGGCGAACCCGTATCCGGTCTTCTCCGCAACGGTGCCAATAGTACCGGCCCGAAACACGTTTTTATCCCCGAACATGATCTTCGTGAAGTTATGGGCCGTCGGCTGATATTCGCCGGAAAAGTTCAAGTCGATATCGGGAACTTTATCGCCTTTGAAGCCGAGGAATGTCTCGAACGGAATGTCCTGCCCCTCGCCCTTCGTCGGCTGGCCGCATTTGGCACAGTTTTTCGCCTGCAGGTCGAAACCGCTCATAATGCTGCCGTCCAGAAACCACTCGCTGTGCCGACAGTCCGGGTTCAGACACATGTAATGCGGCGGAAGCGGGTTAACCTCGGAGATGCCAAGAAACGTCGCCACGACGGACGAGCCTACGGATCCCCGTGAACCGACCAAATAGCCGTCCTCGTTCGATTTTTTCACAAGCCGGGCGGAGATCAGATAGTTGGCCGAGAAGCCATACTTAATAATCGGCACCAGCTCTTTCTCCAAGCGATCGATAACAACCTGCGGAAGCTCCTCGCCGTACAGCGATTTCGCTGTGTTGTAGCAGGTTGTCCGAATCTCGTCATCCGCGCCGTCAATAATCGGCGTGAACAGCTCGGCCGGAAACATGTCGAACGGTTCGAAGCGTTCTGCGAGCTCATTCGTGTTCGTTACAACCACTTCGTACGCTTTGTTCTCTCCCAGAAAAGCGAATTCCGCCAGCATCTCGTCGGTCGTGCGCAAGTGGGCGTCCGGCTTCTGCATGCCTTTGAGTGGGCTGAAACCGGTAATGCCGTGTATCGCGATATCACGGAACATCTTGTCTCGCGGACTCAAATAATGGACGTTGCCCGTTGCGATAACCGGCTTGCCCAGCTCCTCGCCAATTTGGCATACGCGGCGAATTGCTTGCTCCAGCTCGGCGCGGCTGCCAACCAGCCCTTTCTCGACCAGATGCATATAGAAGCCGATCGGCTGAATTTCGAGCACATCGTAAAAACCAGCCACCTCGACGGCTTCTTCGTACGATTTGTTCAATACCGTTTCGAAAAACTCGCCCTTCTCGCAGCCGGAGATGACCAGCAAGCCTTCGCGCATGTCTACTAACTTGCTCTTCGGAATGCAGGCCACACGCTTGAAATGCTCCGTATGCGACAGTGAAATAAGCTTGAATAGATTTTTTTTGCCGACGGCGTTAAGGGCATAGACGCCGCTGTGAAACGGACGAGAGTTGGATAAATCCAAGCCTACATAATCATTTAATTGATGAAGTCCGGTGACATTGCGTTCCGCCGCGTCCCCGATCAAACCGTACAGTATGACGCCGAGCGCGATCGAGTCGTCGATTGCGCGGTGATGATTTTCCAGGCTGGCCTTATACTTGGTCGATAATGTGTTCAGCCGATGGTTTTTCATTGTCGGATGGAGGAAGCGGGCCAATTCCAGCGTATCGAGCACCGGGTTGCTCACCTCCGGTATGCCGAACGCTCTACAGCTTGCCTGAATAAAGCCGATATCGAATCGCGCGTTGTGGGCGACCAGTACCGCATCGCCGATAAAATCGATAAATTCGCGAAGCTTAGGCTCCAGCTCCGGCGCGTCCTTTACCATATCGTCGTTGATGTTGGTCAGCTGCTGAATATGATAAGGGATTTTTTCATGCGGATTGATGAAGGTGGAGAACGTCTCAACCTGTTTGCCGTTCTTCATCTTCACGCCCGCAAGCTCGATAATTTTATTGTTTATAATAGAAAGACCCGTCGTCTCGATATCGAATACGACGTATTCGGCATCGGCCATCGCTTCCGTCCGGGAATTGATGACCATCGGAACCGCGTCGTTCACAATATTCGCTTCCAGCCCGAAGAGCACTTTTATACCGTGCTTTTTCGCTGCTTTGAACGCTTCCGGGTAACAATGAATGTTGCTGTGATCGGTAATGGCGATTGCCTTATGACCCCATTTTGCCGCCGTTTTAATATAAGCGTCAGCCGGCGTTACTGCGTCCATCGCGCTCATCGTCGTATGCAGATGAAACTCGACTCGTTTCGTCTCGGCCTTGTCCGTACGGTCCGGCGGCGAGGCGATCTCGTTCAAGTCATTCGGCATCATAACGAGCTCGGGCTCCTGCATAAACCTGTCGTAATCGACGCGGCCTCTTGCCTTAATCCACTTGCCGTTCTCCAGCAGACTGAACATCTTGACGTCTTCCTTCGTCTTAGCGAACATTTTCATCGCCATCGAGTCCGTGAAGTCGGTAACGTTGAACGTAAACAGCGTCATACCGTTGCGAAGCTCCTTCGAGTCGAGACCGAACACGACGCCTTGCACGGTGGCTTTCTTCTCTTCCTCGCGGATGTTCATCAGCGGAACCGGCTCGTCCTTTATGTCGTAGCCGACCGCCAGCTTCGCCGGAGCCTCGTTGCCGTCGCCATCTGCTGGCTCGGACATCGCGCTCTCGATAATTTGCTGAACCGCTTCCCGTTCCTCCTGCACAATCTTCTGCTGGAATTCCTCATATACGTCTTGACGAGGCTGTTCGCCAATCGCCAGCTTTACACGGTAGGACAGCGCAAAATGGCGCTCATAGAACCGAATGATTTCCTCGTCGATTTTTTTCTTGCGGGCCAGCTCCAATCCCATGCCGTCCAGCAGCGAGACGGTGATCGCCTCTCCTTCGGCGTCCATGCCGGCTTTCGCCAGCCAGCCATTGACCGAAGCGATCTCCTGCTGCGCCCAAGAGATGAACAATCCCCAATACTCTCTGGCGATGTCTGCGGGAGCAACCGGATTGTCGTATTGAAAGACGAAGGAAACGTCCGCGATATGGGCGAATTTCTGCTTGATCGCTTGGGTAAGCGCCGAATAAGCTTTAGAAGGCACCAAGGACGTTTTGCGGATGCAAAACGTCCATGTGCGGTTCCTTTGTCCGACGATTACCTGATCGATATATCCGTCCTGATAATAAGGATGTATAAGTTCGTGAGGCAGCTCCGACTGCTGCAGCAGCAGTTCGAAGCGTTGCCTTTTGTCTCCGGTTTGGCTCATCGTTATTTATCACTCCTAACCGACCGAATCCTAAGCGAACCGTCGTTTGTGTTCTTTAATTAATAGGCTCGCGCGAAAACGGTCGTATGCTCCGCATGCTCGCCGCATACGAGGCAAACGTTTTTCTTCTTCTCCGGCTCGAACGGAATGTTGCGGCTCGTCGCGCCGGTCTCTTCCTTCACTTGCTTCTCACAAGCGGCCGATCCGCACCAGCCCGCAAGCACAAAGCCGCGCTTCTCTTCCATTGCCGCTTTCATTTCGTCCAGCGTCTCCACGTCGTAGAAGTTGTCGGCGCGGAATTGCTTCGCCTTCTCAAACATCGCCTGCTGCGTCTCTTCCAGCATTTTCTCGACTTCAGCAGCCAGGTTCTCTTGGCTTACGATGCGCTTCTCGCCGGTAATGCGGGACACGAGCACGACAACGCCGTTCTCCATATCGCGCGGTCCAAGCTCCAGACGAAGCGGAACGCCGCGCATTTCATACTCATTGAACTTCCAGCCCGGACTAACGTCCGAACGGTCGTCTACGCGAACGCGAATGCCAGCTTTTTTCAACTCGGCGTACAGCTCGTCCACCCGGCCGACCACCTGCTCGCGCGTTTTGGCCGGACCAATCGGAATCATAATGACCTGTGTAGGCGCAACCTTCGGAGGCAGCGCAAGCCCACGGTCATCTCCATGCACCATAATAAGTGCGCCGATGAGCCGCGTACTGACGCCCCACGAAGTGGTGTGAGCGAATTGCAGTGTATTTTCGCGGTCCAAATATTTAATATCGAACGCAACGGCGAACTTCGTGCCGAGGTAATGCGACGTACCGGCTTGTACCGCGCGGCCGTCCTTCATCATCGCTTCGATCGAATACGTGTTGATCGCACCCGCGAACCGTTCCGATTCCGTCTTCTCGCCGACGATAACCGGAATGGCTAGAAACTCTTCGACGAACTGGCGGTAAACCTCCAGCATCTTCATCGTTTCTTCGCGCGCGTCCTCCTCGTTCTCGTGAGCCGTATGGCCTTCCTGCCACAGAAACTCGCTCGTCCGCAGGAACGGAAGCGTCCGTTTCTCCCAACGCACGACGTTCGCCCACTGGTTGATCAACACCGGCAAATCACGGTACGACTGAATCCATTTGGCGTACATATGCCCGATCATCGTCTCCGAGGTTGGGCGAATGGCCAGCCGCTCCTCCAGCTTCTCGCCGGCCGCTTCCGTTACCCACGGAAGCTCTGGATTAAAGCCTTCGACATGATCCTTCTCCTTTTGAAAGAAGCTCTCCGGTATGAACAACGGAAAGTATGCGTTGCGATGCCCCGTTTCCTTAAAACGACGATCCAGATCGCGTTGAATATTCTCCCACAGCTCGTAGCCTTCTGGACGGAACACAATGCAGCCTCTGACCGGCGAATAATCCATCAGCTCGGCTTTTTTGATCACATCGATATACCATCTGGAAAAATCTTCGCTCTGCGGCGTAATTTCGGATACAAATTGTTTATCCTTCGACATAGCCTACTTACTGCTCCCCTCGTACCAATCGCAAAATATCGTTGTATGTTACCACAACCATCAATAGCATCACCATCGCAAAACCGATAAAATGAACCATGCTCTCCTTGTTCGGGTCGACGGGACGTCCTCGCACCGCCTCCAAGCCAAGGAAGATAAGCCGGCTCCCGTCCAGCGCCGGAATCGGCAGCAGATTGAAGATGCCTAAATACAAACTTAACAATGCGGTCCACGATGTCAATTGCGTAATGCCCTGCTTTGCGATCTGACTCGTGTATTCCGCTGTGCGCACCGGACCTCCGATATCGTCGAGCTTGAAATCGCCGGTAATGATTTTTTTGAATCCTTGGAAAATGCCGATCGTCATCGACTTCATCAGCTTGCCCGCGCCCGTAATCGTTTCGCCTGCCGTAGCCGACCTTGTAGGCAGCGCCGCCGAGATGCCGACCTTCCCGACGCCTTCTGCGTTCGGAACCGGCACGATCTCAATTTGATGTCTCTTGCCGTCCCGGATCAAATCGATCTTAACAGGCACATTCGGCGATTTCCCGATAATGTCGATCATTTTATCGAAATCGGAGCCGATCTTCGTTCCGTTCACCGCTTCGATAACATCGCCCTTCTTAATGTCGGCTTTCTCTGCCGGCATATTGTCCGTTATGGTGTTCACGAACAATTTGTCAGGGTTCTCTTCAGGCACGCCCGACATTTGTATGTAGGCGGCGAACAAGACGAAAGCCAGTATAAAGTTCATCATCGGTCCGGCGAAAATCGCCATCGCTCTCGACCGCACCGGCTTGCTGCCGAATTGCCGATCGATCGGCGCGATTTGCGTTTCGCGGCCTTTGGCGATCATCAGCGCCTGCGGATGCACCTTGTACTGCTCGGTTTCGCCGTCTAAGTCCAGCGTAATGCGGAGCTGGCGCTCCAAATCCATTTGAATGACTTCGCCACGGATAACCCCGCTGCGCTCGTCGAGCCGATCCAAGTAAATGCGGGTAACCGCCCCGTCCTTTACTCGAACGGCAACCGTCTGCCCCTCGCTCACTTCCACGATTTCCGGATCTTCTCCAGCCATCCGAACGTAACCGCCGGCTGGCACGAGCCGCAGCGTAAATCTAGTCTCGCCGCGTTTGATCGAAAACAGCTTCGGACCAAAGCCGATGGCAAACTCCCTAACCAAAATACCGGCCCGCTTCGCAAAATAGTAATGTCCCCATTCATGAATAGTGACGATTACGAAAAATACGAGCACGGTCAAAAAAACGACCTGTATCATCTCCATAACGAGCCTCCTGTTCGTAACGGCCTGTACATAGATTATCATTATTCTCACGTACGATACAAGAGAACCGCCCGTTCGAGAGAAAAGCTAGATCAAAGCCGCTTCTCTTCTCGCCCAAGCGTCGATGTCTGCGATCGCTTCCAAGTTCGCCACATCCGTAACATCATGGCGCTCCAGCACCTTCTCCAGCACCCGCTCAATCGTGAGGAAATCGATTTCCCCGTTCAAGAAACGGGCAACAGCCACTTCGTTGGCCGCATTGAAAACGGTCGGTGCCGACTGGCCGGCTTTACCGCAATCAAACGCCATTCGCAAGCATGGAAAGCGTTCGTAATCCATCTCGCGGAAATGAAGCGTACCGAATTTCGCCAGATCAAGCCTTCCTGTCGGCGTCGGCAGCCGCTTTGGATAGGTTAATGCATATTGAATGGGCACACGCATATCGGGCAGGCCGAGCTGAGCGATCACGCTGTTGTCGACAAACTCTACATACGAGTGGATGACGCTCTCCGGATGCAACAGCACATCGATCTGATCGTAATTAACGCCAAACAGCCACTTCGCTTCGATCACTTCCAGTCCTTTGTTGACCATCGTAGCGGAATCGATCGTGATTTTCGCGCCCATCGACCAATTCGGATGGTTGAGCGCCTCCTCGACGGTTACGCCTGCCAGTTGTTCACGCGTACGATCGCGGAACGATCCGCCCGACGCCGTCAGCGTTATGCGGCCTAAGGACTTGCTGTCTTCGCCGTTCAAGCATTGAAAGATGGCGGAATGCTCGCTATCGATGGGAATAATAGCAACGTTATTCCGTTTGGCCTGCTCCATCACAATATGACCCGCCGTTACGAGCGTTTCTTTATTGGCGAGGCCGATCGTTTTGCCCGCTTCAATGGCGGCAAGCGTCGCCGGTAGCCCTCGACTGCCCATGACGGCTGTCACGACCGTATCAGCGTCCGTGCCGGCTGCTGTTTCAATTAAGCCTTCCTCACCCCACACGACCTTGATGGAAGAAGGGAGCGCCTGTCTTGCTTGCTCAGCTGCTTCCTTCGTCCCTAGTGAAACGACGGACGGCTTGAATTGCAGCGCTTGCTCGATCAACAGATCGACGTTGCCCCCAGCAGACAGGCCCACAACTTCATAGCTTTCCGGATCGCGGCCAACGACATCGAGCGTCTGCGTGCCGATCGACCCAGTCGAACCGAGTATCGAAATTTTCAATTACTCTTTCCTCCCCCAAAGTAGCAAGAAGGCAACCAACTAAGAAGCTGGCCGCCGTTAAAATCGTTGTGTGTAGAATGCCGATTGCGATTACACTGGCAGCAGGCCGAGCAGCAGCACAAGCGGGAACACGATGATCCAGCTGTCGCATCGGTCCAAAATGCCGCCATGACCAGGCAGCAGCTTGCCGCTATCCTTAATATTCCGAACGCGCTTATAGGCGGACTGGATTAAATCGCCCATCTGGCCGGCAACGGCGCAGACAAGTCCGATCAGCACCGCTTTGGTCACAGACAGCGTTCCCGGAGCAGCAAGCGCGAACGAGGCCGCAACGGCGATCGAAAGAATAACGCCGCCAATCGCTCCCTCTATCGTTTTGTTCGGGCTGATCGACGGCCAAAGCTTATGACGTCCGAAAGCTTTGCCCGCAAAATAAGCGCCCGCGTCGGAAGTAACGATGCAGCCGAACAACACGAAGGTCCAGAACAGACCTTCTTCCGTCTGGCGGATCGTATTCATAGCTCCAAAGCCATAGCCTACATATAATGCGCCCAACAGCAAAAGCGAGGCGCCATCAATTGTCGTTTTGTTCTTGGTCACTACCGTCAGAGCCAGCAGCAAAAAAGCGAGTATCCACATGACCGTCAAGGCCGATGGCGCTTCCGCACCCATTAAAGACCAAGGCAGCACGAACATCAGCACGCCGGCGTAGCCAAGCAGCGATGCCGGATGATTCCAGGCAAAGCCGTTCATCTTGGCGTACTCGGTATATCCGATAATCGCCATCAATACTAGCAGCACGGAGTAATACCAGCTTCCGGCCAAGGCAAGCGCGATGAAAAAAGCGGCGGCCAGCACGCCGGTTACGATTCTTTGTTTCAAGCTTTACGTCACTCTCCGTTAGGAAGCTCAAAGTCCGCCGTATCGCCGTTTTCGGCGTTGATATTGCATAACCGCTTCTTGAAAATGAGCTTCATTGAATTCCGGCCAATATACGTCGGTAAACCAAAGCTCGCTGTACGCGAGCTGCCAGAGCATGAAGTTGCTGAGCCGGAGCTCCCCGCTCGTCCGAATCAGCAGATCCGGGTCGGGTATGCCTCCAGTCAGCAGCCTTGCGTTCATTAGCTGCTCGTCGATGTCTTCAGGGGACAATCGTCCCGCCTTGGCGTCCTCAGCAATTTCCTTGACCGCGTCGAGCATTTCTTTGCGACTGCCGTAGTTAAGAGCAAAATTAAGTACAAGTCCGGTGTTGTCCGCTGTTCGCGCAATGGCTTCCTCCAGCGCATCTATGGTGTAAGACGGCAAATCCTCTTTGCTGCCCATCATTCGTACTTGAACGTTTTTCTCGATTAACTCGTCTAACTCAAGCGCCAAAAACTGCTGCGGCAGCTTCATCAGGAAATCGACTTCATCCTTTGGCCGCTTCCAGTTTTCGGTCGAGAACGCATATAGGGTCAAATATTTGACGCCCAGCCGGTCGGCTTCCTTGACCGCGCGTTTGACGGCTTTCATGCCGGTATGATGGCCGGCAATCCTTGGCAAGCCGCGTTTTTTGGCCCATCGCCCGTTGCCGTCCATAATAATGGCAACATGCTGCGGCACACGGTCCGGTTGCGGCGATTCAGCCGTTTGAGGGGACGGTTTGCCTATTTTAGCCCAAAGTCGACTGATCATCTTGCGTTCCTCCCACCCGGAAATGCCCCTTTATCCTAAAAAGGTATAAACGGAAACCAAACCCCACCTGACGGAGGGGCTTTAGGCTTGCTTATACTTCCAAAATTTCTTTCTCTTTAGCGGCCAGTACTTTTTCGACTTCCGCGACAAAACGGTCGGTCGCTTTCTGGATATCGTCTTGATGACGGCGCGATTCGTCTTCCGAAATGTCCGTTTTCTCCAGCTTTTTAATATCGTCGTTCGCGTCGCGGCGAATGTTACGAATCGCCACTTTCGCTTCTTCGCCGAATTTCTTCGTCATTTTGACCAGCTCTTGACGACGCTCTTCTGTCAACATCGGAATAGTGATGCGAATCGAGGAACCGTCATTGGACGGCGTCAAGCCGAGATCCGACTTCAAAATCGCTTTCTCGATCGCTGCGATCGACGTTTTATCCCATGGCTGAATGAACAGCGTGCGGGAATCCGGCGTATTCACGTTCGCCAATTGCGTTACCGGCGTCGGAGCGCCGTAATACTCAACCTGCACGCGGTCAAGCAGCGCAGGATTGGCGCGGCCCGCACGCAGTGTAGCCAGATCGCGCTTCAACGATTGAATCGCTTTGTCCATCCGTTCTTCCGCGTTTTTCTTAATGGCTTGAGGCATTATTTCGCACTTCCTCTCACAATCGTTCCGATTTTCTCGCCTTGCACGACTTTCTTAATATTCCCTTTCTCGGTAATCGCGAACACGACGAGCGGGATATTGTTGTCCATGCACAACGAGGAAGCGGTGGAATCCATGACGCCCAGATTTTTGCTGATGACGTCCATGTAAGTCAACTCATCGAATTTTTCTGCTGTCGAATCTTTGAACGGATCGGCTGAATAGACGCCGTCCACTTTGTTTTTCGCCATCAAAATAACTTCCGCTTCGATCTCGGCAGCGCGCAGGGCGGCAGTGGTGTCCGTCGAAAAGAACGGATTGCCTGTGCCAGCCGCGAATATGACGACGCGCCCCTTCTCAAGGTGGCGAATCGCCCGGCGTCTGATGTAAGGCTCGGCGATTTGTTGCATAGCGATGGACGTTTGTACGCGCGTCGGCACTTCGATTTGCTCCAGTGCATCCTGAAGCGCGAGCGAGTTCATAACCGTCGCCAGCATACCCATATAATCGGCCGTCGCACGGTCAATTCCTTTCTCCGTCCCGGCAATCCCGCGCCAAATGTTGCCGCCGCCAACGACGATGGCAACCTCAACGCCAAGCGCAATAACTTCCTTCACCTGCTCGGCAATTTCCGAAATAACGGACGCTTCAATACCGTAACCGTTATTCCCCGCCAACGACTCGCCGCTCACCTTCAATACTATCCGTTTATACACTGGCTGTCCCAACGTTTCTACCTCCATCTTGAACTGCATGTAATTGCTTTAAAATACGGCCTATCCGTTACCGGTTGCCGATTATCGTCTTCACAGCTCCGCCTTGATGCAAATCAGGCGGGGCGGAGACCCCGCCCCGCCTGTGCGTTCGGCTTGTTTTGTTGTTTAACTTACAGTTTCGCTTGCGCCATAACTTCTTCAACGAAGTTATCGACTTTTTTCTCAAGGCCTTCGCCCAGCTCGTAACGAACGAAGCGACGGATCGAGATGTTCTCGCCGATTGCGCTTACTTTCTCGTTCAGCAGCGCGGAAATCGTTTTGTCCGGATCTTTTACGAAGCTTTGCTCAAGCAAGCAATATTCTTCGTAGTATTTCGCGATACGGCCTTCGACCATTTTGTCGACGATTTTTTCTGGTTTGCCTTCGTTCAGTGCTTGAGCGCGAAGAATTTCTTTTTCTTTCTCAAGCTCGTCGCCAGGAACCTCTTCACGTTTTACGAACTTCGGATTCGAAGCCGCGATGTGCATCGCGATATCTTTCGCGAAAGCGCGGAATTGATCCGTTTTCGCAACGAAGTCAGTCTCGCAGTTGATTTCAACAAGCACGCCGATACGGCCGCCTGCATGGATATAGGATTCTACAACGCCTTCCGTTGCAATACGGCCAGCTTTGTTCGCTGCCGCGGAAAGGCCTTTCTCGCGAAGCAATTCGATTGCTTTCGTAATATCGCCGTTCGTTTCGTCCAGCGCTTTTTTACAATCGAGCATGCCTGCTCCCGTTCTTTCACGAAGTTCCTTTACTGCACTCGCACTTACCGCCATGTTTAGCCCTCCTGATATTTATCAATATAAAGTTGTCGCCGCGCCAGGCGCAGCCCGCTAACTTAGCTTTCAATTTCAGTACGGATAGAGAAGCGATCGACAGTATCTCTCGGGCGCTTCTTATATCCAAAAAAAGGGCGGTGAGAGAGGCTTTCACCTTCTGACCACCCTTTGTTGACTAGCAAGACCTGTTGCAATTAAGCAGTTGTTTGCTCGCCTTGGTTAGCTTCAACAATTGCGTCAGCCATTTTGGACGTAAGCAGCTTAACCGCACGAATTGCGTCGTCGTTGCCCGGAATAACATAGTCGATTTCGTCCGGATCGCAGTTCGTGTCAACGATGCCTACAATTGGGATACCCAATTTGCGAGCTTCGGCAACCGCGATGCGCTCTTTGCGAGGATCGATGATGAACAGCGCGCTAGGCAGGCCCTTCATACCTTTGATGCCGCCGAGGAATTTTTCCAGACGGTCTTTTTCTTTGTTAAGAATGATTACTTCTTTTTTAGGAAGCACTTCGAACGTGCCGTCTTCCGCCCATTTCTCAAGCGTGCGAAGACGCTCGATACGTTTTTGAATCGTTTGGAAGTTCGTCAGCGTACCGCCGAGCCAACGTTGGTTGATGTAGAAGTTGCCGCAACGTTCCGCTTCTTCTTTCACGGAATCTTGCGCTTGTTTTTTCGTGCCGACGAACAGCATAGTGCCGCCTTCAGCTGCGATCGAGCGAACAAAGTTGTAAGCTTCCTCAACTTTTTTCACTGTTTTTTGCAAATCGATGATGTAAATGCCGTTTCTTTCGGTGAAGATATAACGATCCATCTTAGGGTTCCAACGACGAGTTTGGTGACCGAAGTGTACCCCAGCTTCGAGAAGCTGTTTCATGGAGATAACCGCCATTTCTTCAACACCTCCTGTTATGGTTTTTTGTGTGTTCTCCTCCGCCGACGTCATCTCTCGCTAAAACTTCCGGCTGCCGGAAGCACCATTAGCGAAATTAATCGACGTGTGTTTTTAACACCGTCAATTACTATATCATATTCGCCCTCCCGGTGCAATAAGCAACTGGATGCTTGCGCAACAATTATTCGACGCCGCGTTTGGCCAGCTCCTCCCGCTCTTCCTTCGTCAGCGGCTGGCCTGTAATTGTCCGAACGACATCCGCCAGCTCCGGCTGACCGGTAAATAAGAAATAGCCGGCGCGAACCCGTTTGTTTTTACGTTTCATTTCCGCAATTAGCGACGCTTGCTTGTCGATTACACCTGCATCTGCAAGCCGTTTGGCCGTTTGCGTCAAATTCATGCCTCCTTCGATCTGCACGACCCGCTCAAGCGGCGGCTCGTCCTTAGAAGGCGCTTCGGTCTGCGGCGGCGGGGATGTCGCGTCGTTTGGCGACGGCTTTGGCGTTTCCGTACTCGTCCCTTGTTCTTTTCCATCCGCATCGTCTGCCTCTGGTTTGCCCGCTTCTCCTCCGGCTTTAGCGCTGTCCGATGGAGCGGCCGCACCTTGCGCAGCAGCACGCTCCGCCGCAATCGCGTCGTCAAGCTCGCGCTGCGTGTACACCTTCTCCTCCGCACCGCTCCCCAGACGCTCGCCGAGCGAAGCCTCGCTGCGCTCGCCAATTAGCATCAATTGCAGCAGCAAGGCGCCGATCATGATGCCGACGCCCAGCCCTGTAAGAAACATGCGATTTTTAAACACGGGCTGCCGCCTCCTCCTGCTTGACCAGTTGCAGAATCAGCTGCACCTCGCCCTTGTTCATGCCGAGCTTCTTGGCGATCGTCTCGATCGACTTGCCTTCTTTGTACAGTGCAAGCAAATCGGCGTATCGAGATTGAATCGTCGGCTTGACGGCAGCGGATACAGCTGCCGGCGGCACTTCATGCGTTGTCTCCGTTTCCTGAACGTGAAGCTGCGCCGCCGTTCCTGCAGGCTGCTGCGGTGCAGCGGCGTAAGCAGGTACTGCAGGCTGCTGCGGTGCAGCGGCGTAAGCAGGTACTGCGATCCGCCGCGATTCTTCGAGCCCTCGCTCCAACTCGCTCACTTTGCGCTCGAGCTCGGCGATGCGCTGCTCCTTGCGTTCGTCCTGCGCTTTCGTTTGCTCGCGGAAATCGGCAACAAGCTTGACCAGCTCTTTCTGGTCAAGCTCCATATTTTCCATAAATTGTTCCAGCGCAAGCTCCATGTTGCTCACCGACTGGCCGTTCGAATCCCCATCCCTCTTCGGTTTCGGGACGAAGAGCGCCGCGACAAGCACGACAGCTCCGACTAGTACCACATAGGTCCATTCATTCATTTTTGCACCTGCCTAACCTGATTAACTTACAGCGTGATGTCGAGATGGCGCCCTTTGTACGGATGCTCCGGCTCGGAAGGCTGCGGCTGCTCGTTCTCATCCGCATCCTTTCGGCCTGACTGTTTGCGTTTATAAGGTGACTGTTGCCGTTCCTGATCCCCACGCACGTTCAAGCCGACGCTCTGCTCGACATGCTCGTTCTTGCTGCGCATCATTTCCGTCCGTTTCGCTTCTTCATCGGCCAGCCTCATCTGCTGGTCAACCGGCCTATGATTCGCCTGTCCCTGCATACCGCTCAATTCAGGGGTACGCGGAATCGAGATTTGCAGATCGATCGGTTTGAACGCCATATGAATCATCTCCTTTATTCGCTTCTACCGTTTGCCGTACCGAGCCGTACATTCCATTACAGTCAGCCTGCCATTAGGCAAAATAGGGAAAATGAACGATTTCCCCTTCCGAATAGCGGAAGGAAACACGCTGCACCGAATCTTTTACAAATTTGGTATAGCGGCCTATGACGATTTTTACACCGCCGTAGATTGTGTGGCTGATATCGACCTTTGCCTTATCGGTATCTTCAAGCATTCTCTCGATCTCCAGAATGCGCTCCCGGTGCTGTTCGATTTCGGAGACCGCCATTCGTTTCGTCGCTCCAAGCTTGATTCGCAGTCCGAGCTTCTCTTCTGAGAGTTGGCCGGCAGCGGCCATCTGATCGAGCAGCGTCAGCGCCTTATCGGTTTTATCCAAGTTCTCGCTGTGGGACTTCAGGCTGACCCGCAAATCGCTCAGTTCATGCCGCAGTTCGGGAACGACGCCAACTTCAATGACCGTTGCGGTCGACATCGTGTTGCCAATAACGCGCGCGGAAACAAGCTCTCCGGACTGTATGACACCGCCGACGATCAGCCCTTTCGTTCCGCTGCAGATGACAGCTCTTCCGGCACGGACATTCGAATGCATAATGCTTTGCGAGACAAGCACGTCTTCTCCCGCGATGACGTTGCCGTCCTGAATGAAAGAGCTTTTGAGCGTCTTGGCTGCTTTGACATAGCCTTTGTTACCCGCCATAATGCCGCCGGTAATTTCAATCGAGGCTTCCGACTCCAGCTCCGCCCCTTCTACGCCGCCAACGATGCGAATATCGCCCGCTGCCTTCACCCGAAAGCCGCTTAACACATTGCCGCGGATGACGACAGTGCCGACAAAATCGATATTACCGACGCGATAATCGACGTCTCCATTCACTTCATAAACCGGAAAAACGTTAATTTTGTCTTTGTCCGTCATCGTTATCAAACCGTCGATCGCCGCGTACAAAGCGGTTTGCTCGCCGTTCAGCACAACGTTCTTACCGACCTTGAACCGTGCCTGACGGCCTTGCTTCGGCGGGATTTCCTCGCCTGTAACCGTCATGCCGGAAGGGCCGAACTGAGCCTCTACCCGTTCCGCAATTAACTGTCCGCGCTTTACGTTCTTCAGCTGCGATACTTCCTTATAATCGACCTTCCCGTCTTCCAGCTCTGCCGGACGGTGCTCGCGGTCTTTCATATCGTAAATAAATCGTATGTATCCGTCCTTGCCTGCTTGCGCTTCCTGTCCGAATGCGACTAGCGTCTGCTCCTTGCAGTAAGCAAGCACGTTGGAGCTTATTCCGTTCAGAACGTCCGTCCGGATGCCGTGCGTAATGCCTTTGCTTCTAATAAATCGTTCTAGCTCCTCGGGCTTGCATGCGAATTGGTCGTCGATCCGATTAAATGTAAGGAAGGCAGACAGTTTATCCAATGATGTCTGAATACGCAGGTAAGATTCCAATTGCCGATCGTCCACCTAGGTTCCTCCCTTCTAATGCTGCATTAATTGATCTTTATGCTTAGCCAGCGCGCCTCTTAGCCGTAATATGGCTTTCGAGTGCAGCTGGGAAATTCGCGATGGTGACAGCGACATTACTTCCGCAATCTCGCTCAAAGAAAGCTCCTCGTAATAAAAGAGAGAAACGACCGTCCGTTCTTTCTCCGTCAGCTTATCAATGCCGCTGACTAACGATTGTTTTAGAAAAAAGTCGTGCACGGTATGATCCGGATTTTTCGCCCGATCGTCTACAAGCAGGCTCAATCTCGTCTCCGACTCCTCTTCGCGAATCGGGTCCTCCAACGAGCAAACCGTCGTGATGGCGATTTCATGAAGCATCGTCGTAAACTCTTTCTCGCTTATGTCCAAATAACTGCTGATTTCGGCGTCGCTAACGGAACGCAAATAGTGCTGCTCAAGCTTCTGATAAGCCTCTTCGACTTTCTTCGCTTTTTCCCGAATGGAACGGGGAACCCAGTCTCCTTGACGCAAACCGTCAATAATCGCTCCGCGAATGCGCCAGGAAGCATACGTTTCAAACTGCAAACCCCGGCCGTAATCGAATTTCTCGATCGCATCGATCAATCCCATCACGCCGTTGCTGGCCAGATCGTCTTTCGATACATTTTTCGGGAGACCGATCGCCATCCGATTCGTCACGTAATCGACCAGCGGCAAATATTGCTCAATCAGCCCTTTTTTCGCTTCGATATCGCCGTCTACCCTCCAAGCCTGCCACTTTTGGATGTCTAAAGACGCATTCATCGTCTCAACCTCCCGTCATGTGACGCACCGCTTTGGCCAGTTGCTCGGGATCGGCATTCGAAGCCGACACGAGCTGAGGCGGATTCAACGGGCGAAAATCGCCGTTGCCCTTGCTCGCCGCATTCGCCTTATCGGCTGCCGGCGCCGCTTCGCGGGCTCCCGGCTCCAGTTGAGCCTTCAGCAGTTCATTCAAATCTTCGCTCTCATCCGGCGTCGACGCGTCGAATTGAGTTCCTTTGCCTTGAGCGTCTTCCGCTTCCGGCGTTGCTGCAATAGCCGGCGGCTGTAAAATAACGCCGAGCGCAAAGCGCAAAACAAAAGCAATAACAGCAAAGGCGATGAATGCGTATAAGCTGCGCAGCAGCATTACGTCAAGCGGGTTTTTCCCCAAAGAGAACAAGATCGTCAAAAGTGCGCCAACTATTCCCAAGCCTAAATTCCATCGCCAGTTTCCTATCATTGTTTCAAATCTCCTTTACTCCAAGCTGCACGCTTCTAATCGTTAAAATGCCGCTCCTGCTGTCTATTTCGATCGTGCGTCCATAGTTGCCGCCTACATCCTGCGCAATAATAGGAAGTGAGTATCGCGTTGCCATCGCCAGGCAGGATTCGACGTTACGGGGACCGATGCGCAAGGAATCGGATTGCCCGGAAAAGGCGAACATCTGAGCGCCGCCTGCCATTTTGACGACGGACCGTCTCAGGACCGCACCCACTCCGGCCATCCGCTCAATAAGCTCTGGTATGGCCGTATCCGCATACTTCGCGATATTAATCGTCGTTTCCCGGGCGATTTCCGAGGATGGCAGCATGACATGCGCCATACCGGCAACTTTTGCGATGGGATCGTAAATCGTCATGCCGACGCAAGAGCCAAGCCCTGTCGTTTTCAAAATATTCCCGTCTGTTGCTATGTTCAGATCTGCCATGCCTACCTTGATCACGGTTTGCTCATTCATTCTGTAACTACTCCTAGAGCCTTGAAAATTTTATTGAATGATTCCGGATCCGGAATAAGAAAGAAGTGCCCCTCCAAATCTTGTCGGTCCTCCAAGAACGTCGTCTCGATCAACAAAGCGGAATCGCCCATTTCACCGTATTGCACAATCCCATAGCTCAGAATGGCTCCGGCCATATCCATCACCGCAGAAGGAACGGACGGCGTCATCGACAATCTCGTAAAATCGGCAAGCGAGGACAGATAGGAACCGGCCAAAATATTGCCGATCTCACAGAGGGTCGACCATTCGAGCTCGGTGTAACCAACCCTCCCCGCGTCCGGGACGGACAGCAGCTGCCCAAGAAGATTTCTCGCCGAATGCTCTTGAATGATAAAAAACATATTGCCCGGCGCATCGCCCTCCACCCTTAAAAACACGGCAATGACGACCTGCTCCGAGCCGCCTACGCGTTCGGCGATTTCCTCGAAGGGCAGTAAACTAACCTTCGGCACGGCCATATCGACCGGCTTGTCCAGCAGTCTCGATAAGGCGGTCGCGGCGTTTCCGGCCCCTATGTTGCCTACTTCTTTCAATACATCAAGTTCGAATTCTTCAAATCTACCGAATGAGCTCACTGCTATACCTCAAGCTGCTCAAGCTGAATAATTTCGTTCTTGTTAAGCACTTCGTTCAGGTTAAGCATAACGAGCAGCCGGTTCTCGCCAAGCTTCGCGATGCCATGCAAATATTTCGCTTTAATGCCGCCTACGATTTCAGGAGGGCTGTCGATCTTATCCGTATCGATATCGATAACGTCATTGGCTGCGTCTACGATAAAGCCGACTTCTAGATCCGCTACCGCAACGACGATAATGCGGGTGTTCTCGGTAGGAGCCGCTTCGGCCAATCCAAACCGGCCGCGCAAATCGATAATCGGAACGACGATGCCGCGCAGATTGATAACGCCTTTAATGAAACCCGGCGTTTTCGGAACGCGAGTGATCGGGGACAGCCGTTCGATGGTCCGGACTTTGTCCACCTCGATGCCGTATTCTTCATCTCCAAGACCAAATACAATTACTTTCAATTCTTCTCCCATCTTGAAACCCTCCCTATTATTTAATTAGTGCGTTTGTATCGATAATCAAAGCCACTTGCCCGTCGCCTAGAATAGTCGCGCCAGAGATCGCTTCGATGTTCGTTAAATATTTACCCAGCGATTTCAGCACGATTTCGCTTTGGCCGATAAATTCGTCGACCGTCAGCGCCGCCCATTTGTCTCCCTTGCGGATAACGACGATTTCCGTCTCTTCCTCGTCCTTCTCGCTATAGTCCGGCGATTCGAACACGCGGCTGAGCGAAATGAGCGGAATAACCGAACCGCGGAACTCGATCATCCGATTGCCGTGCACGTTCAATATTTGTTCCTTACGGACAATACCCGTCTCGATAATCGAAGAGAGCGGAATCGCATATTTCTCGGAGCCCAGCTTGATGAGCATTGCCGAAATGATCGACAGCGTCAACGGCAGCTGAACCGAAAACTTCGTCCCTTTACCAAGCGCCGAATCGACGGTAACGTTGCCGCCGAGCGACGTGATTTTGGAACGAACAACATCAAGACCTACGCCACGACCTGAAATATCCGAAATTTTATCCGCCGTACTGAAGCCAGCCGCGAAAATAAGCATATGAATCTCGTCATTGCTCAGTCTCTTCGCTTCCTCTTCGGTCACGACTCCGTTCTTGATAGCCGTCTTTAGCACTTTCTCGCGGTTGATACCGGCGCCATCCTCTTCCACTTCGATAAACACATGATTGCCGCTGTGGAATGCTCTCAGATGAATCGTGCCGTTTTCCGGTTTGCCCGCCGCGAGCCGATCCTGCACTGTCTCAATGCCGTGATCGACCGAATTGCGAAGCAAGTGGACGAGCGGATCGCCGATCTCGTCGATGACGGTACGATCAAGCTCCGTATCCGCGCCTGTAATAATGAGATCGATTTTCTTGTCGAGCGACTTGGCCAAATCGCGAACCATCCGCGGGAAGCGGTTGAATACGGTGTCGACCGGTACCATTCGAAGCTTCAGTACGATGCTTTGCAGATCCGAGGTGACGCGAGACATATGCTCAACCGTTTCTGATAGTTCGCTGCGCTTGATTTCGCTGGAAAGTTGTTCCAAGCGGCCGCGATCGATGACAAGCTCGCTGAATAAATTCATGAGCGTGTCAAGCCGATCAATGTCGACGCGAATCGTTCTGGACACGGGAGCCGATGCTCCGGCAGCAGCGGTCTGGCTGCGCGCCGCGGCCGCTTGTGCGACAGGTGCTTCGCTTGCCGCAGCCGATACTGCAGTCGCAGGTTTCTCGGCCGGCGCTTCCGGTTCTTTCGGTTTCGTGCCTAGCAATGTGAGAGACTCCTCATCCAGCAGCGTCACCGCAGCCGATTCAATCTCGGACACCGACAAAATTTGCTTTTGCAGTTCCTCCGAAGAAAGCTTCGAAATCGTAAAGACGACGAAGGAACGGTCAAATTTCTCTTGCTCCAGGTCCTGTACCGAAGGCTCGGACTTGACAATCTCTCCCGCTCGCTCCAGTAAATCGAACACCATATAAGAGCGCGCCGCTTTCAGGACGCAATCCTCGTTAATATGAACTTGAATATGGTAAGCTTGCAGGCCGCTCTCGATCGATTGCAGCAAAATCGACATTTGGAATTCATCCAAGTCGACCGCGCCGCCGCTCTGAGACGTTCCTTTGCTTGGCGTGCCGGCTGCTGTTGCTGCAGCGCCCCCGCCCGTTTTGTACTCGCCTTTAAAAATCGATTGCAGCGAAGCGACGATCGCCGTAACATCGGCCTTGCCCGTCCCGCCGCCAACAATGTCCTGCACCATCGCTTCCAGCGCGTCCAATCCTTTGAACAACGTATCGAAAATAAAGCTGTCCATCTTCAGCTTGCTGTTCCGCACAAGATCGAGCACGTTCTCCATCTCGTGCGTCAGCGAAGCCAAATCCTCGAAGCCCATCGTTGCCGACATGCCTTTCAGCGTATGGGCCGAACGGAAGATAGACTGTACAATCGTCAAATCTTCCGGCTCGCCTTCCAGTCGCAGTAAGTTTTCATTCAAAGCTTGCAAATGATCGTTGGACTCGTCGATAAACATCGACAGATAAGCATTCATATCCATGGTGCTGCACCTCCTGTTTCGACTTTGGCTTTACGATTTCGTTACGAGCTGACCGAGTTCGGAAGCGATTCGGTTCAGCGGCAAAACGACGCTTGCAGCTCCGGCTTCCACCGCGCAGCGCGGCATGCCGTAGACGACGCAAGTTTCTTCCGACTCCGCAATTGTCGATTCCGCCCCGCTCTCGGCAAGCAACTTCATTCCTTTAGCGCCGTCACTGCCCATGCCGGTCATAATAACGGCATGACGCTTCAGCTCCTGATAAGGAACGAGTGATTCGAACAGCACATCCACCGAAGGCCGGTGTCCATTGCGCGGCGGCTGCTGGTTCAACTGAACGCTGTAACCGTTCGCGTCCCGCGCGACCTCCAAGTGATAGCCGCCTGGCGCAACATAGACAACTCCCGGCTGCAGCCGCTCTCCTTGCGTCGCCTCGACGACCTGCAAAGCGCTAAAGCTGTCGAGCCGCTGCGCGAGGGACTTTGTAAACTTAGGCGGCATATGCTGGACAACAAGCACCGGCGCCGGCAATCCGGCCGGCAGAGAGCTGATTACCTCATGCAAAGCGCGCGGGCCGCCTGTCGACGTGCCAATGGCAATAATATGGCGGAAGTCGCCGGCACGGACAGATGCGACCTCGCTTGGCGGTGCAAGCTTCTTTCCTTGCTTTTGCCGCTCGGTCCGTGCCGGAGGTAAAGCTTCGGCCGGCCGTTTGAGCGCGCGCTCCGGCAGCGGCTTGAACGTTGCTTCCCCGCCAGTTAACGGCGTTGTCGTATCCCGTTTCCTCGACTTCGACTCCCCTTGCTTGTCTGCCTGCTTGTCCAGCGGCCCAGTCTGTGGCTTCGAAAGCGGCTTCGCTGCCGGCTTCACAGGCTTCTCCACCGCTTCCTTCGCCTGCTCGAGCGCCTCGCCAAGCGCTTGCAGCCGCTGTTCCTGTTGCTCGCGCTTCAGTCTCAGCAACTGCTGATCCGGATCGGGCTCGCGCGTTTCGAAGGACGAAGCGTGACGCTTCGTCAGCACGGCTATGGTCAGCTTCTCAAGCAGCAGCTCGCTGACTTGCACGATATCGTTGGAGTTCGCGCCGGACGGCTTTCGAATAAAGTCGAAAGCACCGTACTGAAGCGCTTTGATTGTCTCCCGGGTGTTCTCTTCGCTGATGCCGGACAGCATGATAACGGGAAGCGGATACCGCTTCATGATGATCTGGAGCGCGTCGATACCGTTCATCTCTGGCATCTCCAAGTCGAGCGTGATCGCATCCGGCTTTAGCGTCTCTACCGCCTGGATCGCTTCAAGACCGTTCGCTGCGGTGCCCGCTATCGTAAACTGCTCGTCTTGTAAAATGAAATCGCTAAAAATTTTTCGCATGAACGGTGAATCGTCCACGACGAGAATGCGATAAGGAGCCATTGTTTTCCCCCTTGTTGGCAAAGGACTATCTCGATAGCCTGAACATTTTATGTAAAAATCCTTTGACGCCTCCGGTTGTCTCGGAGACATCGGAAGCCGCTGAAACATCCGATTCCAGATAACGTTTCGCAATGTCTTCGATCGCTCTTGCTGCATCCGTTCCGGGATAGGCGATCGTAAAAGGCACTTGCCGTTTGACCGCTTTGGACACGTTCGGATCGTCCGGCACGATGCCGAGAGAAGGCAATTCCGAGTGGAGAAAACGCTGCGCCACCATAGCGATCTTATCGATCGTCTGTTTGCCCTCTTTCCGGTCAACCGCCCGATTGACTACGAGCTTAAAGCTTGCATCAATGCCCATGCCCTTCACCATCTTGATCAGTGCGTATGCATCCGTGATCGATGTCGGCTCCGGCGTCGTCACGACAATGGCCTCCTGCGCCGCCGCAATGAACCTTGCCGTTTCCTTCGACAGCCCTGCTCCCGTATCGAACAGGATGACATCGTACATGCCGTGAAGCTTGCCTATCTGATCCATAAACTTATGCAGCTCTTCGTCGGACAAATCTAGTAAATCATTGAAGCCCGATCCTCCAGCGATAAAATGAAGTCCGTTTGGTCCGAGCTGGATAATGTCCCAGATCGTTTTGTCCAGCTTGAGCAAATGATAGAGATGGTAGGGAGAGCTGACGCCAAGCAGCACGTCGATATTCGCCATCCCGATGTCAGCGTCAAAGAGGAGAACCTTTTGCCCTAGCCGCTGCAGCGACAATGCAAAATTAAGGCTGAAATTCGATTTGCCGACGCCGCCTTTACCGCTTGTTACTGTGACGATGCGCGTCGCTCTGCTGTTGCCCGATTGCTTGACGAGGTTGCGTAGCGCTTCGGCTTGATCATTCATGGCCCTGGCGCTCCCAACAGCTCGCTCACATATCCGGCCAGCTCGAACGGAGCAATGTCATCCGGCACATTCTGACCGCGTCCGACATAGGTCGGCTTCAGTCCGTACTGCAGCGTCAAATTTAAAATGGAACCAAAAACCGACGTTTCATCGAGCTTCGTATAGAGCGCTTTGCCTACTCCGTATTTAACGAAATTGTCCGCAACCGCCGTCATGTCCTTCGTTTTGCCGGTCAAGCTGAGCACCAGCACCGTTTCGCTTGCTTCGCTCGTTTGGAGCAGGCTGTACGCTTCCGAAACATGCAGCTCATTTCGGAAATTTCGTCCCGCCGTGTCCATATAGATGAGCTCGCGGTCTTCCAGTTGAACAAATGCTTTCGGTAAATCCATCGGTGAAAATACGACTTCGATCGGTACGTTCAAGATGTTGGCGTATGTCCGCAACTGATCGACGGCCGCAATTCGGTAAGTGTCAGAAGTAACGAAACCGACGCGACGGCCCAGCTTGATCGTCTGTTCGGCCGCCAGCTTGGCGATCGTCGTCGTCTTGCCGACGCCGGTAGGTCCGACGAAATGAACGACTCTGGCATCCGCTTTCAGCAACTCGCCGCAATACGGCGTCATCCATTCTGTGATGAGCTCGCGCGCGCCGTTCCATGCCGCCACCTCGTCGAAGGAATCCGGCTGTTCCTGTCTCCTCAATTCCAGCTCGTCCAACAAGCGGCGTATCAAGTCAGGCTCTACTTCCTGCTCGGTCAATCGTTCGTACAGCGCCTTCAAAGGCACTGGCATTTCTTGTCCCGGTTGTTTCGTCTGCAACTGCAGCAGCGATTGCTTAATAACTCGTATCTCATCCATCAATTCGTCATTAATCCGATTAAGCGCCTGCGACGGCAACGGGCGGTCCATGACCGCCGTCGCCGCTGCCGACGCATTCGGAACGGGCTCTGTAATTGGTTGGGCGGAAGCAGCTGAGCTCTGCTTCCGGACCGTTTCGTTGATGGCGCTTATGACCGCCTCATATTCAGCGGGAGGCTGCTTCCGCGGCTGCGCCGCTTTCTCCTGCCGGCCGTTCGATTCGACGGCGGCGATCACTTCCATCTTCTTCTTTTTGAACATTCCAAGAAATCCGCCTACGCGAATTTCCTTCGTGTTCAAAATAACGGCATCCTTGCCGAGCTCGCTGCGAATCATCGGCAAAGCTTCCGGCAAAGCATTAACGATGTATCGTTTCACCCTCATAAGTTCACCACCCCAACGCTTTGAACTTCAATGTTAGGCTCCAGCTCGCTGTAGGAAATAACCGGTACGTCCTGCATCGTGCGCTCGACAATTTGCCGCAAGTACATCCGTATAGTCGGCGAAGTTAATACGACAGGCTGCTGGCCGGTTTGAATTTGCTTCATCACCTGCTCGTTTAATCTGGAGTAGATTTGCTGCGTCACGATCGGATCGAGAGCGATATAGGTTCCCTGTTCCGATTGCTGCACCGATTCGGCGATTTTCTTCTCCAGCGCCGGGCCGACTGTAATGACACGAAGCGTATCTCCCGCAGCAGAGAATTGCTGGGTGATTTGACGAGACAACGCTTGACGCACATACTCGGTCAATATATCCGTATCCTTCGTATAGGCGCCTTGATCGGCTAGCGATTCGAAGATCGTTACCAGATCCCGGATCGACACTTTCTCGCGAAGCAGCTTTGCCAGCACCTTCTGTAAATCGCCGATTGTTAGTATGGAAGGAATCAATTCTTCGATCAAAGCCGGATACGAATCCTTCACGTTCTCGACAAGCGCTTTCGTTTCCTGGCGGCCAATCAGCTCATGCGCATGGCGCTTAATAATTTCCGTCAAATGGGTCGCCACGACCGAAGGCGGATCGACAACCGTATAGCCCGAAAGCTCGGCTCGTTCCTTCATGGCCTCGTCGATCCAAACGGCAGGCAGGCCGAAGGCCGGCTCTGTCGTCTCGATGCCGATAATCGAATCATCTTCGATACCTGGGCTCATCGCGAGGTAATGGTTCAGCAGTAACTCGCCGCGAGCAACGACGTTGCCTTTAATTTTAATGACGTATTCGTTCGGCTTGAGCTGAATGTTATCGCGTATCCGGATGACCGGCACGATAAGACCGAGCTCAAGCGCGCATTGCCTCCTGATCATAATGATCCGGTCTAGCAAATCGCCGCCCTGCTGCGTATCTGCGAGCGGGATAAGTCCGTAGCCAAACTCGAATTCGATCGGGTCGACCTGAAGCAAGGACACGACGCTCTCAGGGCTTCGAACCTCTTCGATTTGCTGCTCCTCGACAAGCATTTCTTCCTGTTCCTGCTGCTTGTCGAGCGACTTCTGCATTCTCCATCCGCCATAGGCGAGCAGCGCCGAGAACGGAAGCGTGCGAAGCAGGCCGATCGGCGTGAACAATCCCAGCATCAGAATCGTTCCAGCAACGATATACAGCAGCTTTGGATATTTAAACAGCTGACTGGTTAGATCGTCGGCCATGTTGCCATCAGAAGCGGCTCTCGTTACGATTAGGCCGGCCGCTGTGGAAATAAGCAGCGCCGGAATTTGGCTGACGAGACCGTCACCGATCGTCAAGATCGAATAAGTTGACAACGCCTCTTGGAAGCCAAATCCATGTACGGCCATACCGATAATGAAACCGCCGATCAAGTTGATTAACAAGATGATGATTGACGCAATGGCATCGCCTTTTACGAACTTGCTCGCGCCGTCCATTGCGCCGTAGAAATCCGCTTCCCGCTCGATTTTAGAGCGGCGCTCGCGCGCTTGCTGCTCATTAATGAGGCCGGCGTTCAAATCAGCATCGATACTCATCTGTTTGCCGGGCATCGCGTCGAGCGTAAATCTCGCCGCAACTTCGGCTACGCGCTCGGAGCCTTTCGTAATGACGATAAACTGAACGACGACCAGAATGAGGAAGACGATAAAGCCGATGGCCACCTGTCCTCCGGCAACCCAGTCGCCAAACGTCTTTACGACCTCGCCCGCATGGGCATGAAGCAAAATATTGCGGGTCGTCGAGACGTTCAGCGCCAGCCGGAATAAGGTCGTGATAAGCAATATAGCCGGGAAGATCGAGAAATCGAGCGCTTCCTTCGTATTCATGGCGATAAGCAGAATAACCAACGCGATCGATATATTCAAAATAAGCAATATATCTAGCAGGAGAGGCGGGATGGGAATTACCATCATGAGTACGATACCGATGATCCCGAGCAGGATAGTTAGATCTTTTATTTTCATGATGCTGCCTCCTCCCTTTCTTAAGATGATTTCGTACGGCCTTTCAATTTGTATACATATGCGAGCACTTCCGCCACAGCCTGGAACAGATCTGCAGGTATGGAGTCTCCGATGTCAGCCCGTTCATACAGCGCTCTGGCCAGCGGTTTGTTTTCCATTGTCACAACGCCGTGCTCCTTCGCGACCTCTTTAATTTTGAGCGCCACATGATCCATCCCTTTAGCGAGAATGATCGGCGCCTCCATTTTTGTCGCGTCGTACTGTATGGCAATTGCAAAGTGCGTTGGGTTCGTAATTACGACATCCGCTTTTGGAACCTCCTGCATCATCCGCTGCATCGCCATACGGCGCTGCCGATCGCGAATCCGCCCTTTGATCAGCGGATTGCCCTCGGTTTTCTTGAATTCATCTTTTATGTCCTGTTTGGACATCCGCAAGCTTTTCGCATGCGAGTAGCGCTGGTACATGTAATCGGCAAATGCGATGACGACCAGTACTGCGCCAATCTGAATGCCGAGCTTGACGGTGACGCTTGCCGCGAAGCTGAATATTTGCTGAAGAGGCAAGCTGGAGAGTACCATCACGCGCTCCCAATCGGAGGCAATCGCCTGATAGACGAGTATTCCGATGATAAGCAACTTGGTGATGCTCTTTAGAAATTCCACTAACGAACGAGTGGAGAAAATTTGCTTGAAACCATTAATCGGATTCAGCTTGTTAAGCTTCATCTTGAGCGGCTCTCCCGTTAAGAGAAAACCAAATTGCATTACATTTCCGACTATTGCGACGATTACAGCTACCGCAAAAATCGGGACGAGCATAAGCAGCATATCGATGAGTAAATTATTGAACAGGACAAATACCGTGCTTCCGTTCAAATCCATCGTCAGCCAGTTATGAAACAACAGATCGAAAATAGCCATGATCCGTTCCTTGTAATAGTTACCGAGCATGGCGAAGGTCATGAAGACAAACAGCAGGATAAAGGCGCCCGGCAGCTCTGCCGATTTCGACACCTGGCCCTTTTTTCTTGCCTCCTGCACTTTCTTCGGCGTCGCTTTTTCCGTCTTTTCTTGGTTAAACAGCTGCAAGTCGAGCTTGAAACGATAGTTATGCACCGGTTGCAGCCTCCCCTATTGACTATCCGCTCCCCGAATAATGCCAAGCAGCTGATTCAAATTGTCGAACATAATGCCGAGCAATCGTTCGAACAGCATGGCCATTCCAGGCATCATCAGAAAGAGAACGAACAGACCGACAATAATTTTAAGCGGAATACCGACGACGAATACGTTGTATTGCGGCGCCGTTTTGGCGAGAAACCCAAGCCCAACGTCCGTCAGGAACAGCGCGATGACGATTGGAGAAGCCATCTGAAGCGCCAGCACGAACGTATTGCCTAATGCTCTCGTCAAATATTCGGTTAAGTTTCCTTCGGCGAACCTTCCGAACAACTCATTGCTTAACGGCACCCATTGATAGCTGTCCATCAGCGCCGTTAATAAGTAGTGATGACCGTTCATTAGAAGGAATACCATAATGAGCAGCATGTATTTGAAGTTGCCTAGCATTGGCGACGAAATGCCCGTCATCGGATCGACGATATTAGCCATCGCAAATCCGATTTGCAAATCCATCAGCGCCCCCGCCGTTTGTACGACGGTAAAAAACAGATAGACCAGAAAGCCCATCAGTAAGCCTAGCAGCACTTCACGTATAACAAATAGTATGTATTGCGCATCCGCCGGAATCGATTGGTTCACCCCGTACGTCAGAAAGACGATAAGGGAAATGAAAAAACCGAGGCCGATCTTGAAGGTGTTCGGTACTCCGCGCAATGAAAACGGAGGCACGACTACAAAAAATGCGGTAATGCGGCAAAAAATCAACAGAAATACAGGAAAACTTTGCAAAAACTGCTCCATCGCTCCGATTCACAGCCTATCCGATGTATTTATGCAAATTATTCAGCAGATTGTAAGTGAAATCGACGATCGTATTCAAAACCCATGGACCGAAAACGAGGAGAGAAATAAATACCGCTACGATTTTGGGCACAAAAGCTAACGTCTGCTCCTGGATTTGCGTGGTCGCTTGAAATATACTGACGATCAGACCGACGACCAAAGCAAGAATGAGCATAGGCGCGCTGGCTTTCAATACCGTATAGACGGCTTGTCCGGCCAAACCGATGATGAAATCAACACTCATTCCGTTCCTCCCTCTCTGCCGTCAAGTGTTAAAGCTGAGCAGCAGCGATTTGACGATTAAGTACCAGCCGTCTACCAGGACGAACAGAAGCAGCTTGAACGGCAGCGATATCATAACCGGCGGAAGCATCATCATCCCCATCGCCATCAGTGTACTGGATACGATCATGTCGATGACGAGAAACGGAATAAAGATCATAAAGCCCATCTGAAACGCTGTTTTCAGCTCGCTTATCGCATAAGCGGGGACGAGCACCGTCAGCGGTATGTCTTCATACGTTTCCGGCTTCTCCGTCTTCGTATAATTCATGAACAGCAGCAGGTCTTTCTCGCGAGTATGGGAAAACATAAACTTTTTCATCGGCACGGCGGCCTTCTCGAACGCTTCCGTCTGCGAGATTTCTCCCTTCATATAAGGCTGAAGCGCAACCTCGTTCACTTGCGAAAATGTCGGCGCCATAATAAAAAAGGTTAGAAAAAGAGCCAGGCCGATCAACACTTGGTTGGGCGGCATTTGCTGTGTACCGATTGACGTGCGGACGAAGCCGAGCACGACCACGATGCGGGTAAAGCTGGTCATCAGAACAAGAATTGCCGGCGCGATGCTAAGTACTGTAATTAACAGCAGAATCGACAGCGTACTCGTTCCCGAGCCTTCCGCGCCGTCTCCGATATTAATCTCCACATTCGGCAGCGGTTCGGCGTATGCATGCGGCAGGAAAAGCAGCATGACGGCCAACTGTACGACGGCAATCGAGATCCACCATTTATTTTTCATTGTCATCCATCAACCGTTCATTAAGTTTGTCGTCTTTAAACAGCGACTCCAGCTGCTGCTTACGATCCGCTTGCCGATACAGGTTATCGTTCAGCATCGATTGAAACGAAGACGCCTCCTGATTCCACTGTTCGTTGGACGGCTCCTTGCCGTCGCGCTTGCGAAACTTGCTGAGCAGATCCGTGAAGGCGGCAGGCGACCATCCGTTTCCAGCCGGTCGGTCCATGGCCTCCAGAATGGCTTGCACTTGTTCGGCATCTTCGACTTTGTCGAGCAGCGTCACATTTTCGCCGACGCCGACGACGTAGATTTTGCCGGCAAGCTCCACGACTTGCAAAGAATTGTTTTGTCCAAGCGCAACACCGCCGAGCGAACGGACCGAACGGTTCGTTCCCCATACCCGGTTGCGCTGAGACAACCATTTCATTACGAAAACAATAAGTACGATTACGATTGCCAACGAGAAGAAAACCCATATTAAATTGCTTGTAATATTGCTTGGACCGCTATAAGGAAGCGGATCGGAGCTATCGTTTATCGCTTCGGCGGCCGCAAGGGCCGGCCAAGACGCGATACCCGCCGAAGACAGCATAAGAAGCTTGGCAATCGGTTTTAAGCGGAAGCTCATGCCACTACCCGAGCGTTTTCTTAATCGCTTCAATCACTCGGTCCGCTTGGAAAGGCTTAACGATGAAATCTTTCGCACCCGCTTGAATCGCGTCGATGACCATCGCTTGCTGTCCCATCGCGGAGCACATTATCACTTTGGCGTTGCCGTCGAGCTTTTTGATCTCTTTCAGAGCGGATATTCCGTCCATCTCCGGCATCGTAATGTCCATTGTGATCAAGTCCGGCTTTAATTCCTTGTACTTCTCCACCGCTTGCGCGCCGTCTTGCGCCTCACCGACGACTTCGTAGCCGTTCTTGGATAAAATGTCTCGGATCATCATGCGCATAAAAGCTGCGTCGTCAACGATTAGAATGCGGTTTGCCATCTTCTTTTTTCCTCCTAGGGTGTTATTGTAATTTTTGAATACGGTCCCATTGGCTTACGATATCCGTTACCCGAACGCCGAAGTTCTCGTCGATGACGACAACCTCGCCTTTGGCAATCAGCTTGTTGTTCACCAATATATCAACAGGCTCGCCAGCCAGCTTGTCCAGCTCGATAATCGAACCTTGCGACAATTCCAAAATATCCTTAATTTGCTTCTGGGTCCTTCCTAATTCTACGGTAACCTTGAGCGGTATGTCGAGAAGTAAATTAAGATTTGTGTCATTTGTTGGCATAAATTGCGGTTGATTGAAATTCGAGAACTGAACCGGCTGCACATTAACGTTTCGCCCTACCGGATTGCCGTAAGTTTGCGGTCCTTGAGGACCTTGCGGCGCTGCCGGCATTTCATAGTAGGCTTGCGGAGCTGGCTGCTGGTGCGACTGCGCCGCAGCTGCCGTCTGGGCTTGCGCTTGAATTGGCTCTTGAACGGCTGCCGCGTAAGGAGCAGCCTGCTCTTGCACAGGTTCAGCCGGCGCCGCTAGCTCCTCTGCTCCTCCGCCCATCAGCGTGGATACCATTTGCTTGGCAAACGTGACCGGAAGCAGTTGCATAATGGTAGAGTCAATAAGATCGCCAATCATCAAACGGAACGAAATTTTAATAAAAACGTCGACCGGAGGCAGCTGTGCCATGCCGTTTCCGTTATCAACATCCAGAATGTCGATTCCTGGCGGAGAAATATTGACCAACCGGTTGAAGATCGTCGACATGGATGTCGCCGACGAACCCATCATCTGGTTCATCGCCTCTTGTACCGCACTAATATGTATTTCGTTCAATTCCTCGGAAGTGACGTTGCCTTCTCCGCCAAGCATAAGATCGGCGATCACTTGCGCGTCTTTCGTCTTGATGACCAGCGAGTTAATGCCCTCAAAACCGTCTACGTACTGTACACTGACCGCTACATGCGGCTTCGGAAACTCGTCGGAAAGCTGATCGCGCTTAATAAACGTCACTTGCGGCGTCGTAATGTCGACTTTTTTGCCGAGCAGTGTCGAAAGAGCCGTTGCGGCGCTTCCGAACGTAATGTTGCCGATCTCGCCCAAAGCGTCTTGTTCGATCGAGGTGAGCAGGTCGGACAGTTCAAGCGCGTCGCTCTGCTGAACGCTTGCATCCGAGTCGCCTGCAGACTGGTTCAACAACGCATCGATTTCCTCTTGCGATAAATAATCTTTACTCGTCATATTCTTCTTCCGCCCCTTCGCTGACAACTTGATCCACTTGAACGGCTAACCGATCTTTGACCGAGCCGGCGCTGCCGATAAATTTCAACTTCTCTCCCACTTTGATCTGCAATCCATCATTGATCGGTTTATTTAATGAAATAACGTCGCCGACGGACAAGCCCAGAAACTCTTGAATCGTAAGCGAGGATTCGCCAAGCTCAGCCACAATTGGCAGCTTCGCTCTACTGACCCGATGCTCCAGCATTTCCACTTCCTCTTGAATCCGTTCCTTCTTCTGGGATACGAACCAATGGTGAGCGGATAAATGCGGCATGATCGGCTCCAGCACGACATGAGGAATACAAAGGTTGATCATCCCCGTCGTATCGCCGATTTTCGTGCTAAGCGAGATAAGCGCGATCGTCTCGTTTGGAGAAACGATTTGCATAAATTGCGGATTCGTTTCCAGCGAATCTAACCGAGGAGAAAGATCGATGACCGTCTTCCAAGCCTCTTGCAAGCTTTCGAACGTTCCTCTAAAAATGCGTTCCATAACGATCGTTTCTATTTCCGTCAAACTGTTGATTTTTGCAGGCGCGATGCCTTGTCCGCCCAATAACCGGTCCACCATCGCATAAGCGACGTTCGGGTGCACTTCGAGCACCATGCGGCCCTCTAGCGGCTCGGCTTCGAAAATGTTCAAAATGGTCATTTTCGGAATAGAACGGATAAACTCGTCGTACGGCAGCTGTTCGACCTGCACGACGCTAATTTGGACAAATGTGCGAAGCTGCGCTGAGAAATAGGTTGTTAGATATCGCGCGAAGTTCTCGTGTATGCGCGTCAAGCTTCGGATATGATCCTTCGAAAAACGAACGGCGCGCTTAAAATCGTAAATTCTGACCTTTTTCGTGACTTCTTCCTTCTTCAGTTCGTCAGCATCCATTTCACCGGATGATAACGCGGCCAGCAGCGCGTCAATCTCATTCTGCGATAGTACGTCAACCAACTTTCTCACCCCCTTCAAGGCATGTCGGCATCAAGTTTTAAATCTGCGTAATAATAAAGTTCGTTATTTCCACCTTGATCAGCTTCTTGCCTTCAGGCAAAATCGGATTGATCAGATTCAACAGCTTCGATTCGAGCATGTCCTCGCCTTCGGATCCTTGCAAGTCCTCGGCTGACATATCAGCAATCGTACGGTTAATAATCGGTCTGATTTCAATATCGAGCAGTTTGTCGAATTGTTCTTTCGTTTTTTTGCTGTCTAATTGGAAAGCGAAGCTCATCAAAACGACGTACTCCGGATCGCGCAAATTACGCTTGAAGTCCTTCAGTTCGGAAGTAACCTCCACCCGCTTCTCCGCCGAGAGCTTTTTGACGGCTACCGGCTTTGTATCTGTACCTTTATCGCTACCGATGCCTTCAATAACTGGCTTAATCAAAATAATTGCTACGATGACAATCAGCGTGATCGCCAGCAAAGTAGAAACCAACCATGGCAACATTTTTCTCATGACAATGGACCCTCCGTTTGTTCGCTCTTCTGGGTCGCCGCGTAAACGCCGATCGTGCGCAAATAACTCGAGACCAACAGCTGAAGTTCGGACGATTTTTCCGCCACTATGATTTTTTTGCCTGTCGTTAACGTAATGATCGTATCAGGCGTCTCCTCGACCATTTCGATCAGAAGAGCATTAATCATCACTTTCGTGCCATTTAACCGAGTTACGGTGATCATAAGCTGCCCCCTCACATCTTTGGGAGGCGTTGCGCCTCCCGCGGATTAATTAGAAGCGATTATCGCTTCAGGTTTACAACTTCTTGCAGGATTTCGTCAGACGTTGTGATGATACGGGAGTTCGCTTGGAAGCCGCGCTGCGCGACGATCATCTCAGTAAACTCCGCCGTCAGGTCGACGTTCGACATTTCAAGCTGACCGGAAATGATAGCGCCCGTTCCCAGGTCAGGATCATTTGCGGTTACAATGTCAAATGCGCCGTCTGGATTGGCATTCGGTGTAATTTGGTACATATTGCTGCCCACTTTAAGCAAACCGCTAGGATTGACTACCTTCACCAAGCCGATTTGCGCGATTTCTACAACTTCGTCCTCGCCAGTGATGCCGCGAATCCAGCCGTCTTGGCCGACGCTGAAGGAAACAACGTCTTCAGGAATCTCAATAAGTCCCCCGCCCGCTTCAAGCACAAACATACCCTCGTTCGTTACGAGTTGTCTCGCCGCATCCACGGTGAAATTGCCTGCGCGAGTGAAAAATTGAGGAGCGCCGTCGCCCTGGCTGACGACAAAAAAGCCGTCGCCGTCAATCCGGAAGTCACGAGGATTGTTCGTCGTCATCGCGCTGCCGGGCGTATGCATCGTGTCGATAGATGCGACCGACACGCCGAGACCGATTTGCTTCGCATTGACGCCTGCCGTTTCGCCTTGAACCGCGCCGGTAACACCGGCTGTCGTCTGGCTGAGAACGTCGCTGAACATAACGCGGCCGCCTTTAAAGCCAACCGTATTTACGTTTGCAATGTTGTTGCCGATCACGTCAAGCTTAGTTTGAAAACCGCGCATGCCGGACACGCCGGAATACATCGATCTTAACATGGGTAAATCCCCCTCTTGGTTTTTGATTCCGCTATCCGCGGATAAAAGGCTGCTTCAGTCGGTCCGCAGCTCTAGGGCTTCCTGTCGGTCCGGCCCTTTAATTGATAATGACCGCGCTGTCGATTTGAGTGAAAACGTTGCTGTGAAGTTGAGTACCATCCATCGCCGTTACTACGGTTCGACTAGGCACGTTGACGATCATCGCAACATCTTTCAACACGATTAACGAATCTACCGCGCCTTTCGTTTCCGCCTCCTTCACCGCGTCCATAATTTTGGACAACGCTTCCGGCTGCAGTTGAATGCCTCTTTGCTTCATACGCGTCTCCGCATGGTGGCTAAAATTCAGCTCCGACGCCTTCAACAGCTTATTGAACTCGCTGGCGGGGGCGGTGTTTGCCGTTTGCGCCTTCTGCTGGTTCTGCAGCAGCGAAGCTTTGACCGGTAAAATATGACCGATTCTCATGCTCTCACTCATTCGGCTTCGCCTCCGCTTCCGGAAGAGTCCGAAGGCTTCTCGCCCGGTTCAGAAATGGAAATCAAATGATCGATTAGAACCATCGTGTCATCGCCAAACTTCGCGTATTGCTCGCCATTCTTGATAACGATGCCTTGCACTACCGCCGATTGAATGACAGCTTCACCCTTATCGTTCATTTCGTTCCACTGTACTTCCTTACCAATCATGCTGGAAGCCGAACCGAGATTTTGCCTGAGCAGCGTCAACTGTTTCGACACGTTCATCATTTGTTCTACCGAAGTAAATTGCGCCATTTGAGCAATGAATTCACGGTCCTGCAAAGGCTGCGTCGGATCCTGATTTTGAAGCTGAGTAATTAAGATTTTAAAGAAATCGTCCTTGTCCAATTGCTGATTTTCTTCAGCCGTTTTTTGCGGCTTGTTCGCCGTGTCGTAATCGGGCCATCTTAATCTCGAAGAAACGCCTGCAGTTGCCACTTCATTCACCCCCGTCCTACTCTCGCACCGTCTTATGGCTTATCTAGGCAGTTGCGTTGACCGCGCGGCCAAAGCCCAAATCCTGAATTGCAATTTGCTCGGTTACGTCCTCTTCGAAGCTGCCGTCGTCACCAACCCAATCGCCCTTCGACTGTTCGCGGTTGGAGAACGATTGCCTGCTGTCGCCTTGGCCCAAATAACCGTTCGAAAGCTGAGAAGCCGTTTCGCTGTGCGTTACTTCAAGCTTGTCCACCGATAGACCTTGCGCCTGAAGCGAAGCTCTCAATTGCGCCATTTGATTGTCCAGCATGTCCTTTGCGCTTGCTGAGTCAGCTCGGAATACAGCTGTCAAAATACCGTTCTGCACCGAAATGCGAACGTCGACTTGACCAAGCTGTTCCGGGAACAGCTGCAGCTTCGCTTCCGATAACCCATCTCCCAATATGCTGAAGTTAAGCTTTTGTACGAAGCTGGTCATCTTATCGGCAAATGCATCGACTTGCACATAAGGTTGCAGCAACGCTTTTGCTGCCTGATGAATGGACGAGTGACGCGCCGTATCAGCTAGAATTACGGCTGGTTGCTGCACCGTTTGCGATTCTTCGCCGGTTAACGCAGTCAGACGGCCGGTTAATTCCGTTTCAGTCGACTCTACAGCCGCAAGCAGTACGGACGGATGTCCCGCCTTATCGCTTAAGCGCTGAAGCCATGCCGATTGCGATGCGGTTGGAGCAGCTGTCGTTTCGACTGCTTGTGTAAGCTTTGCCTCCGCGCCAGCCTCCTTGCGAGTTTGGAGCGCTTCGCCAAGCGTTTGCAACTGTTTGAGTACCAATTGCGTAGGTTCTTGCTGCTGTACGCGCTTCATCGTGCCGTCTTGAAGCAGTTCTTGGAGTTGGAACAGCGACGTTTGCAGATGCTGTTTTACTGATTCCAGTTTGCCTCCGCCATTCTCTGGGTCTTGCTCGCCTTGACCTGCCGCTGTGTTTGACGGATTCATGGCCGGAGCGCCAAGCAGCGCAAGAAGCGCTTGCAATTGCTCCAGCATCGCTTGCAGCTCTTCGGCTGCCGCATCCTGCTCGTCTTGATTTGGCGCCTGCTCTTGGACTGCCGTTAACTCAGCAATCAAATGATCGATAATAGCGAGCAAATCGGTAGCTTCGGCCGATCCAAGCGTTGTGCCTACAGCGGTTGGAGCGATGGACGACAGTATTGTAGCGGACGCCGAACCCGCTTTATCGGTTTGCGCCGATGCGGATCCGTTCATCTGTCCAGATAGCGTTTGCTGAAATTGTCCTGCGTTCGCTTTCGTCTGGCCTCCTCCGGTTGTGGAGGATGCGGCGGACGTTGTAGTCTGACTTGTTGTTGCGCCGGAAATACCCATTTCCATGATTTTCACCTCCTTTCCATACAAGGCGATGGAAGAACGGTCGTACTTTGGTCTATTTGCCTGGCATGAGATTGGATATAATTTTGGCTGTCAGTTTCTCGTTGACCGTGGACATTTCCGCCAGTATCGCGGAACGCGTCGTGTTGTCAACGGCGTTCAAGATGCGGTGCACTTTACTTGGGCTGACCTCTGCCATCGAAACGAGCAGCTTGCCGGCACTCTTGGCATCCATCGCTTTGAAAGTTGCGCTCAACTGATCGTTATCGAGCAAGGCCGATTGATCTTTTTCCTTCGTGGTCGCTGCAAGGAGTTTCTTCTTTTCCGCTTGCAGAGCCGCTATCTGACGATCCTTAGCCGACTTTGTATCTTTCAATTGAACAGTCGCGTCGGCTGCGATTTTTGGATTCATCTTCTCCATCACGCGAACGCGATCATCGGGACGCATTGCCTCTAGCACAAGCACCATATCCTCAAGCGTCATCGCTTGCAGGATCGGCGCCGCCTTGCTTGGCGTTATTTTGCCATACATGGAGGCAAGCTCTTGTATTTTGGCATCATATTCTTCGTTCTCTAGCGCTTTTTTGGCATTAGATTGATTGAGCTGCTCGATTTCAGTCTCCAGCTTTTTTATTTCCTGCTCCTGCTGTGTCTTGAGATTGGCCGTACTGGCCAGCTCGTTTTCTTTCTCCGTCAGTTGAGCCTGCAAGTCCGCAATTTTGCGTCCCATGTTTTCCGACCTGATTTTGTTATCATCGGTGGCCGCACTGCCCGTGCTTTTTTCATCGGGAAGCAGTTCCTTCAGCAGCGGAACCTTGTTGCCGTAATGAAGCACCTGATTGCGGATATCGCCGTTAAACAAGATGATCAGAACGCCCAGCATGACGACGGCAAACAAAATCGGCGTCAAAATAAACATCAGCCGCTCGAAGCCGCTGTAACTCTCCTTTTCCGTTTCCAAGTCTGCCACTATTCATTCACTCCCTCTAGCCTTCGCGCAAAAAACAGCCTTAAGGGCCTGTTGCGGCGAACCTCACGGTAGCCATTTCGTCCAGCTCGTTTTGCTCTCTATGCTGCATTACTTGCCGGAACCGGTCATGCGCATGCTCCTTCGCCTTCATCCAAACCTTCTCGTCCTTCATTCGATCAGCGAGCAGCGACCGGTTCTGGTCCACCTTATGTTGAGCGCGTCTTATATCACCGAGCTTTCTCTCGATGCATGCGTCCAAATAATCGATATAATGCTGCATGATTTGCAGCTCTGCAAGCGAAACAGCTTGCTCGGAAGCACCGAGCTGCTTGAGCTCCCACTCTTCCCTCTTACCCCGAAGCTCCGACAACGTCAGCTCCTCAGCTTGCAGTACGCCGATCGCAGACGAAAGCAGCCATTCCGCCTGCGTCTTCTCGCTCGTTTTCAGATCGACGATTTTTTGATACGAATAACGAAAGGATGCCATTTACAGATCAACTCCTGTGGAAATCGCTAATTAACTGCTGTTGGGCCTCTTCCAGGACGACCTTTTCATTCGTTTTTTGTCTCGTAAACCGATTGATCGTATCGATATAATCGATGGCTGCATCAATTTCTTTATTGGAACCGTGCTGGTACGCCCCTATATTGATAAGGTCCTCCGAATCTTTATAAACAGCTAATAACCGTTTCAATTCGTTGGCGGCGTCCTGCTGTTCTTCGGTGACAATTTCCTTCATTACGCGGCTAATCGAAGCCAGTACATCGATAGCGGGAAAATGTCCTTTATGCGCCAGCTGTCGACTGAGTACGATGTGACCGTCCAAGATGCCGCGCACCGCGTCGGCGATTGGCTCGTTCATATCGTCGCCGTCTACCAATACAGTGTAGAAGGCGGTAATCGATCCGGTCGGTCCCGTGCCCGCCCTTTCGAGCAGTTTCGGCAGTGTAGCGAAAACCGAAGGCGTGTAACCGCGCGTTGCCGGCGGCTCGCCAATGGCAAGCCCAACCTCGCGCTGGGCCATCGCATAACGGGTGACGGAGTCCATCATCAGCATGACGTTCAGCCCTCGATCCCGGAAGTATTCGGCAATCGAGGTTGCGATGAGCGCGCCCTTGATTCGAATTAATGCCGGTTGATCCGAAGTCGCCACGATGACGACGGAACGGGCCAGTCCTTCTGGACCGAGATCCTTCTCGATAAACTCGAGCACCTCTCGTCCGCGCTCGCCGATCAGTGCGATAACATTCACATCCGCTGACGTATTGCGGGCTATCATGCCAAGCAGCGTACTCTTCCCTACCCCGGAACCGGCGAATATACCTACCCGCTGTCCCTGTCCGACGGTCAGCAAGCCGTCGATAGCGCGAACGCCGATACTAAGCGGTTCGGTAACTCGCGGTCTTTGCAGCGGATTGCTCGGTTCGTTGTGGGTCGAATATTGCTGCATCCGGCTTGGCAATAAGGAACCGTCGAGCGGCTGACCCAGGCCATCCAACACTTTGCCGAGCAACTCGGAGCCCACTTGTACCGTGAGCGGTTTGCCGGTGCCTACGACGTCGCAGCCCGGGCTGATTGCATGCAAATCGCCGAGCGGCATGAGAATGACTTTGTTTTCACGGAACCCGACGACTTCCGCTTTAATCGGTTTAGCGTTTTTGGCAGGGTAGATGTAGCATACGTCTCCGATGCTGGCATCCGGTCCTTCTGATTCAACCGTCAATCCGATGACTTGCGAAACTTTTCCATTTACCCGAACTGGATCGATCGGCTGTAAATGTTCAATGTATTTCGAAACATCCAGCTTAATTCCGTTCATCCGCCAAACCTCGCTCTTCGTTGCTGTGATGCGCAAGTTGGATGAGCTCGCGCTTGATCTCGGTCAACTGTGTATCGATACGAGCGTCGACGCTGCCGAAGCTGGAACGGATGACACAGCCGAAATCTTTCACTTTCGCATCCGGCAAGATTTGCAATTCAGCTTGCGAATCGATGGCCAGATTGAGTTCCTCGCGGGCAGCCTGCACAAAAGCAAAGTGCTCCGGAGCGACACAAAGCGTAATGACGCCTTGCTCTCTTCTTCGGGAAAGCGATTTGCCAATTAGTTCTAGCGAGATGGCCGGCGTATCGGCCAATTGCCGCCCGATCACTTTCTCGGAAATAGCGCAGCTCAGTTCGACCAGAAAAGGCTCCGATTCCTGAATGATTTGCTCGCGCATTTCATAGGCCGCCTTCAGAATGGCGCTCGCTTCCTCGAGCTTTTGCTGCCATTCCTGCTGCAATTGCTGACGCGCTTGCTCGCTGCCTTCTGCGATGCCTTGGGCAAAGCCTTCTTCTTTGGAAGCTTGAAGAGCCTCCTCGTCCTGCAGCCGTTTTTCAAGCCACCAGGCGTCGATTTGTTCCTCTGCTTCGGCCAGCATTTGCTCGCTCTGGCGTCCTGCTTCGCGAACTTGCTCCTCGGCGAATGCTTTGGCATCCGTCAATATTTGGTCGCGCAGCGAGACCGTTTCCTGATCGGGACCTTGAGGCTCGTCCGCCTCTATCGTTCCCGGCTCTTCTGAATGGAGCACATAACTGTGCAAAGTCATCAATGATTTATGTTGTCCAAGCGAAATCACACTGCCGGATTTGATCAGATTAGACAATGATATCGTCTCCTCCGCCGCGAGCGATAATGATCTCTCCGGATTCTTCTAGCCTGCGAATCGTAGCGACGATACGGGTCTGCGCTTCCTCGACGTCGCGCAACCGAACGGGACCCATAAACTCCATTTCTTCCTTGAAGGATTCGGACATCCGTTTGGACATGTTGCGGAAGATCGCTTCGCGTACTTCCTCGCTCGCCACTTTAAGCGCAAGCTGCAAGTCCGCTGTTTCGATATCGCGGATGATGCGCTGAATGGAACGATTGTCGATGTTGACGATGTCTTCGAAGACGAACATCCGTTTTTTGATCTCTTCGGCCAGCTCTGGATCTTGAATCTCCAAAGCGTCGAGAATGGTACGTTCCGTTCCTCGGTCGACGCCGTTCAAAATCTGAACGATAGAATCGATGCCGCCGGCATTCGTGTAATCCTGTGTAACGGTCGCGGACAGCTTCTGTTCGAGCACACGCTCGACCTGATTGATTACTTCCGGAGACGTACTGTCCATGAGCGCGACTCTACGTGCAACTTCCGCCTGCTTCTCCTGCGGCAATGAAGACAGGATATGCGACGATTGCTCCGACTGCAAATAAGAGAGTACGAGAGCGATCGTTTGCGAGTTTTCGTTTTGGATAAAGTTTAAAATTTGCATCGGATCAGCTTTGCGGGCAAAGTCGAACGGCCGCACTTGAAGTGTTGCAGTTAAGCGGTTGATAACTTCCACCGCGCGCTGCTCGCCGAGCGCCTTTTCCAATATTTCTTTGGCGTAATTGATGCCGCCTTGTGTAATGTATTCCTGCGCGAGACAGATTTGATGGAACTCGCTGATGATTGTTTCGCGTTCGGAGCTGTCAACCTTGCGTACGTTTGCAATCTCCAGCGTCAACTGCTCGATCTCTTCTTCACGCAAATGCTTGAAGATTTGAGCCGAAACCTCAGGTCCCAGCGTAATAAGTAAGATAGCAGCCTTTTGCCTGCCGGAGAGTCCGGTTGCCGCTCTTGCCATTTGAACCACCTCTATTCTTCCGCGAGCCAGGTGCGAAGAAGATTAACGAACTCTTCCGGTTTGCGTTTGGCCAGAGTTTCAAGATTTTTCCGCGCTTGGCTGTCGTTCGTAATATCAAGATCCAGCGACGGGTATTCTACGTTAGCCGGCGGTTCCATAGCGAATTGCTCTTCCACCGCTTGCCGTTGTTTCCGTCTGCGGACAAGCATGATGGACAATGCTGCGATAATAGCCAAAGCCGCTGCACCGATACCGATCATCCAACCGGTCGATAAGAAGCCATTCGATTGAGCCGCACCGCCGTTTGCTGCAAACGTTTGTGTAATAATTGAAACTTTTTTGTCAATTAGAACGTCATCATTTACATCCTGACCCGAATCGGCGAGCTGTGCTCTAACGAGTGAAGCGAGATACGCTTTCACATTGTCGATACCGTTCTGGTCCAGCTTGTCTTGATCGATGCCGATGGAGACCGACAGGTCTTTGATTGTATACGGACCGGATTCAATTAAATTATTGATCCGACTTGGCTCGTAGTTCGTCACTCGCGAGCTGTTCTCCGACTCGCCGCTGCCGCCCTGTCCGGCCGTATAGCCCGGAACGTCCGTATCGCCCGTACCCGCAACCCCGCCAGATCCGTTATTTGTTGAACTCGACGTATCGACTTGCTCGCTAATGATGATGCCGTTGTTATTGTTGTTGTCCAGCGGCTTCACAAGCTGTTCTTCCGATTTTTTCTTATCGAAATTGAAACTGCTTGCTACGCTAATGACCAAGTTGTCGCCGACAATAGGTCCTAGGAACGATTGAATGCTTTTTCTCAGCTCCGCTTCGTATTTACGCTGAATTTGGAACTGCGTTTCGGCCGCTTCCGTCGTTCCCATTCCCGCTTGGCCTCCGGCCTGCGAAGAGCTAAACTCGCCCTGCGGACTGGTGATCGTAATATCTTCCAGTGCAAGCTTCGGAACCGCTGTTTTTACGAGGTTGTAGTAACCGTCGATTTCTTTCTGCGACGGACGATAACCCGATAAAAAATTCATCATAATCGAGGCCGAAGCCTTTTCTTTATCTACAGGACTTAAAAATACCGACTCCTCCGGAAGGTTTACAAGCACCTTCGTGGACTCGACGCCTTGCATGCCGTTCAGCAATTGCTGAATCTCGCCGTTCAATGCATTTAAGTATTTGACGTTGAACTCGTTCTCCGTGCTTCCGAACGCAGACGAGCCCTTCGAGAACGCTTCGAATCCCATCGATCCATTCTTAACGAGTCCTTGCGAACCGACCTCAAGTTTGATGCGGGTCGCTACCGCGCTTGGAACAGAGATGCTCTTTCCATTCGGGCTAAGCTCGTAGCTGATGCCGCTGCCTTCTAAGTAGTTGACAATAGCCGCAGCATCCGTTGAATCCAGGTTTTGAAATGCCAATTCGTAATCCGTTCTCGTGAATATGTAAGTTAACAGAATTATGGACAAAAGCAGTACACCAATCGATGCCCCCAGCCCAATTTTTTGTTTTCTGCCCATTTGGCCCCAAAATTGCTTGAGCCTTTGCGATGACTGGGCGATTTTTTCGTTCACGTTGTCACCTCACCCAATTTCTATGCTTGGTCCTAAGCCGGATTACACTTGCATCCTCATAATTTCCTGATAGGCCTCGACCACTTTGTTGCGGACTTGTGAGGTTAGACTCAAGCCCAATTGGGCCTGGGACGCGGCAATCAACACCTCGGAAGCGTCAACTTCGCCGATCATAAATTTATCATTCAACGTATGTACATTCTTTTCTTGCGCGCTAACGCTATTCAGCGCTTGCTCTAAGTATTGGCCGAAAGATTGCGTAAATTCGGCGGGCGTCGCAGCCTGCTTGGCCGCATTCGTTTCGAACGGCTTGCTGACAAGCTGAACTTGATTAAGCTGCAAAGGTTGAATCATATCAGTACCTCCGAATGTCTAGTCTCGTTTATTTGCCAATCTCCAGAGCCTTCATAAACATGGCTTTCGAAGCATTCAACGCCGTTATATTGGCGTCGTACGAACGTGTTGCAGCAATCAGGTCGACCATTTCCTTTAGTGGGTCTACATTAGGCATGCTTACGTAGCCGTCAGCGTTGGCGTCGGGGTGGCTCGGGTTGTACACCAACTTGTTCGGAGCCTCATCCTCGATGATTTTCGCGACCCTTACGCCTTGCTGCGACTTGCTTCCAGCAAGCTTGCCGTTCAGCATATCGGCGAAACTTTGCTGCGCTGGCTCCAGAACGACCATTTTTCTTTTATAAGGGACGAATTGCCCATTGACAAACCCTGCTCTGGTCGTTTCGGCGTTCGCCATATTGGATGCGATAACGTCCAGCCGCATGCGCTGCGCGGTAAGTCCAGATGCGCTTGCGTTAAATCCGTTCGAAATCTTCAACTCATTTATCTCCCTTCTATCGCCAGCCGCATCATCGAAACGTCATGATTGATTTGTCCGATATAATAGTTGTAGGCCATTTGATTTTTGGCAAGCAACGACATTTCTCTTTCCTGATCGACGTTATTTCCATTATTATTCATAAACGTCTGATCCTCCGTCGTCAACTTGGGAGCGGGATTGCTGAGCGTTGATTTGCCGATCGGGATATGCTTGGAATCCGTTCGTTTTCCCGCAAGTTTTACTGTCGAATGCTGTCCTATTTGCTGCTCCAGCAGCTCCTCGAACAAGATTTCCGATCTCTTGAAGCCCGGTGTTTCCGCATTTGCGATATTGTTCGACAGTATCGTATTTCGCAATTCCGCAGCCTTCACCCCGCTCTCCAATCTCTGAAATGATGCGCTGTTCAACAGTTTCAAGTTATATCACCACTTTCAATTTAGAAGATCTTACCTGTACTATTCAACAGATTGTATACCAATCCTTCTTTCTTCGACACATTATTATGAAAAAAATGAGACGAAGCTGTCGATATTTGCCGACAAGATAATATTCAACAATTCCCTAAAATATTACAATAAGAAAAAAGCCCTATCTTTAACAAAAGATAGGGCTTAAATGGGCTGTTTGTCCCAAATGGGATATTATGCTTTCACTTTCTCCAGTTCCAGCAGCAGCTGTGCGTTGAGAATCTTAATATAGGTGCCTTTCATCCCGAGCGATCTTGTCTCGATTACGCCCGCGCTCTCCAACTTGCGCAGCGCATTCACGATGACCGAACGAGTGATGCCGACACGATCGGCAATCTTCGACGCGACGAGCAAACCTTCCTTGCCGTCCAGCTCTTCGAAAATATGCTCAACCGCTTCAAGCTCGCTAAACGATAATGAACCGATCGCAACCGAGACGACTGCGCGGCTGCGCACCTCCTGCTCCACCTCGTCCACCCGCTCACGGACGATCTCCATTCCGACAATCGTCGAACCGTACTCTGCCAGCACGAGATCGTCGTCGTCAAACGTTCCGCTTTTGCGCGTCAAAACAAGCGTTCCGAGTCGATCTCCGCCTCCCATAATTGGGACTACCGTCATGATCTCCTGCTCGCCTAGCGCTGGAAACGCTTCATAGACGCTTTTATCCGGAGCAACGTTCGTTACCGGCTCCAGCATGTCCAAAAAAACGCTGTTGCTTTCCATCGAGAAGCGAAGCTCCTCGACAGGCAGCGCGCGCAGCGCATCGTGATCGTAAGGGTTGACGGCAGCGCAGCCGAGCACCTTCCCTTTGCGGCTGACGACAAATACGTTCGTTTGGATCGTGCTGCAAAGCACCTCTGCCATCTCTCGGAAATTAACCGCCTTACCGGCCGCTCGTTGGAGCAGCCGGTTCAACGTTCTTGTTTTTGTTAATAAAGTCATGCTTACTTCCTCCCAAAGCTCTTGCCAACTACAATATATATTGACTTAAATCGCGGTTTTGCGCAATGCCTCCTACTTTTTCCTTCACATACTCCGGCGTAATCGTCATCCGGTCGAGGGTGATGTCCGGCGCTTCAAACGACAAATCTTCCAGCAGCTTCTCCAGAATGGTATGCAGTCTGCGCGCGCCGATATTCTCCGTATTACGATTGACCTCGGCGGCAATCGACGCCAATTCGCGAATCGCGTCGTCGGAAAAGTCGATCGAAATGCCTTCCGTTTCAAGAAGGGCGGCATATTGCTTGGTAAGAGCGTTTTTCGGCTCCTTCAAAATGCTGACGAAATCGTCCAGACTTAACGACGTCAGTTCCACCCGAATCGGGAAGCGGCCTTGCAACTCCGGAATCAGATCCGAAGGCTTCGCGATATGAAACGCTCCAGCTGCAATAAATAAAATATAGTCCGTTTTGACCGGGCCATACTTAGTCATGACCGTTGAACCTTCTACGATTGGCAAAATGTCGCGCTGTACGCCCTCGCGGGAAACATCAGGCCCCGAGCCTCTTGACGGACTGGCGATCTTATCGATTTCATCAATAAAGATAATACCAGACTGTTCTGCCCGCGTCACGGATTCTCCAATAACTTCATCCATATTAATCAGTTTATTGGCTTCTTCCTGCGTTAATATTTTGCGTGCTTCTTTTACCGGGAGCTTCCGTTTCTTCGTTCTTTTCGGCAGCAGCTGACCGAACAGCTCCTGCATATTCATACCCATGCCTTCCTGCCCTTGACCGCCCAGCATATCAAGCACATTCGGCGCAGCATCCTCAACCTCGATTTCGACAAGCTCGTTCTCCAGCTTGCCTGCGGCTAGGTCTTCCTTCACTTGCGAACGTTTAGCGACGATGTTCTGATCCTGCTCAGGCTCTTGATCTGTCTCGTTTTGATCGTTTTGCCCGCCGCCAAAGAGCATTTCAAACGGATTTTTGCCCTGCTTCTCCTTGGTCTTCGAAGGTACAAGAAGTTGAACAAGCCGTTCGTTAGCCTGTTTCTCCGCTTTATCCTTCACCTGCTCGGTTTTCTCCGCTTTGACCATGCGAATAGCGGTTTCCACCAAATCGCGGACCATGGACTCCACGTCACGGCCGACATAGCCGACTTCCGTGAACTTTGTCGCTTCCAGCTTGACGAAAGGCGCTTTGACCAATTTCGCCAAACGGCGAGCGATCTCGGTTTTACCGACGCCAGTCGGTCCGATCATCAAAATATTTTTCGGCACAATCTCATCGCGAATATTATCATCCAGCTTGCTTCTCCGATAACGGTTGCGCAGCGCGATAGCGACTGAACGCTTGGCTTGCTTCTGACCGACGATATATTTATCCAGTTCGGCAACGATTTGTCTTGGTGTTAATGCATCATTGACCATTTGAATTCCCTCCGATCAGCCGATTTCTTCTACAATTATATTATGATTCGTATAGACGCATATGTCGGCAGCTACTTCCAAAGAAGCGCGAGCGATCTCCTTGGCTTCCAACTGCGGAGCGTGCTTGAACAGCGCCCTTGCCGCAGACAGCGCATAATTGCCGCCCGATCCGATCGCCAAAATGCCGTCGTCAGGCTCAATAATTTCCCCGTTGCCGGAAATAAGCAGCAGTCCAGTACTGTCCATGACAATCATCAACGCTTCCAGCTTGCGGAGAACGCGGTCGGATCTCCACTCCTTCGCCAGTTCTACGGCGGCCCGCTGCAGATTGCCCTGATGCTCCTCCAGCTTCGCTTCGAACTTTTCGAATAACGTAATAGCGTCGGCAACCGAGCCGGCAAAACCAGCGATCACTTGCCCGCGGTACAGCCTGCGTACCTTTTTCGCTTTATTTTTCATGACGACGCTGTTGCCGAACGTCACTTGACCGTCGCCTGCAATCGCGCCCTTGCCTTCGTGTCTGACCGCGCATATGGTCGTTGCGTGAAATTCCATTTCCATGGTCGCACTCTCCTAAAAAGTTTAACAGAACGGCAACTCACCGCTCCGTCTTACACATACGTTTCAAACGAAACGGCGTTTCTTTCCGTGCTTGCTCCACACAAAAGAAAAGCGAAAAATCGCTCCTCTTGTTTACTTTACGGCTAAATGCTCGAAGTATTCCTGCTTAAAAGCTGCGATGCCCTCAAGTGCGCGGTTCGCAATCGCCTCGTTTTTCTCTTTTTTGTTGCGGATGCGGCTTTCAAGCGGCGGGAACAAGCCAAAGTTGGCGTTCATCGGCTGAAAATGTTTGAAGTCGGCAGTTGTAATATAGTTCGCCATACTTCCAAGCGTCGTATCGACAGGGAGCACGACCGGCTCCAGTCCTTTTGCAAGCCGAGCGGCGTTGAAACCGGCGATTAGGCCGGAAGCGGCCGACTCGACGTATCCTTCTACGCCCGTCATTTGACCGGCGAAAAACAGCGTGCTGCGATTTTTTAATTGATACGTCGGTTGCATGACGCGCGGCGAGTTGATAAACGTATTGCGGTGCATGACGCCGTAACGGACGAACTCGGCGTTTTCCAGTCCAGGAATGAGCTGGAACACGCGCTTCTGCTCGCCCCATTTCAAATGTGTCTGGAAGCCGACCATGTTGTACAGCGTGCCTGCCGCATTGTCTTGACGCAGCTGGATAACGGCATGAGGCAGCTTTCCTGTATGCGGATTGACGAGACCGACCGGCTTCATAGGACCGAACAGCACCGTCTGCTTGCCTCTGCCTGCCATGACTTCGATTGGCATGCAGCCCTCAAAGTAGACCTCTTTCTCAAATTCTTTCAACTCGGCCTTTTCGGCCGTCGTCAGTGCTTCATGAAAACGGTCGAATTCCTCTTCCGTCATCGGGCAATTCAAATAAGCAGCTTCTCCCTTGTCGTAACGGGATGCTAAGTATACTTTACTCATATCGATCGAATCTTTCTCGATAATCGGCGCAGCTGCGTCGTAGAAGTAGAAATACTCCTCTCCCAGCAAATCGCGGATTTGCGTCGATAGCGAAGGCGCCGTAAGCGGTCCGGTCGCAATGACGACGATGCCGTCCTGCGGAATCTCGGTTACTTCCTCATTGCGTACTTCAATGAGCGGATGCTCGCGAAGCAAGCGCGTCACTTCACCCGAGAAACCGTCGCGGTCGACAGCCAGCGCCCCGCCCGCCGGCACAGCGTTGCGGTCTGCACTGCCGATAACAAGCGAATCGAGCTGACGCATTTCTTCTTTGAGAACGCCGACGGCGTTCGTTAGACCGTTAGCGCGCAGGCTGTTGCTGCACACAAGCTCGGCGAATTGATTCGTATGGTGGGCCGGCGTTTTTGTGACCGGACGCATTTCATATAAGATAACGGGAACGCCTTGCGACGCGATTTGCCAAGCGGCTTCGCTGCCCGCCAGACCCGCGCCGATGACGGTTACGGTTGCATTCGTTTGAGACAATGTAAGTACCTCCAGTATATGGATCAATTGGCGGAATAAACAGAGCCGTCCTCCCTGTTAGAGGAGGACCGGTGTCTGTGCCATGAGCCTTTTTTATGCTTGTTCTTGTTCGTCGTCCGCGATCTCTTCTGAATAGTCGCAGGATGGACATTGCAAACGGGCGCCGTTGCGGTTCCGTTTCTCGACGAGCATCGTTTCGCATTTCGGACAAGGCTTGCCCGACGGTTTATCCCAAGAGACGTAATCGCATGCCGGATATGTATCGCAGCCGTAAAAAATCCGTCCCTTTTTGCTTCTTCTTTCAATAATCTTACCTTCGTGGCATTTCGGGCAAGTAACGCCGATATCTTTGACGATTGGCTTTGTGTTGCGGCATTCCGGAAAGCCCGAGCAAGCGAGAAATTTTCCGAAGCGCCCCATCTTGTATACCATGTGGCGTCCGCATTTTTCGCAAATCTCGTCCGACACCTCGTCTTGAATCTCGACTTCCTTCATTTCCTCTTCAGCGACTTCCAGCCTCTTCTCGAAGGAATCGTAGAAGGACGCTAGCACCTTGACCCAATCCTGGCTGCCTTCTTCGACATGGTCAAGGTCGCCTTCCATATTAGCCGTAAATTCCGCATCGAGGATTTCCGGGAAAAACTCCTCCATTAGCTGGATAACCAGATCCCCAAGCTCGGTCGGAATAAACTTTTTCTCTTCGATCGCCACGTAGCCGCGCTTCTGAATCGTCTCTAGCGTCGGTGCGTACGTACTCGGGCGGCCGATACCCAGCTCTTCCAGCGTTTTGACTAGTCTTGCCTCGCTGTAACGCGGCGGCGGCTGTGTGAAATGCTGCTTCGGCTCAATCGACTCAGACTTGACGGTGTCGCCAATGGCGAACGGAGGCAAAAACTTATGTTCTTCTTCCGCACCGTCGTCGTTGCCTTCTACATAGACCTTCATAAAGCCAGGGAACTTGATTTTCGAGCCGTTCGCACGGAACATCGCATCACCCGACGAGAGATCGACGGTCATCGTATCCAGCACCGCAGACGACATTTGACTCGAAACGAAACGCTCCCAAACAAGCTTATACAGCCTCAGCTGATCGCGGCTTAAAAATGGCTTCATCGTCTCTGGATCGCGCAATACCGATGTCGGACGAATCGCTTCGTGAGCATCCTGTGCATTGCTGTTCTTTTTCGTATACACGCGCGGCTGCTCAGGGAAAAATTCCGGGCCGTATTTGCCGGAGATGAATTCCTTTGCTTCTTCCTGGGCAATCGGCGATATACGTGTCGAGTCGGTTCTCATGTAGGTAATTAAACCGACAGTGCCTTCTTTGCCGAGCTCGACGCCTTCATACAGCTGCTGCGCAACGGACATCGTCTTCGATGCGCGGAAGCCAAGCTTACGGGCCGCCTCCTGCTGCAGTGAGCTTGTAATGAACGGAGGAGCCGGATTGCGCAGCCTTTCCTTCTCCTTCACCTCAGCGACGGTAAATCCGTCCTTAGACAGCGCTGCAAGCACTGCTTGCATTTCCTGCTCGTTGCCAAGCTCCTTCTTCTCGCCGCCGATCGAATAATATTTCGCCTCGAACGGAACGCCGTTTTGGAGCAGCTTAGCAGTAATCGACCAGTATTCTTCTGGAACAAAGGCGTCGATCTCGTTTTCGCGGTCGATAATCAGCTTGACGCAAACCGATTGTACGCGGCCTGCCGACAAGCCTTTCTTGACCTTTTTCCATAAAAGCGGACTGATTTTATATCCGACAAGGCGATCCAAAATACGTCTCGCCTGCTGGGCGTTGACCAAATCCATATTAATTTTGCGCGGCGTCTTAAATGCGTCCTTAACCGCCTGCTTCGTAATTTCGTTGAATACGACGCGGCAAGTGTCCTTCTCGTCCAATTCGAGATAGTGAGCCAAATGCCAAGCGATCGCTTCGCCTTCGCGATCCGGATCGGCCGCGAGATAGACGTTTTTCACTTTTTTGCTTGCATCCTTCAATTCCTTGAGGACTGCACCTTTGCCGCGTATCGTAATATATTTCGGCTGAAAATCATTGTCGACCTCGACGCCAATTTGACTTTTTGGCAAATCGCGAATGTGGCCCATCGATGCTTTGACAATATATTTGCTGCCTAAATATTTGCCGATGGTTTTGGCTTTGGCCGGTGATTCGACGATTACGAGTGAATCTGCCATGGTAGGCGCCCCCTCTCTACAACTAGTTACAATCCTATATAAAATGATCCTGATTGCTGCTCTATTTTCCGTTTTATACATAAATTTATCAGAAGTGCGCTCAAATGTCCAAACGGGATTCCCGTCAGCCGATGCAAATCATCCACCGACAGCGGCGAATCGCGCAGTAGCTCAACGACTCGACGCTCTTCCGCATCGGTTCCATTCCGCTCTGCAGCAGCCTCTTCTACCGCCGTCGACCGCTCGTGCCGCCTAACGATTCTAAGCAGTTCGGGGATTCGATAACGAAACTCTTCTATTATATGTTCGGCATGGCTGACCAGTTTCGCGCCGTGTACGATCAGTTCGTTCGTACCCGCGCTCTTCGGAGATGAAATGGGACCGGGTACCGCAAAAACCTCCCTTGACATGTCTAGCGCCTGATGCGCCGTAATTAACGACCCGCTCTTAACCGCAGCTTCGACGACAAGTGTGCCGATTGAGAGACCTGCAATAATCCGGTTTCGGAGCGGAAACATGCCTGGATGCAGCTTTGCGCCTATCGGCGTTTCGGACAGCAGCAGTCCCCGCCTTTCAATCTCGCGATATAACTGCCTATTCTCTGAAGGATAACAAGTATCGACCCCGCATGCAAGCACGGCGACCGTAGAGCCCGGACCCTTCAGGGCAGCCTCGTGAGCGATTCCGTCTACACCGCGTGCTAGTCCGCTGATCACGGTTACCCCGCGCGCTGAAAGCTGTTCGGCAAAGGAGGCAGCCGAATGCCTTCCGTAGGCGGTAGGATGGCGCGTCCCGACGACCGCTATCGCTGGTCGTTGCAGCAATTCGATCTGACCAAGCGCATATAGTACCCAAGGCGGCTGCGGAATTCCCTTCAAGTAACGGGGATATCGTTCGTCAAATGGCGTTATAACGGCCGCACCGCGCTCCTGCGCCTTCATATAAGACGATCCCGGCGCCGCCAGCGGCTGGCGCATGCGAGCGGCAGCAGCCTGCGCCTGGGCTTTCTGAAAGCCTGCAGCGGCAAAATGCTTTTCCTCAACCTGCTCACCCAGCCTCCATAGCTCGCCGTCAATCGCTTTACGTATCGAGTGCCAGCCAACCCCAGGCACCTCGTGCAGCCGGATAGCCATCGATCTGTATTGCTCCAAATCGGATTTCGATCTCAATCCCGCTTCGCTACCGCTTTCCATTTCCATTAGACTCTCTCCCTCGAGGTCTGCCGGCATCCTTTCCTATTTTGCGTTACCGGAAGGTAGAATGCAAGCGGACTAATTATTTTCATAGCCGAAATGTAAAAAAAAGCAACCTTCCAAGCCCCGATAGGGGATCGAAAGGTTGCTTACCTTTTACGCATACTGATATGCGATTATTATTTCACGTTCGTGCATTTCTCAAGCAAGCCTTGCTCTTCCAGAACAGCAACGAGCGTCGAGCCCATTTCGGAAGGCGTTGGCGCTACGCGAATGCCGCAAGCTTCAAGCGTTTCGATTTTTTCAGCCGCTGTACCTTTGCCGCCGGAAATGATCGCGCCTGCGTGACCCATGCGTTTGCCCGGAGGCGCCGTTGCGCCGCCGATGAAGCCGACAACCGGCTTCTTCATGTTCGCTTTAACCCATTGAGCTGCTTCTTCTTCCGCCGTACCGCCGATTTCGCCGATCATAATAACGGCATAAGTGTCGGGGTCGTCGTTGAATTGGCTCAAAATATCGATAAACTCGGAGCCTTTAACCGGGTCGCCGCCAATGCCTACGGCCGACGATTGGCCGATTCCGCGAGTTGTCAGTTGGTGAACCGCTTCGTACGTCAGCGTACCGGAGCGGGAAACAACGCCCACATGGCCTTTCGCATGAATGTAGCCCGGCATAATGCCGATCTTGCATTCGCCCGGCGTAATAACGCCCGGACAGTTAGGTCCGATCAGTGTTGTTTTCTTGCCTTCCATATAACGCTTCACTTTGACCATATCCAGTACCGGAATGCCTTCCGTGATGCAGATGACCAGATCAAGCTCCGCGTCTACCGCTTCCAAAATGGAGTCGGCAGCGAAAGCCGGCGGTACGTAAATAACGGATGCGGTAGCGCCTGTAGCAGCAACCGCTTGTCCTACCGTGTTGAATACCGGAAGTGAAACAACTGTTCCGTTCTCGAGTGTAATATCGACGTTTGTGCCGCCTTTGCCCGGCGTAACGCCGCCAACCATTTGCGTGCCATATTCCAATGCGCCTTTTGTATGGAACAAGCCTGTTGCGCCTGTGATCCCTTGCGTGATGACTTTTGTATCTTTATTGACCAAAATGCTCATCGAATTTCACATCCCCGTTAATGAATTCTCGTACGCGTCGTACCTTATTTCACGAGAGCGACAATTTTTTGCGCGCCGTCTGCCATGGAGTCCGCGGCTACAATGTTCAATCCCGATTCGTTCAACATTTTTTTGCCAAGCTCGACGTTCGTGCCTTCCAGTCTAACGACGAGAGGACGATCCAGACCAAGCTCTTTCGCTGCTGCGATTACGCCTTCGGCAATAACGTCGCAACGCATGATGCCGCCGAAAATATTAACGAAAATGCCTTTCACGTTCTCATCGGAAAGGATGATTTTGAACGCTTCCGTTACTTTCTCTTTCGTAGCGCCGCCCCCTACGTCCAGGAAGTTGGCAGGGTCGCCGCCGTAGTATTTAATGATGTCCATTGTCGCCATTGCAAGACCGGCGCCGTTAACCATACAGCCGATGTTGCCTTCGAGGGCGATGTAGCTCAGATCGTATTTGGAAGCTTCGATTTCTTTCGCGTCTTCCTCTTCCAAGTCACGCAGCGCCACGATGTCTTTGCGGCGATACAGAGCATTGGAATCGAAGTTCAGCTTGGCGTCGAGCGCCATAACGTTGCCGTCGCCCGTCACAACGAGAGGATTGATCTCGGCGATCGAGCAATCTTTTTCCACGAATGCCGTATACAGCGCGATCATGAATTTAACCGCTTTGTTGACCAGCTCATTCGGAATGTTGATCGCATAAGCGAGCTTGCGAGCTTGGAATACTTGCAGGCCGATCGCTGGATCGATCACTTCTTTAAAAATTTTCTCAGGCGTATGAGCCGCCACTTCTTCGATCTCCGTGCCGCCTTCTTCGGAAGCCATCATAACGACGCGTCCCGTCTCGCGGTCTACGACTACACCGATATAATATTCCTTTTTAATGTCGCAGCCTTGCTCGATAAGCAAGCGCTTAACTTCTTTGCCTTCAGGACCCGTTTGATGGGTTACGAGCACTTTGCCCAAAATTTCGCTGGCATAGGTGCGAACCTCGTCCAGGTTTTTAGCTACTTTAACGCCGCCGGCTTTACCGCGTCCGCCCGCATGAATTTGCGCTTTCACGACAACGACTGGCGTGCCCAGCGATTGTGCCGCTTCGACCGCTTCGTCTACGGAAAAAGCAACTTTGCCTTCCGGCACCGCGACACCATACTGTTTCAGCAATTCTTTACTTTGATACTCATGGATATTCATTGTTGAAATCCTCCATTTCATAGACTGAACCCAGTCATATGTAAATAACCAACAAACCTTAACTATTGTAGCATCTTTCCTGCCAGATTTCGACCCTTCCAGTTTTGGTTTTTTGATATGGATTTCATCTCAAAATGAGATGATATACGGCTGATCCGCAAACTACGGAGCATAGTATGCACATATTCCGGCGAATAATGCTTGCCCTTTCCATCGTTGACAGCCGCCTCCAATATCCGCTATGATAGCCCTAATTAGAAAGCGGCTCCGAGCCGCAACATTATCGTTCTGGAACGAAAGGAAGCACCTTCATCCGGCTATTTGGAGGTGCTTCTTTTTTATGTTCAGTATTATGCGCAGCAGCAGTGTGCACGGCGTTGACGGCAACGATATTTCGGTCGAAGTAGACATCTCAAACGGACTTCCGCAGATTAGCGTTGTCGGCCTTCCCGATCCCGCCGTCCGGGAATCTGTAGAGCGGGTGCGGGCCGCCATTAAGAACAGCGGCTTTTCATTTCCAATGGACAGGATTACGGTCAATCTGGCGCCTGCCGATTTGCGGAAAGAAGGCACCGCCTTTGATCTAGCGATTGCGGCCGGTATACTAGCCGCTAGTGGGCAAATCGAAGGAAGTGCGTTTGCTGATGCGGTGCTGATCGGCGAGCTGTCGCTGAACGGCATGCTCCGCCCCGTTCCAGGCGTCCTCGCTATGATCGATCGAGCGAAACGAAACGGCGTCCGGAAGGTGCTTCTTCCTGTAGCTAACGCAAGAGAAGCGGCATGGATTGAGGATATGGAGCTCTTCGTCCTGTCGCAGCTTGGTGATCTGCGCGACTGCAAGGAAGGTGGCTGGGGATCGCTTCGCTATACGGGAGGAATCGAAAGCGGAACCGCTAACGGCGGCGAACAGGCGATCGATGACGAAGAATGCGGCGATTACAGCGACGTAATCGGCCAGCAGCATGCGAAGCGTGCGCTGTTAATTGCGGCAGCCGGGCGGCACAACCTGTTATTTACAGGACCGCCCGGCACGGGCAAAACGATGATGATCCGGCGTTTGCCGGGCATACTGCCACCGCTTACCGAAGCCGAGTCGCTGGAAGTCACCAAAATATACAGCGCTGCCGGCAAGCTGAGCACCGAAGCGCGTGGATTGATGAGGCTCTCTCCGTTTCGCGCCCCGCATCATACGATTTCGGCCGGCGGGCTGGTAGGAGCAGGCTCAGTTCCGAAGCCGGGCGAAGTGACGCTGGCGCACCGCGGCGTGCTCTACTTGGATGAACTGCCGGAATTTTCGCGGCAGGTGCTGGAGGCGCTGCGGCAGCCAGTGGAGGACGGAATTGTTACGATCGCAAGAGCGAGAGCCGTATTTCGCTTCCCGGCTGCGCTAATGCTCGCCGTTTCTTTCAATCCATGTCCTTGCGGCTATTACGGCCACGATACGGCGGAGAAGCGCTGCACTTGCAGCGACACGGCCGTAACCCGCTACCGTTCGAAGCTCTCTGGCCCGCTTCTCGACCGAATCGATATTCAGCTCGAGGTGCCGAGGCCAGCTCTCAAAGGCCTTCAGACGGAGACGGATCCTCGCTCCTCCCTCACCTCCGCGCAGATGCGCGGAATCGTTCAAACCGCAAGAGACAGACTGCGGCGCCGGAACGCCGAGCTCGGCATCACTGGCAGCGTTTCCCGTCTATCCGGCCAATCGCTTCGTCGGGCCGTGCTGCTACGTCCCGGCGCGCATACGCTGCTGGACAACGCGTTGGAGGCGCTGGGCATCAGTATGCGCGCGTACGACCGCATTTTAAGATTATCGCGAACAATCGCCGACATCGAAGGCTCCGAAATGGTAGAGGAGGAGCATATCGCCGAAGCGATTCAGTATCGGCGGCTGCAGCTCTAACAGGTCAATAGAGCTGAAAAGGAAGTAGGATGTCCTCTTCGTTTTCTTATTTTGATATATCCGCTTGCTTAATGAACAGAAGGCGAAAATGAAGAAATGGCGGTTCTAGGGGTATGTTTGGAACATCCCTTATCATTATCGAGAAACCCGATGTCAGGGTTTCTTTTTCATCTCGCTGTTTTCGTATATTTTATAAAATTGGTTCATTTGAGTATCCATTTATACAATGTCACTCACTACATATTTTAATCCGCGCTGTTCGTCCCATTTTCGATGAAGCTCTTGAGAACGTATAGCTAAGTCCTTAAATGGCATAGCCGTTACAGAAACTTTATCGAATTTATGTCTGAAGTGGCTACCTTCCTTCATGGTCCTCATAGCACCTAAGTAATCATCGCTTAGCGCCCAAACCGCCCTACAAATATCAGATAATATTATTGCCCCTGAACACATTGGGCAAGGCTCGACTGTCGAATATAACGTGCATTTATTTTTGTATACGGGGTCCAACAACTTTTTGCCAGCCTGACGAATTACATCTACTTCAGCATGACAAGTCGGGTCAAAATTAGTAAAAATTCTATTTCTGCCTTTGCTAAGAACATTGCCATCTGGGTCTACTAAAACTACACCAATTGGAACAGTGCCTTCCTGAAAAGCTATTTCCGCCTCGTCTAGCGCCATCTCTAGAAAATATCGGTCTTTGTCCATGCTGCTGCACCCCACTCTTTATTAAATTAGTATCCAAATACTTTCGTTTTATTGTGGTAAAATCCTTTAAATGTAGACAAAGGACGTGCAGATAGTATTCAACCTGTAAGAAGCTTACTTTTCAATGGAATAACTGCTAAAACGCAGTTATTTCCCCTTCTCACAGCCAGAATCGAGGATTAGATGCAAAAAGGCAGTTATTGACCGCGGTATGAAAGCTAATGGCAGGCGGGTACTTAAAATAACTGCCAAAGTGCATTTATTCCCCTTTTTTCCAACCAGAATCGAAGAAATAAATGCAAAAGAGCAGTTATTCCAAAGAATACGTTTCGGCTTTAGGGGCGACCAATCGTATCACCAGAATCCCTCAGCCCCTCAACTTCACCTCACCTCTCCGTCATGTAGGATTAAAGTTTGTGCCGTGTTTAAATCCAAATAAATATCCCGCTTCACATTAAACCGTGAAACGGGATGTCATTCCTGCTATATTGGATTCCAATTCGTTCAGTACTGCCACTCTCAGACAACTCTCGTTATTTTATACTAGAACGCGCCCGCGTAATGCTTCAACTCGACGATTTCGTCTCCTCGGCCGAGGAGTACGGCAACGACGTCGAAGCGGACTGGAACTTCCCCCAGCCTCCGCTCGCGCATATAATATTGCGATAGTAGGGCCACTTTGCGCTGCTTTCGAATATCTACCGATTCAGCTGCCGTTCCGTAGCGGCCGCCTTCCCTTCGCGTACGTATCTCCACGAATACGAGCTTGTCGTCCCAGCTTGCGATTGCATCGATTTCACCAGAACGGCAGCGCCAGTTGCGCTCGACGATCGTATAACCTGCATCCGTCAGTGCCCGGCAGGCCGCATCTTCGCCGATCCGGCCGGTTCGCTTCCGACCGTCCTCCCGTTTGCCGTTATCCGTCCGCCCCTCATTCATTCAAGTCCCTCGCTTTACGATCCGCCCGGTAGACGAAGCTTAATACTTCCGCCACTAACGTGTACAGCTCCGGCGGGATAGTCTGATCGATATCAAGCTTGGACAACACCTCAACAAGCGAGGGATCCTCCTGCACAGGAACTCCGTGCTCCTGCGCCCGCTCCAGAATCCGGTCGGCTAAATGGCCGGTACCTTTCGCCTTAACGACAGGCGCTTGATTTTCTCCCGGCTCGTACTTTAATGCAACGGCTTTTCGCTGCCGAGTCGTATGCCTTCCTTTCACCGGTTCCTTGCTCATATGCGAAAGTCGACTCCTTTGTAGCGCGGGCTGCCGAGCCCGGCAGGCGGACCGGCCAGCGGCTCGGCACCGCTAGCATCGCCACCCGGCGCTTGAAAGCCAGAAGCCGTTTTTAACGAGGAAAGCTGGAAGCCCGCGGCATTCAACTGTTCCGCCACTTCTTCTCTTCCCGCCTGCGTCAGCGCTTCGATTGCTGGATGATCGTTCCATAATGTCAGGCTGACGATTTTATCGACGACCTGCACGTCGACGACAGTATCACCAAGCGTCCTCATGGACAGATTGAACAGCAAGCGGCAATTGTCAGCGTCCAGCTCACCCTTGCGGCCGCGCCTCGTCTGTATTTGTACGGAAGCCGTTTGAGCGCCGTCCGAGCCTTGAAGCGGGATCATTAGCGTCAGATGCGAAAACATCGCGCCGTTGCGCTCCGGCGCAAGCAGCAGTTGCTGGCCAGTAATCTGCTGAACGAGCTGCTGCGCCGTGTCTCTTAGCACTGCCGGGGCGTCGTTCGACGAAGCCAATGCGAGCAGCGCGCTTTTAAGCGTATCGTGTACGCCAGGTCTTGCATCATTCACCTGAGCTCCATCCATCGCAGCAAGCGGAATTGCCGACGCAGCCGCTTGTCCAGGACGAAGAATCGACTCCGTTGTTCGCGCTGACGCATCTGTTCGAGCTCCCTGCTCAACAACAGCCTGCTGAGGCGCGGCTGCCGCTGTTGCTGCAGCCGGCTGCGGCGGCGTTTGAACGGCGCGAGCGGCTGCTCCGTCCGTCCGTGCAGTAGAAGAAGCAGCCTGCTCAGGTTGCCCATTCACCAAAGCAGGAGGAGTTCCCCCTCTTTCCGTCCCTGCCCCTGCCTGGGCCTGCGGGCCGCTCTGCCTTGCTGTCGCCTCCTGTCCTTGCGGCAGCTGCTTCAGCAGCTGATTCTCATAATCGACGCCCAGCCATTTCATCATCTGCCCGATCCAATTGCCGGACGCAGAGGCAGGAGCTGTCTGGCCTGCCGTCCTCGACAAGCCCCCGGCTGCAAGCTCGGAGCCGCCTTTAGCCGCCGCGTCGCCGCTTGCTCCACCTGCTGCAGCTCCGCCCGGAGCTTGCGGTACAAGCTTTTCTGATGGCTGAGCATGGCCTGCAAGCTGCGCTCCAGACGGCCCGCCGCCGGAAGCTTGGGCGGCAATGGCAGCGGCGGACGGCTGGGCCGACGTGCCAACGCCTGCCTGCGCGGAAGCCGCAGCTCCGCCCGCAGATGTCTGCGCACTGGATCCAGCGCCGGTCTGTACTGCCGCTCCACCCGCGTTTCCGCCGACTGCCGAACCTGTGGCTGGGGCCGTTTTACCGGCCGCCGCGCCGTCCGGACTGCCGGACGTCTTCATCAACGCTTCACCGTCTCCAATCAGCGCCATGAGCCGCGCAGCAAGCTGCTGCAGCTTTTGCTCGGGCGGATTGCCACCGGCCTCGTCCGTTCCTGAACCGCCTGCAGTAAATGCAGCAAGCTGCAGCTTCAGCGTCTCCAGCAGTTGGTCGGCTTGCTGTCCAAACATAACCTGCTGCAGCGCTGAAATCGTCGCCCCGGTCATTGGAAGGCCGCGTTTGAAAGCGGCAGCCGCCGCCTGCATCCATTGCTCGGCGCTGACTCCCTTCGGCATCGCTTCCGCTGCCTGCTGGAACGCCTTTATCGTATCACGGTTCAGTGGAATGCCTTCTTGACGAAGGCCCTTGACGATCTCGTAAGCCCATTTTTGATCCGGAAGGCCGAGCTGCTTCGCCATATCCTTCAACATCGCCTCTGACGCTTGTCCGGCAACTGCAGGGTCCGCCTGCTTCAACACGATCAGGCTGCCAGTCGATTCAGGCTGCACCTGCAGCATCGCCGCCTGTCCAGCCTGTAAAGGCGCATCCAGCTTAGCGCGAACCTGTACACCGTTAATCGATACGATACTCTCGTTATTGTCCAACACCTGCATGACGACGCCCCGAACGGTCTGCCCCGGCTTCAATTCCAAAGCGCGCACATCGCCCGCCTTCGTCTCGCCCAGCAGCCCTCTCACCATTTGACTGATATTCACGATCGCATACACCCGCTTCCCCATTGCAATTCCATGCTATCCGATTCGTCGCAACCCTCTTAGGCCCAACTCTGTCTTTTCGCCATTTACCTTATTTATCGGCTGCAACGCGCTTCGAATAAAGGGATGCGTTGCATTCGTCCCCTCCTTTCGCGAGACTAGCCGTCAAGCATAAAAAAAAGGACAACGCCTGCTTCACACAGTGCGCTGTCCTGCCCGGACGCGGCTAAGCGGCGAATAACGCCATTCCTCTAAAATAGCATCTGCTGCTCCGAAAATATTTTACCTAAAAAGGATTGCCGATGCAGCGGCGAGGCGCCGTAAGTCAGCAAATTTTCGCGATGCTGCTTCGTCGCGTAGCCTTTATGTATAGCAATGCCGTACTCGGGATACATTTGATCCCACTCGGTCACGCATAATCGGTCTCTGGTCACTTTCGCGATAATCGACGCGGCCGCAATCGATTGGCTTGTCGCATCGCCTTTAATAATGGCGAGCTGCGGCTGCGGCAAATCTACCTTCTCGGCATCGACCAACAAATAATCGGCGCCGATTTGAAGCGATTCTACCGCCAGCTTCATTGCAAGGCGGGAAGCCTGCTTTATATTGATCCGATCGATCGTCTCCACGTCCACTCTAGCGACGGCCCATGCCAAGCTTTGGCGCGTAATCGTGTCGTAAAGCAATTCCCGCTTCTTCTCGGACAGCTTCTTCGAATCGTTCACGCCTTCGAGCAGCAGCTGCGGCGGCAAAATAACGGCCGCAGCTACGACGTCGCCGAACAGACAGCCTCTCCCTACTTCGTCAACGCCTGCAATCGCCGCGTAGCCTTCTTCCCATAGCTTGCGCTCGTATTCCAGCATATGCAGTTGTTCCCCCGGTTCCATTCTCATCCCGTCATTTCCTTATACCGTATCGCCGTTTTTCGAATTATTCCGCATGATCGGGAAAAGGAGCTTCGTACGTAATGCGTCCCAGCTTACCCGCCCGCATTTCGCGTAAAATAATGCCGGCCGTCTTCTCCAAATTAACAACGCCTCCGCTTAGCAGGCACCCTCTTTTACGGCCGATCGCTTCCATCAACTGCACAATGTCGTCGGAATTGGCCGGATCAATCGAAGTAATGTCCAATTCGAACCGTTCCTGCAGCGCAGGCAAGTACCGCTCCGCCAAATCGCGAAGCGCGAAAAAGGCGATATCCTCGACGTTCAGTACCTGTTCGCGAATGGCGCCGGTCATCGCAAGACGATAGCCGACGAGCTCGTCCTCAAACTTCGGCCATAAAATACCCGGCGTATCGAGCAGCTCCATTTCCGTTCCGACTTTAATCCATTGCTGTCCCTTTGTCACGCCGGGCCGATCACCCGTGATCGCAATGTTGCGCCCGGCCAGCCGATTGATGAGCGTCGACTTGCCAACATTCGGAATACCGACAATCAGCCCCCGAACCGCGCGTGGATTAATCCCTTTGGATAGCTGACGCTCAATCTTCTCTCGCAGCAGCTCGCGGGCTTTCTCCGGGATTTCGTTCACCTTTGTGCCGGTCGACGAATCGACAGCGATAACTTCATGTCCCTCATATTTGAAATACGTAATCCATTGCTCGGTTATCCGCGGATCGGCCAAATCCGATTTGTTCAATATAATCAGACGAGGCTTACCCGCCAATATTTCATCAACCATCGGATTGCGACTCGATAGCGGCACCCTTGCATCGAGCAATTCAATCGTAATATCGATCAGCTTTAATTTTTCTTGAATTTGTCTTTTCGCCCGGGTCATATGCCCTGGGAACCATTGTATCGTCATGCATTCACCTCATGTTTCGTTACCCGTGCTTGATAAAGCTCAGCTTGTTCAGCGGCCAGAAAATAAAATCGGCCCGGCCGATCAATTCTTTTTCCGAAACGAAGCCGATATCGCGGCTGTCCTGGCTGTTGTCACGATGATCGCCCATGGCGAATATCATGCCTTCCGGCACGGTAGCCTCCGGATTTTTATCGTTAGGGAAGTTCGAGGTCATCCCTTGGTTTGTATTATACAGCTTGCCCTCGGCATGCGCTTTTTCAATCGCTTCTTTAATATACGCCTCTTCGACTTTCACGTCGTTTACATAGACGTCGTCACCTTCTACACGAACCGTCTCTCCCGGCAGCGCAATGACACGCTTAATGAAATCTCTGCCTTGATCCGGCACGTGGAAAACGACAACTTCACCGTGCTTCGGCTCGCGTACTTTATACAAAATTTTATTAACGATGAGTCTTTCGCCAGTTTCAAAGTTCGGCTGCATGGAAGGTCCCTCCACAATAAAAGGAGAGAAAAGAAAGGTTCGAATGACGAAGACGAGAATAACGGCGATCGCCAGCGCTTTGATCCATTCGAATATTTCCTTTGCGGCACGGCCGCCTTTGTCATTGGACGATCTTCCGTTCAGAACCACCGTGTTGTCCGCGTTTGCTCTATCGTCTACAATATCTTCATTCCGCTGCTGTGAATCCATCCGTTACGCCTTCCTTCTATGCGTAGTCTGTCTTACGCGACCCATTTGCACATAAATAACGAAAAGGGGCTTGTTTGCGCAAGCCCCTCTTGTCGTTTCATCTTAACGAATTTCTTTAATTCTTGCAGCTTTACCGCGCAGGTTGCGAAGATAGTACAGTTTCGCGCGACGCACTTTACCACGGCGTGCCACTTCGATTTTGTCGAGTTTAGGCGAATGCAGCGGGAATGTTCTTTCCACACCTACACCGTAAGAAATTTTGCGTACCGTAAACGTTTCGCTAATGCCTCCGCCGCGACGCTTAATAACGACGCCTTCGAAAAGCTGGATCCGCTCGCGGGATCCCTCGATAACTTTAACGTAAACTTTCAACGTGTCACCGGGACGAAAGTTAGGAAGGTCTTTGCGAAGCTGCTCTTGCGTAATCGCTTGTACGAGATTCATCTTGGATTCACTCCTTCCACCATAGACGTTCTTAATGGCTCGCCTTACTTCCTTGAGCAAGGGTCTTCGCGATTAGCGGACCGCCCGATTAATACAAACAACATTTGAAATTTTATCATATTGGGATATAAAATTCAACCTCATCTTAGCCGTTATACTCTAGTATAATAAAAAAATATTTAATAGCTTCCCAAACAGAAAGGATGAAGTAATGACTACAGCTAAGAAAAAAATAGCGATGCGTAAAAAAGCGACCATCTTATTACCGGTGGCGCTGTCCGCTTCTCTGTTAATCTCCTCCGTCGTTGCACCATTTCCGCAGGCGAAAGCATTCGCCTCCGTTTCGTTTTCCGACACAAGCAAGCACTGGGCCGAATCCTATATCACATGGGCTGTTGAAGCCAAACTGGCGACCGGCTATGAAGACGGCACCTTCAAACCGAACCGGACGATTACAGAACCCGAGTTTCTGGCGCTGCTGCTTCGCGCATACGGCTTGGAGCAGCCGGCCATCGCTGGCAAGCCGTGGCACCAGCCCTATTATGCTTATGCTGCGCAGCAAGGCTGGCCGACCGGTTCCACTGCCGACGCCAAGTTCAGCCGGGGAAAAGCCGCTCGTCTAATTGTAACTGCCGTAACGGCTCAACCCTTTTCCGAGCATGCGGCCATTCAATGGCTGCTTGACAACAAGCTGACCAATGGACGCACCTCGGCAACTGTCGCTGGCTACGAGCCGAACGGCACTCTTACCCGCGCAGAAGCGTTGGCTTTCCTGAATCGTATTCTTGCCGAGATTCCGTCACTGCCGAAAGAACCCGTCATTGGCGCGGTCAACGATGAGAGCGCCTTGAACGGCATTCATATTGGCGATACAGCGGACAAGCTGCAAGAACGCTGGGGAAAGGCAAATCGCACCGACGCCTCGCCGTACAGCTTCAATTGGCAAGTGTATAATGCGGATTACGCTTCCTTTGCTATGGCGGGCGTGCAAAATGGCCGAGTTGTCGCTCTCTTCACCAACGCCGTTGGCGAATGGAACGCTTCAAACACAGCCGCGATCGGCATGACACTGTCCGATGCCAAACAAAAGCTGGGCAAAAAAACAACAGGGAAAGAAACGGACGATTCCTTCACCTATGAACAAGACGGCTTGACGACCACATGGTTTATCGACCGTCTGGACAAAAATCGTATCATCGGTATTTTACAGTCGAACAAAGGGTCATTGAGCCCGGCTTCCGGCAAATCGGCTGGAAACAAAGAACTGCGGACCGCCCTGGAGCGTCAAAGCTACGATCTGGCCAATGCGGAGCGAATGAGACGAGGCATTGCTGTACTGAGCTGGGATGATAAGGCTGCCTCATCGGCAAGAGCCCACAGCGAGGACATGGCGGCGCGATCATTCTTTTCCCATGAAAATCCGGATGGGGCATCGCCATTTGACCGTATGAAAAAGCAGTCCATCGTCTATCACCTTGCTGCGGAAAACATTGCGGCTGGCTACTCAGACAGCCTATACACCCATTTCGGCTGGGTAAACTCGGAAGGTCATCGCAGCAGCTTATTGAATCCTGAGTTGACTAAGCTCGGCGCAGGCGTCGCTTTCGGCGGTTCATACGGTATTTATTATACCCATAATTTTTATACGCCATAATTGAAGCTATTATAAAAAAAAAGACCGGGCATGCCGATGATGTTCTACTCATCGGCATGTTCGGTCTTTTTTCGGCTCAAAACCGAAATCAGTGCATAAATTCAAGACGAGCGAACGCTGCGTGACAGAAGGTTCATCCGATCGCTGTTAAAGCCCGATTCCTGATGAAAGTCTACGATAGGAATCGGGCTTTAACGGCGAGCGCTATCGTTTCCCCAGAATCCCTCTGCGCTATTTGTTCCCGTCATCCTGGGCTGCGCCTTCCTCCTCCAACTGAAGCGGAAGCGATTCCAGCCATTTCCGTTCCTTTTCCGTCAGTTCGGCTGACGAAAGCAAGTCCGGCCGGCGATTGAACGTGCGCAGCAGCGATTGCTCTCTTCTCCACGCCTCAATACGGCTGTGATGACCGGATAGAAGCACCTCCGGCACTTCCCAGTCTCGGAAGACGGCCGGTCGTGTATAGTGCGGATATTCCAGCAGGCCGGTGCTATACGAGTCAGTGACGGCAGAAGTCTCGTTGCCAAGCACGCCGGGCAGCAGCCGCACGACGCTGTCGATGACCGTCATTGCCGGGATTTCGCCGCCAGTCAGCACATAATCGCCAATCGATAGCTCATCCGTCACCAAGTATTGCCGAATTCGTTCGTCGTAGCCCTCGTAATGGCCGCAAATCAGCACTAAATGCTCCTCTTGAGACAGCTCCTCCGCTTTCTTCTGCGTGAACGGCTCGCCCTGCGGGCACATCAGAATGACGCGCGGCTTCCTGCCGCCTTCTGCGGCTTCCTGCATTAAATCCTCAACTGCAGCGAATACAGGCTCGGCCTTCAGCACCATGCCGCCTCCGCCCCCGTAAGGATAATCGTCCACCGTATTATGCTTATTGTTCGCATATTCACGGAAGTTGACCGCCGCAAGCTCGACGATGCCTTTCTCCTTCGCTTTGCCCAAAATGCTCGCACCGAACACGCCGTCGAACATTTCGGGAAACAGCGTCAGCACATCGATCTTCATCGCTTTCACTTTAAATCAATCCTTCCAGAAGCCGTACAAGCACCTTTTTGTTTACAATATCGACATCCAGAATGACATCGTCGATGACCGGAAGCAGCAGTTGCTTACCCTTCGGCTGAATGCGGTCCACGACCCAGACATGGTTGGCGCCGGGGCTCAATATTTCCGAAATGACGCCGAGCTCCTCGCCCTCTTCCGTTACCGCTTTGCAGCCGATAATTTCATGGTAGTAGTATTCGCCTTCTTCCAGCTCGCCCTGCTCCTCCTCGGAAATTTTCACGAGCCAACCCTTGAACTTCTCGACGTCGTTAATGTGATCGAAGCCTTTCAGCTTCACGATATAAAAGCCTTTCTGCTCCCGGGAGCTTACGATTTCAATCGTCGTCATGCTCCCCGACCGCTCGTCCTGCAGCGCGAGTTTGCTGCCTATCGCAAACCGCTGCTCGGCAAAGTCGGTGCTTGGCACAATTTTCACTTCGCCGCGCAAGCCGTGCGTGTTGGACAGCTTGCCGACCGTATACCATTTGCTCATCTATGTACCGTCCCTTTATTTTCGTTCTTATCCCTATTTCCTTATATTTTGAAAAAGGGTTAGGACGCATTCATCCTAACCCTAATTCTTATGCAATTACGATATGATGTCAACGATCACGCGTTTCTGCGATTTGACGGCGGCGGATGTAACGACGGTCCGCATCGCTTTCGCAATGCGACCCTGCTTGCCGATAATTTTACCGATATCCTCGGTATGAACCGAAAGCTCGTACACCGTGCCCCGCTCGTCATCCTTCACATTGACGCGCACGTCCTCCGGATGATCCACCAATGCCTTTGCGATGACAAGAATCAAATCTTTCATTTCAAGGCCCTCCGCTATTCAACAGTTATTTCTGTTGCTTCAGCTCATGGAACTTTTTCAGGACACCTGCTTTGGAAAGCAAGTCGCGAACCGTATCAGAAGCTTGCGCGCCGGTTTGCAGCCATTTCAACGCTTTCTCTTCGTCGATCGATACTTGAGCCGGTTGAGCAACCGGGTTGTAAGTACCGATTTCTTCGATGAAGCGACCGTCACGTGGGGAACGGGAGTTGGAAACAACTACGCGATAGAATGGAGCTTTGTGGGCACCAATGCGTTTCAAACGAATACGTACTGCCATTTGTAATTCACCTCCTTCGAATAATAAACGTTTCTATTGATTAACGGACGAACGGTAGCCGCTAGTCGTTAAGGAAGACGCACTAGAACGGGAATTTCATCCCTTTGCCGATCAGACCCTTCAGCCCTTTTTTGCCGCCCTTCGGACCTTTCGGCCCCATCATCGACGAGAACTGCTTCATCATTTTGCGCATGTCGTCAAACTGCTTGATGAGCCGGTTCACTTCCGCAACCGACGTTCCGCTGCCTGCGGCGACGCGTTTGCGGCGACTGTGGTTCAAAATTTCAGGCTTTTGCTTCTCTTCCTTCGTCATCGAACGGACAATAGCTTCGACACGATCGATTTGCTTCTCGTCGACCTTCATGTCCTTCAGCCCTTTAACCTTGCTCATGCCCGGCAACATATCCATCAGCTGATCAAGCGGACCAAGGTTGCGGACCTGCGCCATCTGCTCAAGGAAATCGTCGAACGTGAATTCGGCGGTGCGCATTTTGCGCTCCATTTCTTTCGCTTTCTCCGTATCGATGTTCTGCTGCGCTTTCTCGATCAGCGACAACATGTCGCCCATGCCGAGAATCCGCGAAGCCATCCGGTCTGGATAAAACGGCTCGAGCGAATCGATCTTCTCGCCCATCGCCGCGAACTTAATCGGACGTCCGGTGACGGCTTTAACCGACAGCGCGGCGCCGCCCCGTGTATCGCCGTCGAGCTTCGTCAGCACGACGCCGGTCAGTTCCAGCTGTTCGTGGAAGCTTTGCGCAACATTGACCGCGTCTTGACCGGTCATTGCATCAACGACGAGGAGCACTTCGTCCGGGGCAGAGAGAGCATGAATCTGCTTCAGCTCATCCATCAGCTCCTGATCGATGTGCAAACGGCCCGCCGTATCGATAATAACGTAGTCGTTGCCGTTTTCCTTCGCATGTTGCAAGCCTTGGCGGGCGATTTCAACCGGAGATGTTTTGTCTCCAAGCGAGAAGACCGGGGCTTGAATTTGCTCCCCGAGCACCTGCAGCTGCTTGATCGCCGCCGGTCGATAAATATCGGCCGCAACGAGCAACGGCTTATTGTTGCTCTTCTGAAGCAGTCTCGCCAGCTTGCCGGTCGTCGTCGTTTTACCTGCGCCTTGCAAGCCGACCATCATAATGACGGTTGGAGGCTTGTTCGACTTCGCCAGCTTGCTTTGCGTGCCGCCCATCAGCTCGGTCATTTCTTTATTAACGATGTCGATAATAACCATGCCGGGCGTGAAGCTCTTCGACACTTCAAGGCCGAGTGCTTTTTCCTTCACCTTGGCGATAAAATCTTTGACGACTTTAAAGTTAACGTCGGCCTCCAACAGCGCCAGACGCACTTCCCTCATCGCTTCGTTAATATCGTCTTCGGTTACTTTGCCTTTGCCTCTCAGCTTGCCGAACACGTTCTGTAAACGGTTCGTTAAGCTCTCAAATGCCGCCATGATCGATCACCTCCATCTTCTCATCTTCATTCTTTGTCATTCGTTCAATTATGGCGTAAAGCTTCTGTTTCTCGCTCTCTGTCACTGAAAGCGAGCCGATGTCGATCACAAGCTCCGCCGCAGCCTTCATGGCCGCTTCGTGCTTTTCCAGCAGCTTAAGCTTGCTTTCGTAGCTCTCCAGCACCTGCTCCGCCCGCTTTACGTGCTCGTAGACCGCTTGCCGGCTAATGCCTGATTCGGCGGCAATTTCGCCAAGCGAATAATCGTCGTGAAAATAATATTTGAGGAACATACGCTGCTTATCGGTAAGCAGCGGCTCATAGAAATCGAACAGCATATTGATACGGGTTGTTTTGGCCAGGGCGTCCGGTTCATTTGCTATCGTCACCTTGATCCCCTCCCCGTTTTCTAAGCCGTTGCGCTGTCAGTCCGTTAGCGGATTCGCCCGCGACGGCTTTTTGCCGTCAAGGATAAATCCTTTACACCTGAGCAACGTCTCCTATCTTACATGACGGAGACGTCTCTGTCAAGCTCTTGTCCTTGTCACCTTAACGGCCAGGAAAAGCTACTCTTTCTCCTGCTCTTCCTCGCGCTGAATGAGTCCCGCGAACAGCGCGTGAACGAATTGCTCGGAATCAAATTCCTGCAAATCGGTCATTTTCTCGCCAAGGCCGACCAGCTTCACCGGCAGATTCAGCTCGTTGCGGATCGCGATAACGATGCCGCCCTTCGCCGTCCCGTCCAGTTTCGTCAAGACAAGACCGGTTACGCCGCTCTTCTCGCCGAAGAGCTTCGCCTGGCTGAGCGCGTTCTGACCCGTCGTAGCGTCAAGAACGAGCAGCACCTCGTGAGGAGCGTCCGGAATTTCGCGCTGAATGACGCGGAAAATTTTGTTCAGCTCCTCCATCAGGTTCGTTTTGTTCTGCAGCCGTCCCGCCGTGTCGCACAACAATACGTCTACGTTGCGCTGCTTGGCAGCTTGCACGGCGTCAAACATAACAGCTGCCGGATCGGAGCCAGAATGCTGTTTAATAACATCTACGCCGACCCGCTCGCCCCATACTTCAAGCTGCTCGATCGCCCCGGCACGGAATGTATCGCCCGCCGCGAGCAGGACGCTTTTGCCTTCGCTTTTGAACTTATGCGCAAGCTTGCCGATCGTCGTCGTCTTGCCGACACCGTTCACGCCGACGAACAGGATGACCGTAATGCCGCCATTCTTCGACATTTGCAGACCCGGATTGCTTTCGCCCTTAAGCAGGCCAACCAGCTTCTCCGACAATACTGGCTGCAGTTCGGCCGCGTCTTCGATCTTCCGCTTTTTCACCTCGGCCCGCAAATCGTCGATCAGTTGCATAACCGTGTTGACGCCAACGTCGGCGCCGATCAAAATCTCTTCCAGCTCCTCGTAAAACTCTTCGTCGATTTTTTTGCGGCGCGTAATCAGCTCTTCCACTTTTTCAACGATCGCCGTACGCGTTTTCGTCAAGCCTTCTTTAAAAATATTTGTGACTGCTTCCGTTTTGGAAGCAATGCTTTCTTTCAGTTTCTTAAAAAAACTCATCGTTATTCCGTCCTCCTACCGTTCCGCCTAAGCGAAGCGACCTTTCGTTTCCTCTTGAATACAGTTTCTTCTATTACTTATATGACTCGGCTTTAAGCAGAGTAAGACTCATGTTCATCCTCTTCTAGACGGACGGAGACGAGCTTCGACACGCCGCCCTCTTCCATCGTTACCCCGTACAGCACATCAGCTTCCTCCATCGTGCCTTTCCGGTGAGTAACAACGATAAACTGCGTTAGTTCCGAGAATTCCCGCAAATATTGGGCGAAACGCGAGACGTTAGCTTCATCAAGCGCCGCTTCGACCTCATCGAGTACGCAGAACGGAACCGGCTTCACCTGCAAAATCGCAAATAACAGGGCGATTGCGGTCAGCGCGCGCTCGCCGCCCGAGAGCAGCTGCAAGTTTTGCAGTTTTTTGCCCGGCGGCTGCGCGACGATATCGATGCCCGTATCGAGCACATTCGTCGGATCCACGAGAACCAGATCGGCGCGCCCGCCGCCGAACAATTTGGCGAAGACAACGACGAAGTGGCCGCGAATCGCTTCAAATGTCGTTCTAAACCGCTTCGACATCTCTTCATCCATTTCACGGATGACTTGGTAAAGCGTCGTTTTCGCTTCGACCAGATCATCCTTCTGTTCGGTCAGAAACTCAAACCGTTCCTTCACGCGCTCGTATTCTTCGATGGCGCCAAGATTGACGTCGCCGAGCGCTGTAATTTGCCGTTTCAAGTCTCTTACGGCGTTTTGCGTACCGATAATATCTTCCGGCACTGGGTACATTTCCTTCGCCAGCTCGAAGCTAAGCTCGTAATCCTCGCTCAGTTTGCGCAGCAAGTTGTCCAGTTCGACGTCGAGGCGATTCGCTGCGATCTCGGTCTGCCTCATCTGCTCTTCTACGGATCGAAGCTGCACCCGTTGCTCCTTGGTTTCACTTTCGCCATTCTCGAGCTCTTGCGTCCGTTCCGCTTTGGCCGCACGTTTCAAATCAGTCTGTTCCGCGCACTCCTGTTTCTTCAGCCGCAAATGATTCAACTGCTCGATTTGCGTGACCGTCTCTGCGCCATGCCGCTCGATTTCCTCTTCTTGCTGCGCATACAGCGTCCGGTAACCCGCCAGCTCCTGCTTCGCACGCTGAATGTCGGTCCGCACGCGAGACGCCTGATCCTCGAACGATTGCTTTTCCTGATCGGTTTTGGCAACCGCTATTTTCAGATCGGTCAGCTGCCCTTGCAGCTCTTCCTTAGCCGTTTCACTCGCTTTACGCCGTTCCTCGGCCAGTTTAATCGCATCCTGCAGCCTACTCTCGTCGTCGGTCAGCTTGACGAGCTTCTGCTCTGCTTCCGTCGCATTTTGCTGCAGCGTTTTCTGTTCGGTCAAATGGCTGCTGCGGTCGGCCGTAAACAGCTGCTCCTGCTCACCCAAGTGCTTCGCTTCGTTTTGCAATTGCTGCAGCTCCGCTCGAACTTGCTGTTCCTCGATCCGGCTCTGCTCAGCTGCCGCCCGCAGTTCTTCCATCTTATGTGATCGAATCGACTGCTCCTTGCGCAGATCGCTCAGCTTATCCCGCAAATGCGTGATGGTGCCTTCCGCTTCCTTAATTTCTTTGTCGAGCGCCTCAATCTGGCGCTGTCTTCCGAGCAGGCTGGCCCCTTTTTTCTGCAAGCTGCCCCCCGTCATCGAACCGCCGGCGTTAACGACATCGCCTTCCAGCGTTACGACGCGATAGCGATACTGGCATTTCGAGGCGATCCGATTCGCCTGCTCCAGCGTCTCGGCCAACAGCACGTTACCGAGCAGGTTGTTTACGATCGATTCATACCTCGGCTCGCTGGACACCAGATCGGCCGCCACGCCGACGAATCCTTCCGCGCCTGCGGCCAGCCGCTTGTCATGCTCGGGCACTTGTCGTCCGCGAATAACGTCCAGCGGCAGGAAAGTCGCCCGGCCCAGCTGACGCTGCTTCAGAAAGCTGATGGCGGTTCTCGCCGCTTTCTCGTCCTCCATAACGACATGCTGCATCGCACCGCCAAGCGCCGTCTCGATGGCCGTTTCCAGCCGCTCCGGCACACGAATGAGCTCGGCAACGGCGCCGTGGACGCCGGAAATGCCGCCGTTCGCTCTACGCGAAGCCTTCAGCACCTCTCGTACGCCATGCATAAAGCCGTCCAGCGCATCCTGCATCTCTTTCATCGTGTCGCGCCGCGAAATTTGCGATTCCAGCTTCTGTTCCCATTTGCGGACGGCCGACGACGCGTCATCGATAATTTGACCGGCTTCCTTCGCCTGCTCCGCCTCCGTCACATAACGGTTGCGCGTCGTATCGATCGCCTTAAGCGTCGCTTCCAACTGCGATTGCAGCTCGCGCTTGCGCGCCTCGAGCTTCTTGTGCTGCTCCGACCACTTCGTTTCTTCATCCGTCAATCTTTCCATTCGCCGCTGAACCGCTTCTTGCTGCTGAGCGGCGTAGCGGATCTCGTTGCGAAGCTGCGCCATCGCGCTGAGCACCTCAAGCAGCTCGCCCTTGAGCGTCTCCTCGGCGTCAATCGCCGTACCGCCGGCCACGCCGATCAGATTGGCTTCCTCCACCGTAAGCTTCGCCTTGAGATCGGCTAATTGCAATTCGAGAGCCGCAGCTTTGCTGCGGAACTCCGCCTCTTCGCCGGTGAGCGTCGAGATGCGCTCGTCCTGCGTCGCGATCGTCTCCTCCAGCTGCCGCTTGTTCTGCTCCAGATTGCGCTTGCGCTCCTTGAGCACCTCTCCGTAGCCCTCGCACTTCTCATACTCCTCGCTGTATTGGAGCATCGCCATGTGCAGTCCGTCGAGTTCTTCCTCAAGCTCCCGCAGCATGAGCCGGTCTTTCTCGAGCAGAGCGTCATGCTTGCTGACGACGGTAGACAGCTCCATCTGCTGACGCTTCAATGCATCGAGCTTCTCGTTGGCTTGCGCCCACGAGCTGTGGACATTCTCAATGTTATGTACGTACATCGATATTTCTTGCGTCTTCAGTTGCTCTTTCAATTGCTTGAAATGGATCGCTTTCTCCGACTGCTCGCGCAGCGGTCCGACCTGATCCTCCAATTCGGACACCAAATCGTGAATACGCAGCAGGTTGTTTTCAGTCTCCTCCAGCTTCTTCTGCGCCTCACGCTTGCGGGACTTATATTTAACAATGCCGGAGGCTTCCTCGAATATGCCTCTTCTGTCCTCGGAACGGGTACTTAAAATTTCTTCGATCCGGCCTTGCCCGATAATCGAATAGGCTTCCTTGCCAATGCCCGTATCCATGAACAGCTCGGTAATATCCTTAAGTCTGCACGGCTGCTTGTTGATCATATACTCGCTGTCGCCGCTCCGGTGAACGCGCCTCGTAACGGTTACCTCATTGTATTCCAGCGGCAAAGCGCCGTCGCTGTTGTCTAGCGTCAGCGACACTTCCCCGTAATTGACCGCCTTGCGCGCGTCGCTTCCGGCAAAAATAATGTCTTCCATCTTGCCACCGCGCAAGCTCTTCGCGCTTTGTTCTCCGAGCACCCAGCGAATGCCGTCGGAAATATTGCTTTTACCGCTGCCGTTCGGTCCAACGACAGCCGTTATGCCGGTCACGAACTCCATCTCCGTTTTGTCGGCAAATGATTTAAACCCTGATAATTCGATCCGTTTCAGGAACATAGCTTGGCTTTCACCTCATCGCTTATTGTACCACATCTGTCGACAGCTCGTTAACCATTTTGACATAGTTTGAGCGCTTACTTGTGAAATAAATCACATTCTTTACGTCGATCCCATCCTATACTGATATCAAGAAAAAGAAAAGGAGTCGATGAAAATGATGAAGTGGTGGAGAGAACAAAAATGGGCGGCCGGTATCGTACTAGTCATTCGCCTTCTGCTCGGTTGGCAATGGATGACGGCGGGGTTTCATAAATTGACGGACGGCTTTAATGCCGGAGGCTTTCTGAACAACGCAGTCGCAAATCCAGTGTTGGATAAAGGGACGGGGGAGCTCGTATACCCGACTTTCACCGCATTTGTTGAACATTTCGCCCTCCCGAACGTCAAGCTGATTAACTTTATGATCCCTCTTGGAGAGTTTTTAGTCGGAGTCGGTCTTATTGTCGGAGCGCTGACAACGGCCGCCGCCTTCTTCGGACTATTAATGAACTTCATGTTCATGTTCGCCGGAACGGTAAGCACGAACCCTTGGCTGATGCTGCTGGGCATGCTCGTCCTCACTGCTGGCGCTAATGGCGGCGCGTACGGTCTGGACCGCTACATTCGGCCTTTCACCCGCAAGCTGATCGATCGGATTCGTCATACAAAACCGAAAGAACCGAAAGCGGGCGACAAACCCAATATTAAAATGACGCCGCAGCACTAAGCTGATCAAAAGCGACACCCGGGCCAGATTGGCCCGGGTGTCGCTTTTGATTTTTCATGCTGAAGAAATGCCGAGACGCACCGCCTTAGCCTCACTATGCACTTGAGAAGCGCTAGATGAGGAAACTCGCGGTCATGGATGGAGTTCGCGGTTCGCATCCATTCAGTTGAACAATCACTTTACCCAGTTCTCTGTGAATGTAGTCGAACTGTATTGTCCCTTGTCTCAAACCTGTGCGTACTGACAAACAAACAACTAGCTTTGGCTAGAACTTTTGCGCACTGTCGAACTTAACTAACCTTAGCTCGAACCTGTGCCTGCTGGCGAACTAAACTAACCTTATTTCCGATTTGCGCCTACTGTCTAACTAAACTAGCTTTGCTCGAACTTGTGCCCACTGCCGAACTTAACTAGTCTTGTTTCGGACTTGCGCTTAATATCGAACTTAACTAACCTCGTCTCCAACTTGTGCCCACTGTCGAACTTAACTAGCCTTAGCTCGATTTACGCCTACTGTCCAACAAGAATCGGCCTACTCCAGAATCGCACAAGCGTGATCGTACAAATACCGACTCTGTTCCCGTCATGCATAACAATACGCGATTGGTTTCTTGAACATAAATCAAATAACTGCAAAAAGGCAGTTATTTACCCCTCATACAGCCCCTTGCACACCAATAACTGCCATTTTGCAGTTATTCTTTCTCCAATGCTTGCATTCGTGACCACCATGGATAAAATAACTGCAGTTATGCAGTTATTTGCCTCTCGCATAGCGTAAAGCATGTAAATAACTGCATAATTGCAGTTATTTGCCTTGCGTACGGCAATAGCTTAGCCAGAGTCCTCCATTATGGTCCACAGGCGCAAAGCTGCCTGCTTGCCCATCTGCCTGCCCACCAGACAAAAAAAATGGCGTTGCGGCAACAATTGCCGCAACGCCATTTTCATACGTCTATTCCGCTGAAAGCGAGTGCCAGGCTTGCGATGCTGCCCGCTGCTCCGCTTCTTTCTTCGTTCTGCCTACGCCGCTGCCGCATACTCGGTCTCCGACGTACACGTCGACGACAAATTCCCGGTCATGCGCTGGTCCTCGTTCCTCGGCAATCCGATACTCTACCGAACCTAAACCGTAATGCTGCGCACGCTCCTGCAGCTTGGACTTGAAATCCTTCACCAGCAGTCCGTTGTCGTTCGATTCGATAAACGGGAACATATGCGTTTGCAGAAACAACCGCGTTCTTTCGATACCCGCATCCAGAAAGATTGCGCCGATAAACGCCTCGAACAGATCGGCTAGCAGCGCCGGCCGGTGACGGCCGCCCAATTGCTCCTCGCCTCTGCCGAGCAGCACATGAGCTCCCAGCTCAAGCCGCTCCGCAAACTGCGCGAGCGACGGCTCGCATACAAGCGACGCCCGCATCCGCGTCAGCTCCCCTTCGGGACGCTGCGGATACGTAGTGAACAAATATTCCGAAACGAGCAGTTGAAGCACAGCGTCGCCTAAAAACTCAAGACGTTCGTTGTGCTCGATAGAACCGTGCTTATGCTCGTTCACGTAGGATGTGTGAGTAAAAGCCTGCTTCAACAGCTTGATCTGCTTAAACTTAAGCTCCAGCCGTAACTGGAGCTCATGAAAAGTATCACGCTTCATAGACTTTCATCACGATCGTCGCGTTATGGCCGCCGAATCCGAACGAATTGGACAGCGCCGTTTGCACGTTCGCTTGACGCGGCTCGTTAGGCACGTAGTCCAGATCACATTCCGGATCTTGGTTAACCAAGTTGATCGTCGGCGGAATGACGCCGTTTTTCAGCGTAAGGCCGAGAATGACGCCTTCCACGCCGCCCGCCGCGCCAAGCAAATGGCCGGTCATCGATTTCGTCGAGCTGACTGCCACTTTATAGGCATGATCGCCGAGCGCTTTCTTGATCGCCTTCGTCTCCGAACGGTCACCGACCGGCGTCGACGTGCCATGCGCATTGATATAATCGATGGCGCTTGGTTCGATGCCTGCATCACTGATCGCCCGCTTCATGCAGCGCGCTGCGCCGTCAGGATCAGGCTCGGTCATATGATGCGCGTCGCCGCTCATCCCGTAGCCGATCACTTCGGCGTAAATGTGAGCTCCGCGCTTCTGCGCATGCTCAAGCGATTCCAAAATAAGAACGCCCGCGCCTTCGCCCATTATAAAACCGTCGCGGTCCGTATCGAAAGGACGGCTCGCTTTCTCCGGTTCGTCATTGCGAACGGACATCGCCCGCATCGAGCAGAAGCCTGCAAGACCTGTCGGGCGGATCGTCGCTTCCGCGCCGCCGCAAATCATAACATCAGCATCGCCGCGCTGAATCAGCTTAAACGAATCACCGATCGAATGGGTACCGGTCGCACAAGCCGTTACGGCCGTGCTGTTCGGACCTTTCGCACCGGTCAGAATCGAGACTTGGCCGGAGCCCATATTCGCGATCATCATCGGAATAAAGAAAGGGCTAACCCGCTTTGGTCCCTTCTCCAGCAAAATGTTATGCTGATCTTCCCAAGTTCCCAGACCGCCGATGCCGGAGCCGATCATAACGCCGATTCGTTCTGCGTCGACGTTCTCGCCGACTTGCAACCCGGCGTCCTTAACGGCCGACAAGCTTGCAACCGAAGCGAACTGCACGTAACGGTCCATACGACGTGCTTCTTTTTTATCCAATCCGAATTCTTCTGGATTGAAATTTTTAATTTCCGCAGCGATTTGCGTCGGATATTCGGATACGTCGAAGGCCTCGATATGCGACACGCCCGACTTGCCCGCCAGCAAATTACCCCAAAATTGATCCAGTTCAGATCCGAGCGAGGTAAAGACCCCCATACCGGTTACGACAACTCTTTGTACCATACGTTTCACCTCAAAGGACAACGATATTGATAAGAGACGCAATCGTTCGCGCATCTGCACAATAGTCATATTCTATATAAAAAGCTAACTAGCTCGTACATCACTCATTACATCAATCATCACTCAAACGTTAAAGCGCCAAACGGCAGATGATGGAGAGAAGTCCCGTCTTTTACAACGGGACCCTGTTCTTCCTTAGTTAAGAGATTGTATGTAATTCACAACTTCTCCCACTGTGGTGATCTTCTCCGCATCTTCATCGGAGATCTCCATATCAAACTCGTCCTCTAGCTCCATGACCAATTCAACGACGTCAAGAGAGTCAGCGCCGAGGTCATCTTTAAAGTTAGCTTCGAGCGTAACTTCCGCTTCGTCTACGCCAAGTCTGTCGACGACGATCCGTTTTACACGTTCTACTACATCGGACATCCGGTTCACCTCCTCTTTGGTATTATACGAGAATTGAAGATAAAATGCCATACGTAACCGTTTTAATGAAAAAACCTAGCAAAGACGGGCATCGCATCGCATTTTCGCTTCCTTCTCCGGCCTCTTACATATACATGCCGCCGTCGACATGCACCGTTTGACCGGTCATGTACGACGCCGCGTCGGACGCCAAGAAACGTACGGCGTTCGCAATATCCTCCGGACCGCCCAGACGAGCAAGCGGAATTTGGGTGGACAGCGAATCCTTCACGTCATCCGGAAGCTTGTCCGTCATTTCCGTCTGAATAAAGCCCGGAGCGACGCAGTTGACCGTAATGCCGCGCGAAGCCAGCTCGCGGGCGCTCGCCTTGGTCAGACCGATTACGCCCGCTTTCGCGGCGACATAGTTAGCCTGTCCAGGATTGCCGAGCACGCCTACGACCGAAGAAATATTGATGATGCGGCCGGAACGCTGCTTCATCATCGGACGCGTAACCGCCTTGATGCCATTGAAGACGCCCTTCAGGTTCGTCTCAATAACTTGGTCAAATTCTTCTTCCTTCATACGCATAATTAAATTATCTCTTGTAATGCCAGCGTTATTCACGAGAATGTCGATAGCGCCGAACTGCTCCTGCACTTCCTTGACCATCGCTTCAAACTCGTCCAGCTTGCCAACGTTCGCTTTGATCACGATCGCCTTACGACCCAACGCTTCAACCGCCTGCGCCGTTTCCGCTGCAGCTGCTTCGCTGCCCGAGTAGTTGATCGCTACATCCGCTCCGGCTTCCGCCAGGGCGACGGCGATCGCACGGCCGATGCCGCGGGAAGCGCCGGTTACGAGCGCCTTCTTGCCTTCTAAACTTGCAAACATGTTATCCCTCCTTCAAAAGAGTAGAGCATGCCTACACGCCAACCAACGACGCGTTACAGCTCAAGCGAATCGATTGCGGATACGCTGTTGATCGAGATGATGCGCAGATTTTTGTCGATTTTTTTAATCAGACCCGCTAAAACGGAGCCCGATCCAATCTCCACAAACGTATCTACCCCTTGCTCGATCAAATACCGTACGCTGTCCTCCCATAGAACAGGCGAATACACCTGTTCGACGAGCAGCGAACGAATTTGCGCCGCCTCAGTCACAGTCGAAGCCGTCACATTCGCTACGACCGGAATGGCCGCATCGTTCATGGAGACGCCTTCAAGCACCGCACCGAGCTTCTCAGCGGCAGGCTTCATGAGCGAGGAATGGAACGGTCCGCTCACTTCGAGCGGCAGAACGCGTTTTGCGCCCGCTTCTTCCTTACCGCGTTCCACCACGGCCTGAACGCCTGCAGCAGTGCCGGAAACGACAATTTGCCCCGGGCAGTTCATATTGGCGAGTTCGACCGCATGACCCTCGGCTGTAATCGACGCGCACAGCTTGCCTAGCACGTCGCGTTCCGCTCCCAGAACGGCCGCCATCGCGCCGATGCCGCCCGGCACCGCCTGCTCCATAAACTCTCCGCGCGCACGCACGGTGCGCACCGCGTCCTCGAAGGAAATAACTCCTGCCGCAACAAGCGCGCTGTATTCGCCCAAGCTGTGGCCAGCCACATAGTCGGCTTTCAGACCTTTACCGTCAAGCGCACGAAGCAGCGCAACGCTAACCGTCAGCAGCGCAGGCTGCGTATTGGCTGTTTGCTTTAACTGCTCGTCCGGCCCTTCGAAAATCAAGTCTGTCAACGAGAAGCCAAGCGCTTCGTTCGCTTGCTCGAAAACGTTCCGCGAAACTTCGTAAGCCTCGTAAGCGTCTTTTCCCATTCCAACCGATTGAGCTCCTTGGCCAGGAAATACAAATGCCGTTTTGCTCACTGCCTAATCCCCTCCGTTACCAAATAAGCACCGAAGCGCCCCAAGTGAGGCCGCCGCCAAAGCCAACGAGCACGAGGCAATCGCCCTCGTTCACACGACCTTGCTCGACCGCTTCCGCGAGCGCGATCGGAATCGATCCGGCGGAAACGTTGCCGTACTTGTCCAAATTGATCATCGCTTTTTCTTCCGGCAAGTCAAGCCGGTTCAGCGCCGATTGAATGATGCGGATATTCGCCTGATGAGGAATCAGCAAGTCGATATCCTCTTTCGTGTATCCCGCTTTCTCAAGCGCTTCCTCGGCAGCGCCGCCCATGATGCGAACGGCGAACTTGAATACCTCGTTGCCTGCCATATGAATAAAGTGATGCTTGCCGGTCACGCTCTCCGTCGATGAAGGCATACGCGAACCGCCGCCGCCTACCTTCAGCAGTTCGCCGCCAGCGCCGTCAGCACCGAGCACGAACGATTTGAAGCCTCGTCCTTCCGGAACCGGGCCCAGTACGACCGCGCCAGCGCCGTCGCCGAACAGAATGCACGTATTGCGGTCTGTATAGTCCGTGATACGCGACAGCGACTCGGCTCCGATAACAAGCACATGCTTATATAGACCGGACGAAATCATGCTCGATGCCGTCGCCAGACCGTAGATAAAACCGGAGCAAGCAGCAGACAAATCAAACGCCGCCGCACGCTTCGCGCCGAGCTTTTCTTGGATCAAGCAAGCTGTCGAAGGGAAAAACATATCGGGCGTAATCGTCGCCACAATAATAAGATCGATATCTTCCGGCGTCAAACCTGCCGCTTTGAGCGCGATTTTGGAGGCTTCGTACCCGAGATCGGACGTCGCTTGTTCCGGGGCTACCAGACGGCGCTCCCGTATACCGGTTCTCGTCACGATCCATTCGTCGTTCGTTTCCACCATTTGTTCCAGCTCTTGGTTCGTTAAAATGCGGTCGGGAACATATTTGCCCGAGCCAATAATACCAACAGAAGGTATACTCACCATAACACGCTCACTTCCCGCTAATTTCCGCTGCTATCGATTCCGTCAAACGAGCCGCAACTGCGGTTCTGGCTTGGCGGACGGCGTTTTTCACCGCAACCGCGTCGGACGAGCCGTGACATTTCATGACCAATCCGGTCAAGCCAAGCAGCGGCGCACTTCCGTGCTCCTTATAATCCATCTTCCCTTTCAGCTTGCGAAGTCTTGGCATCATAATCGCCGCCGCCAGCTTCGTCATCAACGAATCACCGAACTCCTGCTTCAGGAAAGTGAACAAAGTACCGGCCGTACCTTCCATCGCCTTCAGCATGACATTTCCGGCAAATCCGTCGCAAATGAGCACGTCGCAGCTGCGATTGAGAAGATCCCTCGCCTCTACGTTGCCGATGAAATGAATCGGCGCTTGCTCCAGCAGGTCGTAAGCCGCCTTGGTCAGCTCGTTCCCTTTCTTCGCTTCCGTGCCGACATTCAGCAAGCCGACGCGAGGCTTCTCCAACCCGTGAACCTTGTTCCTATAAATGCTGCCCATGATAGCGTACTGAAGCAAATGCTCCGGCTTCGCATCCATATTGGCGCCCAAATCGAGCGCGAGCACTCCGATATCGTCCATCGTCGGCAGCATCGGCGCCAGCGCTGGACGTTCGATGCCGTCCAGCCGGCCGACAACGAGCAGCCCTGTCGTCATCAAAGCGCCCGTATTGCCTGCCGACAGCATGGCATCAGCCTGTCCGTCTCGCACAAGTTGTCCGGCAACGACCATCGACGCACCCTTCTTGCGACGGACGGCTCTAACCGGCTCGTCGTCGGGTAAAATAACTTCATCGGCGTGATGAATCGTCAGATTCGAAGGCTTGTTACCGCCGATCAGAGGTTCAATCGCCGCCGTATCCCCAACCAGCAGCAATTCCGTATCCGGCCATTGCTGTGCGGCTTCAAGCGCCCCTTGCACGATTAGCTTGGGGGCATGATCGCCGCCCATCGCGTCAATGGCGATCCGCATGTCCGTCTCCTCCTTCGTTGTCCGATTCTCCCGCGGATCTGAAAATGACAAAGTTTCCTTGGAACACCATCTCTTCACCCACGTAAGTGAACAATTCGACCTTCGATTTATTACGTTCTCCCGATATCGAACGGACATACGCCTTGGCAATGCATTTTTCGCCCAGCTTGACCGGCCTTATGAACCGGATGTCCGCCGTCACAGTCAACGCGATTTTGTCGTCGATAATTGCAACAGCGAGCGAGTTGGCTTGTGCGAATACATGATGCCCCCGGGCTATTCCCGTTCGGGAAAAGACATGTTCATCCCGAATTTCAAATATCGATATGCCGCTCTTATCGAGCTGCAAATCGACGATATCGCCAATCACTTCATGCAGCGGCAGCGAACGAACCGAGTCATAGGAACGTTCAGCCATCAGCTTCATTCGTTCGCGAAGCTCGGGAATACCGAGCTCCATTCGGTCTAACCGCACCGTCTGGATACTGATCTTCAAGTGGCGGGTCAGCTCGCGATCCGTCATGAACGGATTCTCGTCGATTAATCGAGCAAGAAGCTGATGCCGCTGCCGTTTTGGCATGCGTTCGATCGCCGTCACCACCTTTACATTATAGTGATAGAATTTATTCAAATAGAACCCGGCTCCATACTAGCGCATCGCCTGACGGCTCTCATTATCCGTTGTTTTTATCACCTGGTACTAAACCAGTATATAAAAAATAGCACCTCATCGCAATGAAGTGCTATTGTGGGGACTCTGAGATTATTGAGCAATAATCTCTTTCGTTTTGTAATATCCGCACACTTTGCATACGTGGTGAGCCAATTTCAGCTCTCCGCATTGCTCGCATTTTACCATTCCAGGTACCGCCAGCTTAAAGTGCGTGCGACGTTTGTCGCGGCGAGTTTTGGACGTTCTTCTTTGAGGTACTGCCATCTTTCCCACCTCCTTCACAAAAATCAATCGGTGCTGCATCTTCGTTATTGTTCTTTGAACAAGTCCTTGAGCACTGCGAGACGAGGATCAATCTTCTCTGTCTTGCAGCCGCATGTATGTTCATTCAAATTCTGCCCGCAGTTGTGGCAGAGGCCTTTGCAATCATCGCTGCAAAGCGGAGCGAAAGGCATGAACAGCAGAAGCGCTTCTTCCACGTACGGCTTCAGATCCAGCCTGTCTTCCTTAACGGCAATGACGTCATCCTCTTCTTCTTCGCCTTCCTCCTGCACATCCTGATTGGACGCAGGCTTGAATTGCTCGAAGAATGGAATAACCGTGTGCTCTTGAACGGGATCGAGACAACGAGAGCATGCCAATTCCCAGTCGATTGACAATTCGCCTTCGACCGATATGGACCCTTCGTTCCCTGTCACCTTAAGCAACACGTGGAGCGGACCCGTGCTAATGACATCGGTACGTCCTTTGAACAAAGCGCTGACATCAAGTTTTTCATCGATGTTCGCCTTTAGCCCTTTGGACATCGTCTCTTTTACATGAAATTGCATCGAATCACCCCAAACAAACAAAGATTATTATAGCTATCGGCAGCCGGTTTTGTCAACATTTCACTATGTTTTTTCAGAGTCTGTCGCTAATCGCTCTTCGAAAAAGACAAATGCTCCCAAGATCCGGTTAACCCGCCGTCGTCGCCGCGTCTCTATAATCAGTATCGGCTTCCTGATGAATCCTTACGCCGCGCTGTGCTATGATGGGACATATATCCAATCAGACAAACGCTAGGAGCGTTGATATGCGAACAGTAGGACTAATAGTGGAGTATAACCCATTTCATAACGGTCATCAATATCATTTGCAGCAATCTCGAAAAATTACGGGTGCAGATGCCGTTGTCGCCGTCATGAGCGGCCATTTTCTGCAGCGCGGAGAACCCGCCGTCATGGACAAATGGGCGCGAGCGGAGACGGCGCTGCGGGGCGGCTGCGATCTCGTCATCGAGCTGCCTGCCGCTTATGCGACGCAAGCGGCGGAATGGTTTGCCTACGGCGCAGTCGCTCTGCTTGAGGCGACAGGCGTCGTCGACGCTTTCTGTTTCGGCACCGAGAGCGGCGAGCTTGACGCGATGCGCCTAGCGGCCAAAACGATGGCTGCTGAGCCACCGGCCTTTCGCGCCTCGCTTAAGGACAAGCTCGATGCCGGTATCGCATATCCGAGCGCATACAGCGCTGCAACGACCGATTATTTAATGTCGATAAGAGAACACGAGGCTGCGGCCTTCCCCTTCGACAAACCGAACCATACGCTTGGCCTGCACTATCTACTCGCATGGGAAAGGCTCGGCGGACAAATGGAGCCCTATACGATTCGTCGTGAAAAATCAGAATACAATCAAACGACCTTTACTGATAATGCCATTGCCAGCGCCACTGCCATTCGCAAGCTCCTTTTCGACAAGCGGGAGCTGACGGGGAGCAAACCATTCGTCCCGGATACGACGTATCGCATTCTCGAACGGGAATGGGCTGCTGAAAGAAGCCCTGTTCATTGGGACCACTTCGTCCAGACACTGCTTCACGGACTCGTCACGAGAACAGCTGCACAGCTTAGAGAGCTGCGTGAAATATCCGAAGGGCTGGAGCATCGGATGGCCGGCGTCCTTCCTACACTCGCAGATACGTCGTTCGAGACGCTCCTCGGGGCGTTAAAAACAAAGCGTTACACGCGAACCAAGCTTCAGCGCGCGTTGCTGTCCGTGCTGCTAAATCACCGCAAAGAAGACTTCACGACAGACAAGCTGGCTTCCGGGGTTGAATATATTCGCGTGCTGGGCTTTACGGACAAAGGCCGTGAGCTGTTGAAGCGTATGAAAAAGACGGCGTCGCTGCCTGTGCTGCTGAGCGCGGCCAGACCGCCTGCCGAATATCGCTATCTGCAGCTGGACACGCAAGCGACCGCCGTCTATATGCTGGGACAGCCGGGCAGACATGCGGCGGAGGCTTTATTCCGCGATTACACAGATAAACCGATTATCTTATAAAGGTGGAGCCGTATGCCTTATTTAATATCTTTATCAAAGAAAGGGCGTGCAGCTGTCTGCATGCCCTTTCTTTGCTGCAGGACAGCATTCCGCAGTCCGTCAGATGACGCTGTATTCTGCATTTGCATTCCGTTCCGTTAAGTCAAGACCGAGTCGATTGGCTCGCAATGGCGTCCAGCGCGCCCTGCAGCGATGAGACGCTAATGACGCGCATGCTGCTGCCTTCTTCCTTCGCCTTTTGCGCCGCCTCGGCATAATTGCTGGCTGGAGCCAGGAACAGCTGCGCTCCGGCCGCGTCCGCTGCCACCACTTTGTACCCGATGCCGCCCACTGGACCAACCTCGCCTTCTGGCGTGATCGTACCCGTACCCGCGATTCGAAAGCCTTTTGTTAAATCACCAGGCGTCAGCAGATCCAACGATTGAAGCGCGAACATAAGCCCGGCCGAGGGACCGCCGACTTCTCCAGCATCGATCGTCAGCGACATGACATTATCGTTCGGCTGCAAGCGGCGGAATTCGACCAAGCCGTTCACGCCGAGCGCCTGCAGCAAAGAATGCTTATCAATCTCGCCGTCGAACGGGGACAGCACAATCGGCAGCTGAATCGCTTTATCGTTTCGAATAACGGACAGCTCTATGTCATCGCCCGTTTTTTTGCCCTGCAATGCCTGAATAAGTTCGGCCGTATCGTAGACGGATGACGCTTCCTTAACACCGGTGATCCGATCGCCGGTCATCAGCTTGGTTTCGCTTTTATTTCGCGCATCCGACACCGCTAGGCCGTCCGGAGCGATTTTATACGGAATTTGTGCATAACGATAAGCTGCTTCGACCGCGTTGTTTTGCGAGCCTTGCATAACGACTGCCATCCGGTCGGCGTATTGCTTTTCTGTCGAGCCCTTCAACACGCTTCTTCTGGTGGCTGCCTCTGTGTTCGATTTCCATGAGGAACTGACGGCTCCCCAAAAGTTCGTCTCGCTCAGCTTGACCGTCGTCATCAGAAATTGACCGCTGCCTGCCGTCAGATTGTCTCCCTGCCCCGGGGCCGCATCTTCCGCTTTCACCATCGTATAGGTCGGTTCCGCGGTTCCTGGTTCGTACAGAACAAAAGGAGAAGGAGCATAAAGCAGCAGCCACATGACCAAAGCCGTTGCGGCCGCGGTTGTCAGTGTTCGTTTCCCAATCCCCGCTCCGTTACGTGATTCGCTCCAGCGCGCCATATACTCCCTCCTTTAGCCGTTCCTCTTTTCCAAGGTCTATCCTTGTCCATTCAAGCGTACACTTTATCATCGTTTTCCGTTCCTTAAAGCCCAATTTGTCGGCAGGTGTGACTATAGCCTCCTGTGGCTGCACGCCCCGCCGATTCCGTCATTTGTTCACATATAATGGAGGTTCCGACCATGACCCGTACCGTGCTGCTCGCTATTGTCTCGCTTCTTTTCGTAGGCTCTGTCATTCGTCAGCCCGACGCAGCCTTTCAAGCCTCCTTGCAAGGATTGTCGATATGGTGGAATATCGTCTTTCCCGGCTTGCTGCCGTTTCTCGTTTTATTCGAGCTGATCGCCGCATTCGGACTGTTGCACGGAGTCGGCGTCCTGCTCGGACCAGCGATGAAGAAGCTGTTCAAGCTGCCCGGCGAAGCCGCTCTCCCGCTCGTATTCGGCTGGCTTTCAGGCTTTGGCGCCGGCGCCGAGGCGACCGCCGCTCTTCGTCGGAAGAACAGATTGACCGTATCAGAAGGACAACGTCTGCTCGCGCTCTCCCATATGCCTAATCCGCTGTTCATGCTCGTCGTCATTGGCGCCGGCTTTATGCAAAGGCCGGAGCTAGGCGGTTATATTGGCGCCGTGATCTGGCTGTCGGCTGTATGGACGGCCGTCGTGTCCGCCGTCCTGCGGCGCCGCAAGGGAGAACGCGGCGTCGCCTCCGACTTGGACGGAGACAATGCGCACAACAAAGCCGCGCCGCTGCTCGCCAGAGCAGCCCAGGCGGTGGCAGAGGCACGTGAGAAGGATGGGCGCGGCTTCGGCAAAGTGCTGGGAGACGCCGTCGCTTCAAGCGTGCAGAAGCTGATGGTCGTAGGCGGCTTTATGATTTTCTCCGCCGTCGTCGCCCGCCTGTCGCTTCCGCTCGCACAGCTGGTTTCTCCAGGAGGATCGCTTGATTTCGCACTGCCTGCCCTGCTCGAAAGCCATATCGGCGCCTATGCCGCCGCCATCCGGCAAGGCGCGATGGCCAGCTTGCCGGTGAATGTCTCTCTCGTTGCAGCCGTTTTAGCCTGGAGCGGCATAAGCGCGATTTTGCTCGCTGGCTACAGTATTAGCGGGACGGGCTTACGCCTGTTCCCCTTCATTCGGGCCAGAATTCTGCATGCGCTGCATGCCGCTTTGTTCGCACTATTGCTGTGGCGACCGGCGCAAACGCTGATTGGCTGGCTGCCTGCCGGAGCGGAGAGCTCTCGTACCGCGATGTTTAACAGTCAGCCTATGCCGCTATCGCCCATAATACAGGTGCATCGCCTGCCGTCCTTCTGGCCGTTTTCTTTGACGGCCGCCCTCTGTGCTGGGGCGGGACTGCTGCTGCTTCTCCTCCCTGTGTTCGCGAGGATGCGCCTTCGAAACAGCGTTCCGCCAAGCCGAACTCCTTAAGTTAGTAGTCTGTACGACCGGAAATTCAGTCTTTAGACTGATACTTCTCAGCAAGCCGCTGCTCCACGAACGGCGGCACAAGCTCCGACACGTTGCCGTTGAACATCGCAATCTCTTTGACGATACTGGAGCTCAAATACGAATACTTCGGATCCGTCATCATAAAGATCGTATCGATCTCGCTATCCAGCAGCCGGTTCGTCGAGGCGAGCGTCAGCTCGTATTCGAAGTCCGTCACCGATCGAATACCGCGAATGATCACATTGGCGTTACGCGATTTCATATAGCGCACAAGCAGGTCGCGAAAGCTATCGACTGTCACGTTCGGCAGATCGCTCGTCACTTCCCGAAGCATTTCTTTGCGCTCTTCAACCGAGAATAACGGGCTTTTGCTCGTATTGTTCAGTACCGCGACAATCACTTGATCGAATTGCTTGGCCGATCTCCTGATAATATCGATATGGCCATATGTAACGGGGTCGAAGCTGCCTGGGTAAACCGCTACCCGGGAACGATCATTCGGTTTCATTTCCTTGTCCTCCATTGATGTCGCCGCTTTGGTTGTAGGTGTATATCGTAACGGCTGTATCTCCGTATTTGGCTTTTCTCATTAATTCGAAACGTTCGATTTCGTCCGGATATTCATGGTCTGCATCATGCTCGACCACGACGATTGCTCCGTCCTCCAGCATCGAGCGCTGCGCAAGATCGACGAGCAGACTGTCCATCTCTTTCATCCGGTACGGAGGATCGAGAAAAACAAGCGAAAAAGCGATTCCTCGTTTTTCAAGCAGCTTAATCGCTCTATCGGCGTCATTGCGATAAATTTCCGCAGCTCCTCCCATGCCGACCGCATTTGTATTATGGCGAATAATATCGATGCTTAATTTTTCCTTATCGATAAATATAGCTCGCTCGGCTCCACGGCTCCATGCCTCAATGCCAAGACCGCCGGTGCCGGCGAATAAATCCAGCGCCGCGCCGCCGTCGAAGAAAGGTCCGATCATGCTGAAAATCGCTTCCTTCACTTTATCCGTCGTCGGCCGCGTGTTCATGCCCGGAACCGCTTTTAACGTGCGTCCTTTGGCCGCGCCCGCAATGACTCTCACTTTGGAATATCCCCCTTTTCGTCCTATCCCGCCTATCGTACCACAATTTTCGGGTGATGAAAAAGCGGAAACGCCACCTGAATAAGGCTGCAATATTTTTTTTAGCCATCAGGTATAATCCCTTCCAAACCGGACAAGATAAAATCATCGGCGTCGGAAGATGCCGTAGACAACCGCGGAGAAGACTTACGTTTCCCCATAAGCTCTTCGTCCGGTTTCTCCTCTCCCATGAAAGACCCTCACCGAAAGGTGAGGGTCGATTTTTTGCGAATAAACCCTATAGAATCAAGGGTTTTCGAGTACGACATTCTTTAGTTACATGATCATTCCAATCATTTCGGTACCGATTGGGTACCAATTCCTCAAATTCTACTTCTCCTAGCTTATTCCTCATCATCTTCATACAGCTGAGGCTCTTCTTTTTCGACAAGCATTCTAAGAATGTATTGGATACCATCTTTACAGACCAAGTCCCAGCCCTCCATAGATAATTCATCAAGTGTAGCAATAAAAGTATAGTTAGTGTATTCATATTCCCTGTCATGTGTTTCAAATATCCATGTTTCTTCTTCTGCCCTCGGGGCATTCCTCAGCATCCCATATTCATGACATTTAATTAACTTCGGTGTCACTTGTGACATTCGAAATAACCTCCAGCGTTCTGTATTTAGATTCTAATTTCCTTTCATTTCACGCATGACCGACTTTATATAAATATCAGATAATAAATCAATGACCTTTTGTGAAATTGAATCCTGCTCTATAGAAGGTATCTGTGAAAAGTTTATTTTAACCCACATTCTCGCTTTTTCATTGTACCGTTCTATAGAGATTATCTCCCCGTCATCATTGACACTACCTTCATACACGGTTCCATTAACATCAATAGTTTTTTTGTTCATCTGCCCTTTTCCTACCATCATTAATCATCTTAAATTTACCGATAAGTATAATACGTTGCATAAATTACTTGAATTCTAGCTATTTATAGAAAGGACTTTATTCGATGTTCAATCCTCATGACTATTACATCGCTCCAGATGAATATGAAGAAGCAGCCAGAAACGGAATTAGTCGTAGAAATATTAACGTAAGGATTAGGGATATAGAGCCTGGGGTAACAAGAAAGCAATTACTGCTCCAGTTCAATTAAAAAGAAATCGATCTGTTATTGTTGAATTAGCAAAATCGAACGGAATACTTTATAACGTGCTAATGGCTAGAATTAATTTAGGAGGGACGAGCAAATAACTGCAACCATGCCAGTAAGAGACAAAGAAGGCCAAAGTAGAAATGCTCGTCGAATGTGTGATATGAATCGAAAATATCCTCTTGAGATACTAGAGTTAACTAAAAAGAATGGAATTCAATACAGTACATTCACATATAGGGTCCGAAAAGGGTGGGATTTAGAACATGCAGCAACAACGTCCGCCTCATATCATAATGGCCCAATGCGGTTAAAAGAAATTTATGTTCGTTAATCCAATCTTCAAGCTAACTCCTAATTTGACTCCCAGATCTACCTTGCCGTTCTCATCGACACGAAACCAAGGTGAATCAGCCTTATTATAGGTGCTTAGATCAACTCTTTAAAATTGTTGCATAATTTTGATTATTATCCTGTCCATATGTTAAGTTGGTTTTTGGTCGAAACCAGCCAATAACAGAATATACTTAGTTCATTTAATCAAGTGGACCTAAATAACGGTTTCCGCACTCACAAACCAGCCCAAACGGAAACGGTTTTAATACCAGGTTACACTCGCAATGGTATTTATGGTCACTTAGCTGCAGCAACATTCGAAACGGCTTATCAACATGAGACATTAACCTAAACTTTCTCAACATTTACCAAACCTCCCTTCATTCAATCATTCGACATCATAGTAGCAAGTCCTTCATATGTCGAAACTTAACAGCCGCCCCCGAAGGAGCGGCAATAAAGTTCAATTCTCATTTATCTTTATTTTAATCCTTGCCGGTGTAGCCCATGACTAGGAAGGAGAAGCCATCTTGTGTGATGATGTATTTCGGATAAGTGCGGTCCCGCTCGTTGGCGTAATATGACTCCTCAAGCCGTGGAATCTTCAATGTATTAATCTCTCATAAACCCGGGAATCGGCACGGATTTGTGCCGATAATATCTGAGATGCACTCGTTAGTAACGACCCCATATCCGTGCAGCAAAAAAAACGACTCCACGAGATTGCGGAGCCGTTCAGAATGGATCATCCAATGTTCTCGCCAATTTTGGCGGATGGTGCAATTTTGCGTTCTCCACCTCGGAGTAGATACTCTTCCCTAGCCCTAGGGTGTTTCCAAGGATGGGCTATAGACTGGGTGGGGGTGCGCTTCGTAAGAAGATTAAATAAGTCGATTACCATAGGAACCTGGTTGAGTAGACAAGCGCGTACTAGTGTTCAGTTTAAGCACGAAATAAGACAATAGCCCCATCGGCCTATTTAGGAGGCCACTGAAAAAGTCCTGTGACGAAAGAAGGTACTGTTCCTCAATCTTATTGAGGGAGCAGTACCTTCTTTACTGTATACTTAAAGTATTACAGCGAAAGGTGTGAAGCCCATTGTTCCAGCCCCAAATCTCGTTTGCGTTCAGTCCTTACACGGCACTATACGACCTCGTTGTACCCAAGGATAACTTGCTGCGTCAGATCAACGAGTTGGTGGACTTCTCCTTCGTCTACGACGAATTGAAAGCAAACTACTGCCTGGACAATGGTCGCAATGCAATCGACCCCTTACGGATGTTTAAATATTTGCTCCTTAAAGCCATTTTCGAGCTGTCGGATGTGGATGTGGTCGAGCGTTCCCGATACGACATGTCGTTCAAATTCTTTCTTCAAATGGCGCCTGAAGAGTCTGTCATTGATCCGAGTTCGCTCACCAAGTTCCGTAAGCTACGGCTTAAAGACCTGAACTTACTAGATTTGCTGATTGGCAAGACTGTCGAAATAGCCATTGACCAGAGCATCCTGAAGAGCACGGCTATTATTGTGGACGCGACCCATACGAAAGCCCGTTACAATCAGAAATCTCCGAGAGAGATCTTGCAAGATCGTTCCCGTAAGTTGCGAAAAGCAATTTATTCTATAGATGAATCTCTGAAAGAGAAACTTCCCGCCAAAAACGTAGTAGATACGCTCGAAGCGGAGATTGAATATTGTAAGAAGCTTGTAGAGGCTGTAGAGACGCAACTTGGAATCGCTCAATTGCCAAAAATCACGGAACTGCTGAATCTGCTTAAAGAAACCGTTGAAGATGATGTGGAGCAACTGCGCATCTCGCAAGATCAGGATGCACGTGTCGGTCACAAGAGCGCGGACTCGTCGTTCTTTGGCTACAAAACGCACCTCGCAATGACTGAGGAACGAATCATTACAGCTGTCATTGTCACGACTGGGGAGAAGAACGACGGCAAGCAACTACAGACGCTCGTAGAGAAAAGCAAGGCGGCGGGCATGGAAGTGAAAACAGTGATTGGCGATATGGCATATTCAGAAAAAGGCAACATCGCGTACAGCAAAGACAATAATATTGAATTGATTTCGAAGTTGAATCCGCAGATCACACAAGGCGGACGTAAGAAAGAAGAGGAATTCGAGTTTAACAAAGATGCAGGAATTTACGTATGCAAGGCTGGCCATATGGCCATTCGGAAAGCAATGCAATCTAGGAGAAAAGAAGGCGGGAAAAATCAAAGGACAATATACTTCTTTGATGTAGATAAGTGCAAGAGCTGCCCTTTCAAGGAAGGGTGTTACAACGGTGGAGCCAGCAAGACGTATGCTGTAACCATGCAGTCGGACGAGCACTCAGAACAAGCAGCATTTCAAGAAAGCGAGTACTTTAAAGCCAAGGCGAAAGAACGATACAAAATCGAAGCGAAGAACAGCGAACTTAAACATCGACACGGGTACGACGTAGCCACGTCCTCGGGTCTGTTAGGTATGCAGATCCAAGGGGCAATGGCGATATTCGCGGTGAACCTTAAGCGAATAATGAAACTGAATGACTAACAAACTACCGTAAAGCCCACTGAAAAATGCGACACCCTCCGAAAAATCCGGATTAGGTGTCGCATTTTTTTCCCTGACGCTGGGGTACACCGAAAATCGTAAGTTCTTCAGTGGCGTCGCCTATTTAGTAGGTGGGCTTTTCTTATTATTAGAGATTACCTTCTTTAATTTTTCGATTTGCTTATTGGTTTCTGTTGTGTATCTTTCTATTCGGATTATGTTATTGAGAGTCTTAATATTGAATAAAGCATAACCAGCAAGAGCGTAATAAAAAAGTGAGGCAATAATATTTACTGTAATCTCGATTGTTCCTAGAGCTCTTAAGTAGTGGGTGAAAGAGAATATAATCGTAAAGAACATTAAGTAAAATAATATTAATTTAGCAATCCAACCGATAAATAAGACTGGTTGGCTATGATACTCATTATAATTACTTATAACATTTTGTAGCTTATCAATTCTCTTTTGAGCTTTACTGATACTTCTCTTTGCGAATATGTTTTTAATTTCATCACCTTTTAGCAATATAATAATTGCAATAATAGCACTGATTAGTACTGAGAAAATATCGTTCATACATATTTCCTTTCTCTGTTAAATTAATTTGGTTAAAGATATTCTACAACATAACCCATATGTTGCCTATATAATTTAATGAAAAAATAGGCAATAGCGGGATGACGAGCATCTTTATAACGGAACGTTTATACTTATATATCAGCTTAGAGGTGACGAGAGATGACCGACCTAATAAAAATCGCCTGGTAAATACCGCGTGATGATGTGATTTCCTTCAAATAGGTGGAGCAGCCGCATGGGATAACATCCCTGCGGCTCCAGATAGATTATTCATTCCGCCCTATATACAATGTAGTCGCCTCAAAAACAACATAACCATGAGATTTGAACAAGATGAGCTTGTCACACTGTACTACTTATTGTTGTGTATGGGTATGTGCAGGAATTCCAGTCCAGGTAACTGTTCCGCCACTACTTGTCATTAGTTGCGTACCAATTGGTATCCCACCGTCGACCGCACCTGCTGAACCTGTTTGCAATCCCTTCTGAGCTTTTGTGTTGAATGCTTGTTGTAAAGACTGACCGTCTGCCCCACATTAAAACACTAGACCAAGCATCAACGGAAATTTTCCCATACAATCTTATTCCACTTGAATTTCCGTTCATTACAAAACCGTTATTCCCAAAAATCTCGAGATTACCCATTAGGGTATTGATCAACGCTCACTGAGTTCCTGCCGTAACAAATCGAAGGGCGGGTGCTCCTGCATAATTCTCTATTACTACATGATTATTCGCGTCAAAGTACACTCCAAAAAAGTTGCCTGTTGAAGACATTTCGGCTCGTGGATACTCCCCTTCCTGCTTCTGCACCTTCGCTCCGGTAATTGTCCCGCCGTTTATTGCACCCCCTGTAATGCTAACGCTGTTAAGCGATCCAGCCGTCACCGTGCCTAAGTTAGCGCTAAGTGCCGATAGCATATTAACGTTGATTGGTTAGCTTCAATTGTGCCGGTGTATAGTCCGTTTGCGGTTAGCCTTATTGTCTTACCGTTCCACCCCGCTGCGCCTTGCACCTGGTTGTCCGGCAGCCTCTTAATATCTCTATCGCCCCGCTGTTGATCCATAGACCATACTTACCCGGCGTATACTGCCCAAGGCGCACGCGCTCACTGTTTGCTGCGTCAGTGCCCTTCATCCCCAGCCCGTCGACCAAGGTCAGGCTATCGTCGTAGTTGACACCCTTTAACACGACGTTTTCGGACGTGTAGTCCATCGCTTTTTTACTGGCTACGGTCGCCTGAAAGATATAGTCGACCGTCTTCATCTCGCGGAAATTGGATAGGATGACGCGGCCGCGCTGCGGTTTGAATGGATATCGTTCATACTCTAAGACGCGCGCGTCGAAAGAGTAATTCAGCACGCCGTCAGTGCAAGTCACCGTATCCCCAGCCTCCCTGATCCGCTCGTCGATATAATCCCTGTCTACCTTTTCCATCTGCACGACATACACCCTTAAACAGATCAAAAACGTGCATAGATACGCAGATATATTAAGCAATTAAGGAAGGACGGTTATAGAACATCCCACATACAGAACGCCAGGAAAGTGCATCTCCAGCCTTCAAAACCATATAAGGAGGTTTAACCTATGGGAAGCATCCAAAAGCGTGGTACTAATTCATACCGACTCATTGTCGAGCTCGGATATGACGCACAAGGCAAGCGCGTCCAAGAAAAGAAAACGATACGAGTTGAAGATCTGGCCCTGCTGCGAGCAACTAAGCGGCTCGAAAGTTATTTAGAGACAGAGTTGGTAAAGTTTCAGATCGAAGTGGAGTCAGGCAACTATGTGAAGCCCGAGCGAATGACATTCGAATCGTTTATTGAACAATGACTAAAAAGTTTGTGAAAATCGATCTCGAAGTAAAGACACCGGACAATTACATCTACCACACACAACGGCGCATCATCCAACACAAAAATGATGGAGATATACGGCCATATATTTGAATCAGTTGATAAGGCTGCTGCAAGCGTATTTGACGATATAGTTGTTGTCACTTTTTGTAGAAGCCGCAGAACATAAGCGAATTCATAATAGGCAGAATCAAGAAAACCGCCATTTTCCACATCTCCCATGAAAGGGGGCTGTCCCAAAAGTCATAAAAGACTGAGGGACGCCCCTTTTTCATATTGTCAAACAAAAAGAAACCGTTTCTTGGTAAAATGGAGGTACCAC
>NZ_JBHVSK010000010.1:0-94030 GCF_042885235.1 Paenibacillus sp. NPDC058071
GGCTGGGGGTGGAAGCACAGCAATGTGTGGAGCTGACCAGTACTAATCGGTCGAGGGCTTATCCAAATACTACCCGCTAACACGGGTGACGCTAAAAGAGATTCATAACTTTCGCATCCAGTTTTCAAGGCGCAACGCTTTGTCCGTTTGGTGGCGATGGCGGAGGTGAACCACGCGTTCCCATACCGAACACGACCGTTAAGCCCTCCAGCGCCGATGGTACTTGGACCGCAGGGTCCTGGGAGAGTAGGACGTCGCCAAGCACACGAAAGAACCTGTCGCAGTTAATGCGACAGGTTCTTTGTTTTGACTGAAAAAGTCGGACACATTTTAACGCAAACAATGTATTTTGATGATTGTTTGCAAAAAAATCGAACAAGTTGGATGCTCAACGGGACTAGCTGAATGCATTATATTCGAAAAATCATATATAATTTTGGGGAAAGTGGGATTTCAGTCGATTATATATGAAAATTCATACATATTGGGTGCTCTCTGCCCTAACTCAGCGAAATATATACTAAAAATCATACATAATCAACATTATTGCCCGAATCAGAAAAATTATATTCGAAATATCATATATAATGAACGCTCTCTTCCCACACAGCCCTAAAAAATCAGGCACGTTGGACGCAAATCCGCCCCTATTCAGCAAAACAAAATGTACCCTAACGATCATATGTTTGAAATACGGGAATCCCACTACACAAAGGCTGACTAATACTTTGCATACAGTCCGATTTTCCTGAAAATGAGTACAATAAGTTTTTGTTAAATCCGAAAGAAATGAGTGCTTCTTTATTTCAAATATAGGGTTGCCGTTCTTATTAATATTAGCTCCTGAGCTAAGGGAATTCTGGGTCAAAGCGAAATAAGCCGCAATCTGTATCGTATCATGCTATATCCATTCCGTAACAGCCTTTATATATCACAGGAAATCCACGCAGGAGGCAAGATCTCTGCGCATGATGCAATCCTATCGGTCAATCCCACTCTGCCAGCCGTTCGCGAATAACTCCCCACCTCTCCTTTACAATATCTTTACTTCCCAAACGGACGGTCCTTTGCTACGATGAGCCATAAATATAAATAGATAAAGGCAGGTTAGCATGCGAACGACTTCATTAGAATTAGAAGCCTACAATCAAATAAAGGAACGTATCGTACATGCGGAAGTTATGCCCGGCATGCTGCTTTCCGAGAACGAGCTGGCGACGCAGCTTGGCATGAGCCGAACGCCGGTCAGAGCGGCGATCTCCTTGCTTGAAAAGGAAGGGCTGGTCGAAAGCTTTAAAGGACGCGGCGTGCTCGTCAAAGAAATATCGTTCCGGCAGTTCAGCCAAATGCTCGAGGTGCTTGTATCGATGCAGCTATTTGTTCTCGATTCGGCCAAGCAGCGGAAGATTATCTTCGATCTCGATGCGCTGAAAAATTATTTGCAGCAGCAGGATGCGGCCCGTGAGAGCGGCGATTACCTCGGTTATTACAACAATTCGCTCATGTGTATTGAAACGATATTAAAAGCCAACGACAACGAATACATGCTGCAAGTGTTAGACAGCTATCGCGGTAAGTTTATTTGCCGTATGGTTACCTTCCGCAAGCAGTTTCCACAATTAAAGCCCCAGTGGGCGAATGTCATGAACGGCAAGATTTATCATGCGCTGCTGCGCAACGACTATGAGGGAGCTAAAGCAGCCATCGAGGAAAACTATAAGTATACAACTGGACAGTTAATGTTGAGCGGCGTTATTTAAACGCCCTTCGCAGCAATGTCAGCCAGGAGGTGTCGCGACAGCCGCGATGCCTTTTTTTTATTCACAAAACGAGGCAATCCTTTTACATATCATTTAGATCGCGATAACAATGCACTTACATACAACCTGCATACTGGTTTTGCAGAAGCGAAACATCCACTTGACGACTCGGGAGGAGAGAACATAATGACAATCGTTCAGACAAGCCGGAATGCAGCAGGTATATGGTATGACGAAGCCCTTTTTCAGACGGACAAGCGTCCTTGGATCGGTCAGCCGCGCCCGTCCGAGTGGGCTGCAGAGGATTTCTCGTTCGTTGTACTAGGCGACCGTTGCGGGATGGCGACCGCCGGCGTGTTCGAGAACGCGCTTGAGATTGTGAAGGACTTGAAGCCGGACTTTGTTTTGTCGGTAGGCGATTTGATCGAAGGCTACTGGCGTGAAGCACAAGACGCTATTGCGGAGTGGGAGTATATCGACGCGAAAATAGAAGCGGCTAATCTTCCTTTCTTCCATGTTGTCGGCAATCACGACTATGGCAACCAAATGATGAGAGACGTTTGGAGAGATAGAAAGGGCTTTGAATATTACGCGTTTAGAACGGGCGATATCCTGTTTCTCGTCTTGAATACGGAAGATCCGCCAAACGAGTTCTCCGATGATTTTATTGACATTATTAAAAAAGCGACGGCCAACGTTCAGAACGAACCGGAACGAATGAGCGAGCATATGCAGGCTTTCTATGATGATATTGTTAGCCGTATGTCGCCAGAGCAGTTGAAAGAAATGGGACGTATCGACCTAGCCTTCAGCGATGAGCAAATGGCTTTTGCAGAGCGCGTGCTTAAAGAGAACCGTGATGCGAAATGGACCTTCATCACTATGCACAAGCCGGGCTGGAAGAGTGAAGATGAACGATTCGAGCGGCTCATCCGCATGTTGGACGGACGTCCTCACACCGTTTTTGCCGGTCATCTGCACGCGATGGAATATTCGGTTGCCGGGAACGGTGAACGAATTCAGCTCGGAAGAACAGGCGGACATGCTCATGGCAATGGGCCGGAAAGCGACAACCTGATGCTGTGGGTCAATGTTCGAAACGGCCAGCCTTCGTACCGGGTTATACATTTGGACGGCGTAAGAGAAATTGGCGGCTACAAACCTCAATCCGAAACCGAACACGACAACCACCACCGTACCGAGGAGGCTTAAACCGATGGAACCGATCTTATTCGCTCATCTAACGGACACGCACATCAACGTAACGGGCAAAAACCCGCTTTTTCAAATGGATATGACAAAAAAGCTGCGTGAGCTGTTCGCCGAGCTTGGCAAGCTGAGCCGCAAGCCTGATTTTGTCGTTATTAGCGGAGATTTAACACAGGACGGCGACACGGAAGATTATCGTCATCTGCGCAGCGTACTGGACGAGGAGAAGTCGAAGCTTGGCGTGCCGGTATATGTAGCGCTCGGCAATCACGACACACGTTCGTATTTCCGCGAAGGTTACTTGCAGGAAGAACCAACCGAGGAATCTTATTATTACAGCGTAACAGAAAAAGGACTTCGACTCGTTGTCCTGAACACGCAAGTTCCTGGCCAACATGGCGGTCGGCTGGACGAAGAACAGCTGGAGTGGTTGCGAAAGGAACTGGCGACTCCTGCTACCGGCGGCACGATCATCGTGCATCATCATCCCGTCGTGCCTACGATAACGCCATTAATGGACAGTCACCTGCTGGACAACCCCCAAGATCTAGCGGCGGCTATTGAAGGTACGGACGTGATCGGTCTGCTTTCCGGTCATATCCATTGCAATAACATTAGCTTGTTTCACGGCGTGCCAAGCGCTGCGGCAACCGGGGTCGCATTCGGCATCGAGCCGACCAGCAACGATAGCATGAAGTTCGTCGACAATAGCGGCTACAATCTCGTTTTAGTAAAAGAAGGTCAAATGATCGTTCATCCGATGGCGATGGCAGGCAGCCAACAAGTTGTGTTCGAATGGAAAATGGATGCGGCGCAGGCGCATTCCTAGCTTCAAAGAAAGCCTAGCTTCAGAAAATACTTAACGTTTGAAGATAAAGAGCCCATAAGGGCAAGGGAGAGGGAGAAACGAATGGCTATTCGAAAGATCGGCGCAGCGGCTTTGCTGTCGTTGTCCATTGTAACGGCAGGCTGCGGCAGCGCGGCAAATACGGGAGCAAGCACAGGAACAAACGCGGGAGACGCGGGCAGCGGCGCTTCGAACGAGCAAGTTACGCTTAAGTTTTACAGCTACAATCTGGCGATTGCAAGTCAAGTCCCCGGTACGAAAAAGCTAATCAGCGAATTCGAAGCCGCTCATCCGAACATTAAAATCGACGCCATCCCGGTCGCCTCTACGGATATTAACGCCAAGGTTCAGGCGGATATCGTAGCCGGCTCGGCGCCGGATGTCGCGCAGCTGACGTTTGACGGCCTCGATTTTGCCGTAAACAATTTCAATGCTAAGCCGCTGGAGGATATAGTCCCAGCCGATGAGTTGAAGAGCAACTTCGAAGGATTCTCGCCGAATGGCATGAAGCTGGGTCAGTTGAATGGAAAAACGTACGGCCTGCCATTCACCTTTAGTACACCGGTGCTGTTCTACAACGCGAAGCTGTTTCAAGACGCCGGTCTCGATCCGACGCACCCTCCAGGCACATGGGCGGAGGTTAAGGAGCAAGCCTTGCAGATCGCGGAAAAGACAGGTTCGACTGGCATGCATGTCGGCGGGGCGGCTGGCGGAGACTGGATTATTCAAGCTTTGATCGGCAGTAACGGCGGTCAAGCGTTGTCCGAGGATCGCAAAACGATCAAATTCGGCGAGCCGGAAGCAGTCGGAGCGGTGCAAATGTGGCAGGACTTAATTAAGAGCGGAGCAAACGGCAAATTGAACGACGGCGAGGCGATCGAAGCGTTCAGCCAAGGGAAAATCGGCATGCTGCTGTTCACAAGTGCCTTGCAAAGCTCGTTCGTCGCGGCTTCGCAAGCGGGCGGATGGGAACTGAAAACGGCGAAAATGCCGGCATTCGGCGATAAACCGACCAAGCCGGTCAATTCCGGCAGCGCATTATTCATCTTAACCGACGATAAGGCGAAGCAAAAAGCGGCATGGGAGTTTTTGAAATTCGCGACCAGCGAGCGCGGCTATACAATCATTACATCCGAGATCGGCTACTTGCCTCTTCGCCCAGCCATCGTCGACGACCCGAACTACTTGAAGGACTGGGTGGAAGCCAATCCGCTTGTGAAGCCGAACCTGGAGCAGCTTGATTCACTGCAGCCTTGGGTATCGTATCCAGGCCCGAACTGGAAGCAGATCGAGACCATTCTGAATGACTCGGTATCGAAGGCGATCTTGAGCGGCGAAGACGCAGCGGCGATTATGCAGGATGCGCAAAAACGCGCGCAAGCGCTCGTTCAATAACGGCCTTTTCCCATCAGACATCATGAATTCAATAAACATACAAGGAAGGAATGTAAGCCATGAGCTATGAAGCGGTAGGATTGACCGGCCGCGCAACGGGAGCTAAGCCGCAAGCGAAGGAACGTAAAGCGTTCCTTCCGCGGCTTGGACGATTGAAGCCTTACTTATACCTGTTGCCTGCCTTAGCCTCCATTGGCTTCTGGGTATACAAACCGCTGCTACAAACGTTCCAGCTCAGCTTCTATCAGTGGAACCTGCTGCCGTCCTCGCCCAAGCAATTTGTAGGGTGGCAAAATTTCTCCAATCTCATTAGCTTGCCCGAAATGGGCATCGCGCTCTGGAACACGCTTATATATACGCTCGGCGTTATTCCATTCTCGCTTATTATTCCGCTTGCGATTGCAATCGCTACCGATAATATCAGCAGGAAGGCAAGCAACATCTATCGCGCGCTTATTTTCCTGCCGATGATTATGGCTCCTGTTGCTGTGTCGTCCGTTTGGCGATGGATCATGCACCCGACGAACGGCATATTAAACAAAACGCTGACCGATTGGTTTCATTTGTCCGAGCCGATCCGTTTTTTTACCGACGAGCATTGGGCGATCTGGTCCATTACGTTCATTACCGGATGGAAGCTTATCGGGTTCAGTACGCTTATCTTCTCAGCGGCAATGACCGGTATCAACAAGGAATATATCGAAGCGGCCCGCATCGATCGTGCCAACCGGCTTCAAATTATATGGCATATTATTTTGCCGCTGCTTTCACCAACGATTCTGTTTATGGCAATGATGAGTACGCTGTTTGCTTCGGAATGGAGCTTCTCGTATGTTAACGTGCTGACGCAGGGCGGACCGTTCAACTCCACGACAAACATCTACTATTTGCTCTGGACCTACGGCTTCCAATCGTTTAATATCGGCTCGAGCTCTGCTGCGGCAGTCGTCTTTTTCCTCGGGTTCGGCGTTCTCGCTTGGCTGTTTATGAAGTTGACTAAAAAACTATCGTTTTTCGATAACTAGAGGGAGATGACGTAATCATGGAGAAAGCAGGACGATCGTTCTTCTCCTTCGCAACCGTTACCGCGAAGCATGCGGCGCTTGTTGCGCTCGCGCTGCTGGCCGTATTTCCTCTCTATTGGATGATAGTGACCGCTATGAAGCCGGAGAGCGAGGTATTCACGTCGAGCCTGCTGCCGCTGCATGCGACGCTGGACAACTTTGTGCAGGCATGGAACGCCATTCCGATGGCACGTATGTTGGCTAATTCCGTAGTGGTCGCCGTCATACAGACAGTCATGCAGCTGGTGACGAGCATCCTGGCCGCCTATGCGTTCACGCGCTGGGAATTTCGCGGCAGCAATCTCATATACGGTTTAATTGCGCTCACATGGCTCGTTCCATTCCAAGTTATTATGATTCCGAACTATGTCGCCATTAGCGGCTTCGGATGGCGTGACCAGCTCGCCGGTCTAATCGTACCAAACATCGCATCGGCATTCGCTGTCCTTCAGCTGTATAATGCATTCAAATCGTATCCGAAGACGCTAATCGAAGCGGCCCGGCTTGACGGAGCATCGGATTTTGTATTGCTGTGGCGGACGATATTGCCGAATTTGAAAGCGTCGATCGCGTCGATTGGCATCCTATTGTTCATCACCTCGTGGAACGACTACTTCTGGCCTCTTCTCGTAACGACGAAGCTAGAAAACTCAACGGTGCAGAAAGGGCTGCAAATGTTTATTTCTTCCGATGGCAACATGTGGGGAGCGTTGATGGCGGCAACAACGATTGCCAGTCTTCCCGTTCTCCTGCTCTATTTATTGCTGCAAAGACAAATTATCGATTCTTTCGTAAAAGGCGGTTTGAAATAATGACAGTTAGGAATAAAAATGAAAGATTGCTGCAGCTGGAAGGCGCATTTAATGTGAGAGATATCGGCGGTTATCGTAATGCCGACGGCCTGACGGTGCAAAAAGGGAGATTTCTGCGTGCGGACGGCCTTCATGCACTGACGGATAGTGACCAGTCGATTATTCTTGGTACCGGGGTTCAGACGGTCATTGATCTTCGGCATGAGAAGGAGATTGAGGCTAAGCGCAATGTTTTTGCCGACTCCGGTCGTGTAGACTACTATAATATCAGCCTGATTAATCCGGCAAAACCATCGAATTTATCCATTCGCTGCTTGGGCGATATGTACGTCTATATGCTCAATGACAGCGGTTCGCTGTTGAAAGAAGTGTTCCAGCGGATGGCGTCGGCCGAAGACGACAGCGTATTGTTCCACTGTACGGCCGGAAAAGACCGAACCGGCGTCGTTGCGGCGCTTTTGCTCGATTTGGCCGGAGTGGAACGCTCGACAATCGTGGAAGATTATGCGGAGACGGCGGCGAATCTTGCGCCAATTATGGATGAGCTGAGAAAGGACCGCCCGGAGCAATTGCCTGCCGACATGTACGAGTTGTTCCTTGGCAGCGCTCCTTCCAATATGGAAATGATGCTTGATCATCTCTATGAAGCGTTCGGCGGAGCAGAGAGCTACATGACCTCAATTGGCATGGACGATTCGCAAATCGCCAGTCTGAAGCGTATGCTTCTTCAGCCTTAGTAGAATGAAAGATGACTCGATTCCGCATGGATGGATAATTTGATACATTAAAAAGCATTCTATTACTTAATATGTCTGAACCAAACCGTCTTCACCGGCGGTTTTTTTCATGTGCGCTTCACCGTTTCTATTTCTTTACTATTCTATTTTAATTATAATAGGATAGGTTGCTATCAATGGGAAGGAATGGGGTTTTCGAAGCGTGGGGTCGAAATTAAATAAATATATGAACGGGTTTTATCAGCGGGTACGCGAACAGCCGTTAGTCGCTGTTTTGTTTGTACTCGGCATATTGTTCCGCGTCGTCGCAATCGCTTCGCTGCCGCCGGGCTTGAACCAGGACGAGGCGTCCGTCGGCTATGACGCTTACTCTATTCTTCATTATGGAATCGATCGGAACGGCAGCTTCCTGCCGATTCATTTGATCGCCTGGGGAAGCGGACAGAACGCGCTGTATGCCTATCTTTCCATGCCTTTTATATTCATCTTCGGCTTGAATGAGTTTTCCGTCCGAATCGTCAGCGCGTTGGCTGGAGCAGTGACGATGTTCCTGTTCTACGCCATTGCCAAACGGTTTGTCAAAGACCCGAGAGCAGCGGCGTTAGCTGCCTTCGTGATCGTGATTTGCCCATGGCATCTGATGATGTCCAGGTGGGCGCTCGAATCGAATCTGTTTCCAACCGTCGTTCTGGCTGCCGTTTATTTCGCGATTAAGGCGCTGGACAATCCGAAACGACTTGCCGTCTTTACCGTTCTGATGGCCGTTTCACTTTACGCTTACGGGACGGCTTACTTCTTTGCTCCGTTATTTACCTTTGCAGTCTATACCGTATTTGCAGCCAAAAAAGCGGCAAGCGTCCGCCTTATCTTGCTGAACGGCGCAGGCTTTGCTATTCTGGCGCTGCCGATTTTGCTGTTTCTCATTATTAACCGTTATTCGCTCAACGCAATTGAAGCGATTGCTACCATTCCGAAGCTGACGGTGCCGAGGGTGGAGCAGGCGTCCAGTGTTTTTCAGTCCGGTTTTCTGTCCGGCGCATTCGATAATATGAAGCGGGTGCTGGACATTCTCGTCACGCAAAACGACGGTTTACCGTGGAATGCGCTCCCTGCCTTCGGTTATATGTATCCCATTGCCGTGCCGCTCATTTTGCTTGGTCTCATCACGACAATAGCTACTATGGCACGAAAAACAGACGGCGTCTCGCTCATTATTATGCTCTGGCTTGCCGTGGCGCTCGCTATGGGCTTTGCCGTGAGCGACGCCAATATCAACCGGATCAATATCGTTTTTTATCCGCTGCTATTGCTGGTTGTAGCCGGTCTTGCATGGCTATTCCGGAAAGAAAAATGGGCGGGAAGAGCGGCGATCGCCGTTCTGACTGTTTTCTTCGCGGCTTTCGCCAATACGTACGTGCGCACGTACCCCGAGCAGATCGGACCGCTGTTTTTCGAGTCGTTCGGCGAAGCAATCCGCTATGCCTCCGATGCAACGGATGGAAACGTCTATATTACCGACCGCGTCAATATGCCGTACATTTACGTACTGTTCTACGAGAAGGGCAATCCTCATCGCTTTATCCAGACGGTTCAATATCGCAATCCGGGAGGAGCCTTCCAAGTTGTCGACGCCTTCGACCGCTACCGATTTGGCTATCCCGAAATCCGCGAAGGCGAGAAGGCGGCTTACTTGTATGCGAACGAGGAGAGCATGCCTTCGGACGAATCGCGGTATACGTTCAAGCGATTCAAGCACTATACGGTCGTGTTGGAGAAATGAGAGTAGGCAATTGCCGGAATAGGCTGTAATCGAGACATATTCCCTTGTTTTATCCGAAAAACAAGGGCTGTGCAGGCTAAATGGTTCGATAATGAATCATTTGGCCTTTTTTCGCGCAACTAAGGGATGGGACCGCTTTCAGCCTGCCGCCTGCTTCATGTTAAAATGAACGGGACACAGTTATGTAACGGAACGGCTCGGGGGGAACAGACAGATGTTGGAGAGCGTGCGGTCTAAGCTTGTTTGGAAAGGGAGGGCGACGATACCTCCGGATAGGAAGCTGAGCAGAGACGCGATCGTCTCGATAGCCATACACGGCTTTTTTCAGTTCGGGGCTTCGATGTCTGGTTTGTTTCTCAATCTTTATTTATGGCGGCTGACGGAAAGCTTAGCGATTAACGGCTATTATAATTTGATCTTGTATGCGGTGACGCCAATGACGTTCGCCGTCGGAGGCTGGATTGCCAAGAAACGGGACAAAATGCTCACCTACCGAATAGGTATTGGCGCCATCGCAATCTTTTATTTGTTAGTCGTAATTGCCAAGGAGCAGGTCGCACACTACTACATCCCCTTTGCGATTATGAACGGCATAGCGTCTGGCCTCTATTGGACGGGCTATATTATATTGCAATACGACGTTTCTACCGACCGAAACCGCAGCCGGTACTTGGCGATCAATATGGTCGTGTTCAATACGGCCGGTCTGATCGGCCCGGCATTGGCCGGTTTTATTATCCAGCAGCGCGAGGGCTTGCAGGGGTATATTATTATTTTCATGCTGGCGTTCGTCATGTTTCTCATTGCGGCAATTATTAGCTTGCGGATTCCGTCGATGCGTTCTCATCATACAGCCTATTACTTGCATTACATGGGGCTGCTCATGAAGAAGAAGCCGTTATGGCTGAAAGCGCTGTTCGCCTTTCTCGTCCTGGGCTTGTTTCAGGGCATGATGCTCTTTTTGCCAAACATTATGCTCTATCAGACAGTGGGACGGGAAGATTGGGTCGGCTATCTCGGCGTATTCTTCTCAGCACTCACGGTAGCGACCGGGTACGTTATCTCGCGAAGCTCTGGCACTGAACGTGTACGCAGGCAGGTGCTGCTGTCCACGACAGGCGTTGCGATCGGAGCAGGATTGCTGCTGATCGAGGTGCATTTCTGGTCAGTGGCGTTGTTCATGATCGTGTTCTCGATCTGCAATCCGTTGATTCTCAATACGCTTAACTCCTATTACTATGGACTCATTGGCACGCTGCCGCTGAAAGGCCAGCTACGGGTGGAAGGGGTAGTGATGCGGGAGCTTTTTCTGAATATCGGCCGGGTCATCTCCATCGCGATGGTGATTTGGCTTGCCAAGGATACGGAATCGGCTTGGCTTGCCATCGTACTGTTTGCAGCTGCGTTGATGCAGTATGGACTGGTGTTATTCGTCAACAAACGAAACGAAGTATAAGAGTTTGCAGAACGGCTTTTACCTTTTCAGGTGAAAGCCTTTTTTCTATTTTAGACGATTATACAGAGTCTTGACTCTATTAGAATTTTCTATGAATCGAGTGTGCGGCATGCAAGTTATGGTAAGATCGAGAACGTTGCGGCAAACCGCTCCCATAGACAACCAGATCGACAGAATACGGAGGGAAACGATGAGCAAAAGCAAGTTCAAACAGAGGGCAGCGAGACGCCTTGCTACGCTGAGCCTGGCCATGACCATGCTGTTCACTGGCGCAGTCGGAGCCCAAGCGGCTTCGATGTCCGTCGGAAGCTCGGGCGAGCAGGTGAAGGATTTGCAAGAGAGACTTTATATGCTGGATTACTATAAGGGTCCTATTACGAGCCGGTTCTCGGCTTCGACGAAAACAGCGGTTTCCGCCTTTCAGCGCGGCGCCGGATTGGAACGTGACGGCATTGCCGGTCCGACGACCGTTAAAGCGCTCCATAAGGTGACGGTCAGCCGTTCCGATTTGTCTCGAGTGGCAAGAGTCGTCCATGGCGAAGCGCGCGGAGAAAGTTACAAAGGGAAGGTGGCAGTCGCCGCCGTCGTCATGAACCGCAGCCGTTCACCGCTGTTCCCGAACAGCATTCGCGACGTTATATTTGCTAAAAACGCATTCAGTGTCGTGAGTGACGGCCAGTTTTGGCTAACGCCCGACGCCGAGTCGCTGAAAGCGGCTAAGGACGCGGCTAAAAGGATTGATCCGACCAAAGGCGCTCTGTACTTTTACAATCCTGCGGCGTCGCAGTCGGAATGGTTTGAAAGCCGCAAGAAGACGGTTCAAATCGGCAGCCATCAATTTTTTAAATAGTTTCTTACATCCCGTCCGCATAATGCGCGGCGGGATTTTTTAATGCCGCTAGATCTATATATAGATTGCGTTGGCCTATAGGCAAGGGGCAGGCAGTAAGGAGTTGGTACCATCTTACATAGCGATTCAGGAAGAAAAGGAGTATGATTGTCTATTAAACGCATTTGCAGGTAATATGAAGGTGGTAGGCTAGTTTTGGGTATGAATTTGAAACAATCTTGGCAAAAATGGTTAGGCGGCTATCCGAAGGATGCGCTCGGCTTCATCGCGGCCAGCTTCGCGAACGCGATCGGAGGCTCGATTTTATGGCCGCTTACGACCTTATACGTGCATCAAGTGCTCGGAAGGTCTTATGGAGAAGCGGGTATGGTGCTGTTGTTCCAGGCGCTAGCCGGCGTTATTGGACAATTAGCGGGTGGGGCGCTGTATCATCGGCTTGGGCCCAAACGATTAATTGTTTCGTCCATGATCATTTCTGGCGGAATGATCGGACTTGTTGTTTTTACGCGCGAATATTGGATTTATGTCATTATGACCAGCCTGTATGGCTTGATGAATGGCGTCGCTGTCCCGGCTATTAATGCGTATATCGGCTTTCGATGGCCGGAGCATCGACGCAAGCTATACAATGCGATCTATGTCGGCAATAATGTCGGGCTGGCTATCGGCGCTTCGGTGGGCGGGCTGATCGCAGCCTTTTCGTTCTCGCTGACGTATGTGATAACCGCTGTATCGACACTCGCTTTCGGCCTTTTTCTGGTATTTTTCATGCAAGCCGAGAGGCGGCCGGCCATTCGGGCAGACGGCACGGGCAAGGTCAGCATAGCATCATCTGGGGAGGGCAGCGATACGTCCGGAGACGAACCGCTTTCGAAGAAGCTGCTGGCGTTCCGAATGTACTTGTTTTTGGGAATCGGCCAAATGCTGTTCTTCGTATCGATTATGATCTGGAACAGCGGTATTGCTCCCTACTTGACCGATGAGGGCTACTCTTTATCAATGTATAGCCTACTTTGGACGATAAACGGCATCGTTATTTTCGCTGGCCAGCCGATTACGAACGGGATCAAGCGGCTGCTTGGCGGTTCGCTGCGAATGGAAATTGTAGCGAGCTCCGTTCTATGTACGGTAGGTTATTTATTTATCGCCGTCTGGCATGATGTCTATTGGTGTCTTGTCATCGGCATGATCATATGCACGCTTGGCGAAATGCTGCTGCTGCCGGTTATTCCGACCTTCTTCTCGGAAAATGCGGGAAAAAGCGCTCCGTTCTACATGGGCATCGTAGGAGGCTTCGGCAGTGCAGGAAGAATGATTGCACCTACGATCTATGGCACCATGTACGATCATACAGGTATTGCTCCCGTGCTATACCTGGGAGCAGGAGCCTCGCTGTTGTCCTTTGGCATATTCGTTATCCATGCTTATTTGCATCGGCCCGCTATTTCGGCAGGCGGAAAGGAGAAGTGCGCGTGAACCGGGACGAAAGAATCGTCGATTCCGATTACAGTTTGAGAAATACGAACATCGAACGCTACAAGACTTACATCGGGACGCTGCCGGAAGGCAAGCTCACTAAGGAGCAACTGCTCGTTCTCGAGCTGCAGCTTGCGGAGCGAGACGGTTTGTCCGTATACTACATTCCATTCGAATACGTGAATGAACGCGCTAAAGTGATGGTCATCGGCATTACACCGGGCTTTACGCAAATGGAACTGGCGTACCGGGTCGCCCGTTCCGGTCTGCACGCTGGATTGACAGGCTGGGAAATTGCTCGGCAAGCCAAGGCGGCGGCCAGCTTCGCCGGAACGATGCGGCGTAATCTGTATGCCATGCTGGACGGTATCGGGCTGCCGGAATCGCTAGGCATCGACAGCGCGGAGGCGCTGTTCGAGGAGGAGCGGGAGCGGCTGCTGCATACGACATCGGCGATTCGTTTCCCGGTATTTCAGGCGGGGCGCAACTATACCGGCCATCAGCCGGAGCTGGCGCGTTCCACCTTTCTAATGTCTTTCGCTCGCTCTATCCTGCTGGATGAGCTGGCGTCGGTGCCAGGCGCGCTTCTTATTCCGCTCGGTAAATCGGTGGAGGACGTATTGCTTCAGTTTGCCGCAGAGGGGCTGCTCGATCCGTCCCGGTGCTTGTTCGATTTGCCGCATCCTTCGGGTGCGAACGGTCATCGGCATAAGCAATTCGAGGCACGCAAGGAACAGTTGGCGTTGAAGGTCAGTGCATGGTTTGCGGCATCCCCGCTGTAATAAGGAAGAAGCCCCGCCGCTACGGCGTCTACGGCCGTCGTTAAGACGGCCGTAGACGCCGGTTTTTTTTGTATTTAGGCCCGTCAGAATGAACCGACGGGCATTTTTTTGCTTTTTTCTATTGCAGCCGCTTGGATTTAGCGGCTTCCGGACTGAATGTTCTTTCCTTTTTTCCATGCGATTTGCCTGCCTTGGTTGGCATTGCTGCCGTTGCGATTGATTTGCCCGCCGCTTGTCGCTTTTTGAATGATATAGATGTTGTTATAAATCGTGATGTAGTTGATCGTAATGCTGGATTTTCTCTTTTTTGCTGCTCTGTCTATCCGCATATGAATTCACATCCTTTCTTTTTCTACTTAATCTATGAGAGCTTACTGCTGCTGGTATGAGCGGATGCTCTGGATTGAAATAATAGAGGCGAGTAAGAATGGAAGAGGAGCTCTTTCAAAATTGTACAAGCGCACACACGCAACTCTAGCAATTTACATACACTACTCTCGAATCTAGCAATAAGGAGATGATAGAGTAATGGCAAGCAGAGGAAACAGAAGCGGCGGAAGCAGAGGCAATCGTTCAGGCGGAAACCGCACGGGAGGTAACCGTACTGGCGGCAATCGTACAGGAGGCAACCGTACGGGAGGCAATCGTACAGGTGGCAACCGCACAGGAGGTAACCGTACAGGTGGTTCTGGAGGCAATCGTAACGTACAACGCATTTTGTCTCAAATCGGCGTAGGCACGCCGAATATCCGCATCCACTTTGACGGCACATTCCACACCGGTGTGTTTTTAGGCTTTAGCAACGGTTCGGTTGTTATTAATCAAGATGGTGTTCCGCGCTTTATTAAAGTAACTGCTGTTACAGCAGTCGATGTAGGCGTCTAAAAATACGACAACTAGCCCAAAGAAACTCCCTTGAAATAGGGAGTTTTTTTGCTGCATGCTAATGGGGACGGGAGGGATTCAGATGAATGGCAACATCGATACGATGCAGCAGCGAATGAAATTGCAGTGGACAAAAATCGAACGAAAAACGGAAAAAATTCTGGGGGAGATTGGCAGCCGGTCTCCTCATGTCGCTTCGTCCGGCCAATATGACGATATGCGGCTAGACTGGTGGACCTCGGGCTTTTGGCCGGGCTTGCTGTGGATATTGCATGACGTAACTGGGAAGGAAATATATCGGAGTGCCGCGTGGGATTGGGATTTCAAGCTGGAGCAGGCATTCGCGAGAAAAAACAATTTCCATCATGATGTCGGCTTTCAATTCTTACCAACGGCGGTTATGAAATATAAGCTGACCGGAGATGAAGAGGCGCGAAGAAGAGCATTATTTGCAGCTAACTTTTTGTCTGGACGATTTAATATGCAGGGGCGCTTCCTCCGAGCCTGGAATCAGGACAAGACCGGCTGGGCGATTATCGATTCCATGATGAACTTGCCGCTGCTCCTCTGGGCTGCCGAGGAAACGTCTGATCCCAGGTTCCGGCAAATCGCTTGCGCTCATGCCGACACGGTTCTTCGGCATTTTATCCGTGAGGACGGCTCCGTGTATCATATCGTCGCTTTCGATCCCGATACGGGAGAAGTTGATGAATATTTGGGTGGGCAGGGCTATGCACCCCAATCCTCGTGGAGCAGAGGGCAAGTATGGGCACTTTATGGAATGGCGGTTGCCTACCGGTTTACGGGAGACATTCGTTATTTAAGAGCGGCACAACGAGTCGCGCATTATTTTATTAGCTGCTTGCCTGCTGATCGCGTGCCGCATTGGGACTTCCGCACACCGAATCCAAGCAACGAACCGCGCGACACCTCCGCGGCAAGCTGCGCCGCATCGGGGTTATTAGAGCTTGCCGCGATGCTGCCAGCTGAGGAAGGCCGTATCTACCGAACGGTCGCTATCGACATCGCTTTTTCGCTCGGCGAGCGATATGCATTGCTAGACGACTTGGATCGTCATGGCTTGCTGCGCGAAGGGACGGGCAATAAGCCGGATGGACAGAATGTCAATGTCTCGTTGATCTACGGCGATTATTTTTATGTGGAGACGGTCGCGAAGCTGCTGGGATGGCAAGGAAAGGTGTTTTGAGGTGTTGTCGCAGCAGGTCGGTTAATAGAATGGTTTGATTTAGGCAAGAAACCAGCGGATAACCCGGTCACGTAGAGTTGATATTAATCCTGCAAATTTTTATTATATGGAATTTTCAATAGCTTTGGGTTGTTCATTGTTTTCAAATGCCACAGTAAGACGCGGTAAAGGTATACCTAACTTTTTTGCTTCTCTCACAACTTCAAGTACCGCAAAACCTGCTTTACTATATGTTGTATTCCATGAAAAGTCGTGGTAAGCTGCCCTTTGCAAAAATAACCTTGTTAAAAAGCGTGCCGAGAAGTGCTGGTGGAATCTTAGTTAACAGTAGAGAAATCGTATCAATCTTTGAACCTCTTGCTTTAAGTACAGGGATAATTTCCCTCATATTCTTACCAACATTTGCGAATGAGTCACTTTGATCCATGAGTGCTGGAAAACTTCCCAGTTTTAACACCTCGGTCTCTATAGCCGCATTCATGGCAAAGTGACCCCATAGCCAATTTTGCATATCCTTTATCCAACTAATTTTAAAATGGGCACTTTCAAATAGTTCTTTGACCTTGTTGTTAATATGTTCAGTGCCTACCCGTGGTTTTTCCAGAAATAGCATTTTCAAAAAGCCGCCTCTAAGCCTATTGTCCGCGATGCCGCCGCCTCCTCCTGGGAACCCAAAGACAACATTGTTCATAGACAACGGTGAGATCGATGATTTCAAATCTTGCCAAACGTTATTGAATATTATGTTTCCCTCTTCGTACGTCCCACATTTCAAGCTCTATGTTGCTTCCAAAGGTTTCTTTTCTCCCTTTTCTAAAGTAAAACTCAACTGTATGCCCTGCCTTTTCAAAAGTCCAAGCATATTGGGTCGATATTACACCTCTACCGAAGAATAAAACTCTCATATTGCCTCCTAAAAATATATATTAATCCTTTTGGCGGGTATCATTGGCGCATTCTTGACCCGCCCATGTGGAGTCGATTGTATTGATGGTTAGAAAATGAGGTTTTTCTGCAAGACGATCCCATTTTCCTCGTACATGCACTTCTAGGCTTCTGCCCTCATACAATGTAGAACCGACTTCATTGTGTGCTGGGGGAGACGCTGCGTATCAGCTTCGAGCCCCGGTAATCCGGCTCAGGGGGTGCTTTTGTAGATGGGATTGTTTGCCGCTATCGCCTTATTTATTAAGCAGCTGACGCTGCTCGTATCGTATGTGAAAAACAACGCTTTTCCGCAGCCGCTGCATGAGGATGACGAGATGAAGCATTTGCAGCTCATGGCAGAGGGCAATGCGCATTCGCGCAATTTGCTGATTGAGCATAACTTGAGGCTTGTCGCGCATATCGTCAAGATGTTGTAGTCAATATCCGATGTTAAATGTGCGTTATAAAGAGTGCAGCTATCAGAAAGCGTTGAGAAAGCGTAGGACAAGCTTATCATTCGAATGGCTTTTATGATTTTATTTTCACTGCGTATTATGCGCTCTACACCGAAATGGTTATTGTGACAAAGTGCGACTTATGGTACGATTTTCCTATTGGAAATGACGATATTAAAATAGGGTGAACCGACATGTTGATTAGACCGAGACTTAACGATTTTCATGACCTGCCATTTACGCAAGAAGAAGTTGATTTCGCAATTCCATTTCTTGATGAAGATATTCCGTTATATTTGGATCCGTTTTTATTGTGGAAATCACCGTCCATGCAAGACAATGCTCTACACGCCATCATTTCTAATTCATTTAATCATTTAGGTCATCTGATTAAGAAGAATAAAGAGAAAGAAGCGGCGGAGATTTTGATTCGAGCCTCGGAATGTACGGAAGTTGGATTAGGCACTTCGGCAAATAAAAATGGTATGAGAATCGGTGAGAAAACAGCAACTTCGATTTTATCACTCTTCGAGTCCGTTCCTCAGATTACAGAAGGCGGATTTACTCATTTTGAAGAAATTCAGCTTTATGTTGATCAGATTTCAAAAGATCGGGTGAGCGATATTTCTTGCAACTTTTTGAAGTCGTTTTTGATCGATTTCACAATCCAACAGTGCGACAAGCATAAAATACCGATGGAGAAGGCAAGAATCCAAGATTTGTACGATCATAAAAAAAATCAGCTTGTCGATGAGGATGCTTTCCTACCTGTCAATCCGGAAACTAAAAAGCCGGTACTGCTTGTTCCAAAACGATGGCTTCGCTTTATTCCGTGGATTAACTATGAAGATTACTTTGATGGTTATTTCGTAAAAGAGGTTTGGCAAGACAAAGATAAAGTACCTTCTAGAGTAGAAATATTGGAATATAACCGAAAAAACTATGATGTGGTTCAAAACTTTATCAAAATGAAAGAAAAATCATCTGAAGATTGCAAAAATGATCCTCTGTTTAAATCGATACCGATTACATCAGCTAAAAGAAAATTAAATGAAATTATTAAATTGCCATCCGGTAAAACGGATAATGCAGATAAAAAATATGAAGATCATGTTTGCCAGCTTATGGCGTCTGCGCTGTATCCTCACTTGGATTTTGCTCAAGCACAGAGCAGAACGGACTCCGGAGCTTTAATACGAGATTTGATTTTTTATAATAATCGTTCATTCGATTTCTTAAAAGATATATATGACGACTATAAAAGCAGACAAATCGTGATGGAATTAAAGAATGTCGCCAAGGTTGAAAGGGATCACGTCAACCAGCTCAATCGTTATCTTACGGATTCATTCGGCAGCTTTGGCATTCTAATCACAAGAAACCCTTTACCAAAGCCAATCTTTAAAAATACGATTGATCTCTGGTCTGGTCAACGAAAATGTATAATTGCATTGACCGACGAGGATTTAAAATTGATGGTTTCCGTGTACGAGAGTAAACAACGGCATCCGATAGAGGTTATCAAAAAGAAGTACTTAGAATTTAGACGAAGTTGTCCGTCTTAATAAATTAAAAGGAGGATAAATCATGAGCATTGATGTTAGCGCTTTTGAGAAAGTACAAGCTCAGCTTCAAGGACTGTTTGATGAAGTCGGCACCCTTTCGAAGAAGAAACCCGATGATGCCATTAATAAATTCAAATTGAAGATCATTAATCCAATACTGGCGGAAGCAAACAAACTGTTGACGGAAGAATATAAGCCATTTTCAGATTTTGAACAATTTGATGAGGACAGTCTTCCGACCAATAGTGATACTGTTATGGTTTTGTCTCAGTACCTTAACTGCTTAGAAAAGCTTAGAGCTGATAACATTATGTTATATGGTGCTGCCTGGTATTGGATGAAAAAAGGAATCAGATCTGATATTCGAACTGCGCCACCAAAGAAAATAACCTGGTAGCTTATGAAGGGAGTGTTAATTGACCGTGTCAAAAGCAAGAAATACAGACTTACCTACTGAAGCAATTGTTGCTAAATTTGAAATGCTGACTCCGATGTTAGATTCTGCACTATTAGAGATGCGTGAATTTTCGAAGAAGAAGCAAGATGGTGTTTTAAATCCATTAAAAGTAAAAGTGTTAAACCGATTATTATATGATCTCAAAGAAATTTTAAGTGCCGATCCAAGCACTGAATACTTAGATTTACTGGACGACGAGTCATTGCCACAGAACAGCGACGCTGTTCTTATTCTTGGACAATTTAGAGCAGCCATGGATCAATTTCGTATTAAATACTTCGGTTATTATAATGGAACACATCGATGGTTAACGGTAGAGAACCCTAAAACTTATTAATGTATGATTGTTCTGCATGAATGCAGTATTGCTTGGATTGATGAAATCATATGATAATTTTCAAGAAACGTGAGCACCGTTAACCTCCACCTTGTGTGGTAACGGTGCTTTTCTTCTTTTGAATGAAGAACGTACACTCGTATATAATCGCAATGAGAGCTGACTGGTAAGCTAGGGATGTGGAGTTAGAAAAAAGCTGCGTTTCTTAAACAACAATACAGTTGTACAGCCAGTGAATATTATTTGGAAAATCGATTATCCATTAATTCGGCTGCTTCCCACTTACCTTGCGCCGGTAAATTGGTTAGCTAATAACAAACACTGTCCGCACTTGTACTTACCTTGTTGTCCTTGGTAACGCCGTCTGGATAGTCCCTCTGTTATATGCGGTTACAGTTCTTGTACGTTTTTGCCTTCTATCCCGAGTTTGCCAAAAAAAAAGGTTTCCGAACGTCAACCTTGCCACTTACGGCTTTAATATACTCTGCATCTGGATCTTCTGCAGTTTGACCAACATATACAATCAGATTTCAATTGCTTTTACTATTACTTGAGTTAGCTTTCCATTTGTAAGTTTATATGGTAGCTGGGTACCTGGAACATCAATCCCCCCGATGCTACTTCCAATCACATCTAGAAACTGCCGACGATTCTAAAATGCGGCCGCGAAATGAACCACTTGATTGATGTCTAAGTATCTCGAATTCCTTCTACTGGATTATCAACCGTAACCCCAAAAAATGAATGTTATGTTTTTGAGAAAATTCAAAAGAACTTATAGCATAATTAATTTGATATTTGTATTTTAATTTGTATTGAGGTATGAAAAAATAAAAAACTCCAGACACATAGGGTTGTCTGGAGGAGAGGAAAAGGTTATGAAAAGCTCATTACTTAAGTAATTTCTTGATATCATTAGTAATTTGTTTTTCAAGTTTCCTAGCTGCCTTATTTATTTCGCTGTTAATCTTAGATTTAGACATGTTCGAGGTGAGTTTAATTTGAACTTTACCCATTCATTACACATCCTATCGCTTTGTTTTTGATTGAGCAAGAACAGAGCCAGCAAGAGACTTAGTTAGAGAGCTTGTACGACCATCATTTAATGCTTTAGAAGTTTTGGTTGACATTTTTGATGAAGAAGTTTTACGAGAACTTGGTTTTGGCATCTTAATCACCTCGATTCGTTTATGACATATCCCAATAATTTCATTGTAGAATAACACTACATATAGTGTCAAGTTAAATAAAAAAATCTACATCATGTGTTCGTATATGCGAACACATGATGTAGATTTCGAACAAAGAAGATAAGCTTATACACCGATTGCGTGCAGTATGTCTGAAGCGAAGAAAGTTGTACGAAGTGACGGTAGTTGATTTGTGGTTTCAGTGCAATTTTTTGTGCGAAATTGTTTCATATAAGCGAATAACTTGTCATACATAGGTATCTGTATTGTAGAGTTTCTGACATAATTATCTTCAATGTAGATCTTTGTGGAGTTGATTGTTAGATGATTGAGTAATTGTCATATAATATCGATGTCAGTCCCATTTTCATACATAACAGTTGCAAATGATCTCCTTGAATCATGAATTCTAGCTGGTGGAATCCCGGCTTTTTCGAGGTAAAAGCGCAGCATTTCATTTGCACGCTGTTGTGATATAGGCTTGAGCTTATTACGAATTATAGCAGTGAAAATATAATCATCTGAATTTATGTTGTTCCGTTGACAATAAACTTTAATTACGCGCGTTAAACCAATCTTTGTTACAACATACATGCTACGCTTATTTTTTGTTTTCTTTAAAAAAAGATATTATTCTCAGAATGAATATCTCTACGCTTTAAGCTAAGTACTTCATTAATTCTACAACCGGTAGAGAGTAAAGTAACGAATAAGAGGCAGTCCAATTCTACGTTGTCGCTATATTTAACAATACTCATTATTAGTTTTAAAATTTCCTGACGATTTAGAACACGCTTGATTTTAGGTTCTGGCTTGTGGTCCTCAAGTTTAAATTCAATCGCGGGTAACACATTCTCGAAGTTATTCGTTGTACTAAGATGTTTGAACAATGTACTAAGAGCTGACTTCATTGAAGCTAACCAAGAGTACCCTTTGAAAAGGTTTGCCTCAAAAAATTCATCTATGATTAAGGGATCAATCTGATCATAAATATTATTTTCATCATCATATGGCGTGTAGTAAACCATCGACAAATTAACGTTTTCAATGGGTTCATCAATTAATTTAGATAAGTATTCAGCGAATTCATATAATCGATTGCGATAATTTTGTTTGGTTCTTCTTGCGAGATTTGAAGAAAGGAGGAAGTTATCAATCTCAATTCCAAATGGACTCATGTTTCATCCATCCCAAATAGTTTGAATAACACTTTTTTAAGAGGAATCGGGTACTTCTGTACCTCTATTAAGAGATCTTCTTTAAGCATTTTAGTGTATATCATAGTTGTTTCAATATGCTTATGTCCTAGTAACCCCGCAATAAATTCGATTTTCATTCCTGCTTTAAGGCAGTTAACAGCAAATGTATGTCTAAAACAATGCGTGCTATATGCATGTGGGTGACCAATATCAATGAATAATTTTGTATCATTTTTTGAACTGATGATTTGGTTATTTGTTTTTCTTCTTTCTTATAAAGTGTTGTAAACAATGGTTGATCTGAGTTTTCTTGTACCTGGCGTAAATCAAGATAACTAAGCAATATCTTGCGCGGGAGAGGAAACAAAGTTACATACCGGGTTTTGTTAAGTATTATTATAACCGGCGGAGGTTTAAGAAGGTAAAGGGGATGAGAACGAAGGCTGGTAACTCGAAAAGAACATATGATTATCGAAAAGAGGATGAATGGCTCATGGTTCCCATCCCATCCATTGTTAAACCAGCTGTTTTTGAGTTGGCTAGAAAACAAAGAGAACTCAATCAAACCAGGCCCGGTAATAATCAATATAAGTGTCTCCTGACGGGGAAGATCAAATGTTCTATATGTGGCCGTAAGTGGAATGCGACAACGTATAGCGGCCGACAGGGCGTAAAGTATACGTGTTATCGATGCCCTAACCATGCCCCCAAACGTTATGGACCAGAGGTTAAACGTTGTCCTGCTAAAACGATTCGTGGAGATTTGTTGGACAATTACGTATGGAATCTGGTTATGGAGTTCTTATCTACACCAGAGGACTATATTGAGCAATTAAAGGAAACCTCTGAGCTGGTTTATGGTGAGTTAGGCAGTGCTTTAGCCGTTGTTGAAAAGGATATTAAGGATAAAGCTGCTGAGCTCGATCTAGTTAAAACGCTATGTAAGCACGGAGTAATTACTGAAGAGGAGATGCTTGCTGAATATCAAAAGTTAATGAAGATCATGAAGGGGCGTAATGAGAATCTAAAGAGCTACAACAATCAATTACAAGTCTCTAAGCAAGAACAGATCACAAGTCAAGCTATTACGGAGCTAACTGAAAAGGTACAAGAATTTATTGAGCAGAACGGGCAGCAGCTCGATTATAAAGAAAAGCGCTTCATTATCGACTCACTAATTGATGAGATCATGATTAGGTATGTTGAAGATGAAGTGCTTTTGACGGTAGTTGGCCACTTAGGAGCGCTCCAAAATAGTCTTGATCAGAAAGGTGTTATTCTTCAGAGGAGATTAAAATAATTGTCAGTGGTTATAGGAATACGAAAACAATTGTATCAATTGCTGATGAGACCGCCATATATCAAGCCGATAAGACCGACTGAGATTGTGATCAGTCGGTTTATTATTTATTTGGATGGGAATAATCATATAAATAAGAACATATGTTCCCAATGGGGTGACGAGCTAATAATGGCACTGCAAGTTAAGAAAGCATTGATTACTTCAGCCGGGATTGAGGTTGAAGGAGATACATACACATGCTCACTAGCAATAAAGGAACAGTGGTTTATGAAAGTAATGGATACTGGTTCTATAGAAGCTGATTTCTATATAGATCCAGGAAACCGAAATGAAGGTGTTTTATCGCTTAGTGTCGGGTATGAAGGCTGCTATCGTGTGGAGCATATTAAAGTTTCTGAAGATGAGCAGGCTAGATATTTTGAGCAGCTTGAAAAAATGAAAAGCTGGCTCTTTGATCGGAAAGGAAAAGGCTGAGCGGAGTGGAGGAGCTGATTAAAGAAATCGAAAACAATATAAGTGTAATAACTCTTAGAATAGAACAAATGCGGAGTGATGTAAAACTTAACTTTACTTCGGAAACTAGCCGATTTTTCAAACTAGCGGAACTATCTATGTCACTTGAACATTGGAATCAAGTACTTAGATCGCTGTTAAGGTATCAAAACGGTAGATGCAGGCCAATCGAAAAGAAAAGTGATGTTTTTATACGAATTATGGAGGTCGAGAGAAAAGGAATCCCCGGTTTTATCTCGGTGAAGACGAAGGAATCAATGATTGAATACATGAAGCAACTTGAGTGGAAAATCGATGAACTTAATGGGTCTTGGGGTTCGACATAACCAAGGCATTGGTTCCAACAGGATATGAAAATAAATAGCCGATACTGTACATGCACGCGTAGGCCTCTGCCCACATACAATTAAGAACTGACGTTAATTTCGTCGGGCTAATTTTGATCAATCTTTTCATTACAGCATGGGGGTGTACAGTATGGGGCTATTTACAGCTATAGCACTATTCATTAAGCAGTTAACACTGCTTGTATCTTATGTGAAAAACAATGCTTTTCCACAGCCACTGCATGAAGATGAAGAGATGAAACATCTGCAATTGATGGCAGAGGGGAATGCTCATTCGCGCAACTTACTTATTGAACATAACCTTCGCTTAGTAGCCCATATAGTAAAAAAATTCGATAATACAGGAGAAGATCTGGAGGATCTGATCTCGATCGGCACGATCGGATTGATTAAAGCGATCGAAAGCTTCCAGACGGGAAAAGGCACGAAGTTGGCGACGTTCGCAGCTAGATGTATTGAGAACGAAATACTTATGCATCTGCGTTCCTTGAAGAAAACGCGCAAGGACGTTTCGCTGCACGATCCAATCGGCACGGATAAAGAAGGCAATGAAATTACGCTCATTGACATTCTCGGCACTGAGGCAGACGATGTGGTGGAGCGGGTGCAGCTGAAGATCGAGAAAAGCAAAATATATCGAAATCTCGATATTTTAGATGACCGCGAGCAGGAAGTGATTCGGGGACGATTCGGTCTCGACCAAGGCGGAGAGGAACGCACGCAGCGAGAGATCGCGAAGGAGCTGGGGATTAGCAGAAGCTATGTGAGCCGGATCGAGAAGCGGGCGTTGATGAAGCTTTATCATGAGTTTTATAAGGCGAAGCGGTAGCGATAATTTTCTCTGGATAAAATAACATCAAATGTTTCGGGAGCTTACAATGTCGATAGCGACATTGTAAGCACTTTTTTAGTTTCCAAAAATTAGGGTGATGATATAATGAGAGTGTAATCTGGATGAATACATTAACACCCGTCCTATTGATACAGATACCTTGCCTGTGGACTCGATAGAGTAAATCCTGATCGGGGTAGTGGATACGGAAACGTTATCCGAGACCTCCGAAAGCAATAAATGCATGAATTGAGCAATACTAATACCACGAGAATATATAAAAATTGGTGAGGGAAATTAATGATCTTTAAAAAATTACGAATGACTATGTTCTGGTTACTAAGCTTTATTATTGCTCTGTACTCTTGCATCTCAAATTTAATAATGTTAGTAGATATTTATGATAGAATTCAATATCCCTTAAAATTAAAATTAATTGGAGGAGTTGGATTCAGTATATTAGGCTTTTTTTTTCACGTTGTAGTCTTTATTGTATTTTTAATTCTGATATTTATTTCAAAAAATTTTAAGCTAAGGTTCTGGATTTGGCTTCCCTCGAGAAGTAAGTGGTACATCCAAGGAGTTAGAGTTTTAGGATATTTCATGATGGCTCTAGTTATTTATAACTATATAGCTTTAATAGTTGAATATAAAATATTTTTGCTTTCGGGTGTGATACATAATTTCATTGCAATAACTACTATATTGATTTATATCATTTGGCTTTGTTCTTGGTTTTCAAGATATGAGAACATATAACAAGTCATTTACCAAAAGCATCGTATGAAGAACTTCAAGAAAATAGTATTATGAGATTCATCAAGGAGATACTAAACTTAGGAATCAAGCAATTTTTGTTAAGAAAGTTGATTGAAGCTTTAGCGCCTTAAACCAGTGAGGGTTTGTGAATACAAAGACGTTATGTGAAATCATTGCTTACATATTAATAACTGGAGTGATAAAAGTGCTAGATGCATTTACAAAAAAGAGAATAGAAAAAATACTTGATGCTTTTGGCTGAAGTAGCAGGTTCAGTGACAACTTGCTGCGTAAGTTCGTGAATGCATTATGCGAAACCTCTGTGAAGAAAACTTTTAAAGGCGGAAGTGACTCTATGAACACTATAGTTACTTGTAAGTGCATAGGAAATTACGTTCATGCAATCACAAAGGGGAAATCATATGAAGTCATCGAGAGCTCTGAAGACAAATTCAGAATCTCAGGTAATCACGGCAGAAGAGTTTGGATTTCTAAAGATTATTTTATTGAGGGAAACATTGAAATCCCTATATTAAATAATTGGAGGCTTGATGATGATATAAATGAATATAATTTAATTGAAGTGACCTTAATGTTTACTAACAAGAGTAGACGATGGTGTCTGATAACAACTCCAGACAAATTGAAGAACTATTTTAATGAAAGAGAACTAGAACCACCGGGAATCAATATTCAACATCTAATCATCGTAAAGACATTGACTGAAGATATTATAGAAAGAACATTATTATATTTGGATAACCAGGATGAATTATTTACAGCGAGTAAACCGTTAGAGTAAGTAGATCGAGGAAGAAGAAGGCGGTATTAGCGCTCTGAAGGAAGCGTTAGAGGCAGTGCCGGAGGAAGAAGAACCGGAGGCGGACATTGGGTTCCAACGCGCTTAGTGCTGCAGAGCTAGTGGCTGCGCTTCAGGGTCGTACAGGAGAAACGCTCCAGCAAGAGGTTGAAGGGGATGAAGAGCTGCAGGAATGGATTGCGAAACATAACGGCAAAGGGAAAAGATTAGTTCCCGCCGCGAGGAGAGCCGTAGCGAAAAGTAAAGCAAACTCCGAGCTTCAACAGCTGTGGGAAGAGTCGGAGTACTATGAGAAATGGCTTGAGGTTGTAGCTGAATTAGAGTCCAGCTTGGCGGAGTAGTTTGGAACCGAATAAGCAGTGCAGTGAGTGAGCCTTGAGGAGCATGTGATCCTCAAGGCTTTTTTCATGATGTACATCGCGAGATTAGCAGGAGCTATGTGTCAAGGAGAGAGAAACGGGCGCTCATGAAGCTTTATCAATACATCAATTCTAACAACAAGAGAAAGTAAAGACCCACCCGAAGGTTAGCGCCGAAGGTGGGTTCTTACTCCTATTCAACTTAGAGGGGATAAACCATCCAAGCCAGTTGTTAAGCCGAGTGTTAGCCGCACTCGGCTTCTTTAGAAATACGATAACACAATTGGAAAAAGAAGTGAATCATTTATTGCTCCACAGTTGAAGCCGCTTCATGGCTTAATGGTTGTAGTAAATTGTTTTCTTATTGTGAATTTAGAGTGGTTGATTATTGATCGAGAGTAACACATAAGACTTGGAGGACCTTATCTCCATCGGCACGATCGGACTGATTAAAGCGATTGAAAGCTTTCAGACCGGCAAAGGAACGAAGCTGGCGACGTTCGCCGCCAGTTGTATAGAGAACGAAATACCTCAAAAAATAATAGAAAATACTTTATTTCACTTTGCATTAAAGTAAAAATCTGATACGATAGATGATATAGAATATAGTCTATAGATTTAGTAAGGATTAAAGGGAGGCACTTTTTCATGGACAAATTGATGCTTGATTCCATAGATGCAGCAACACATCTGGATCAACTCGAGGCTGAAGCGATTTATATTATTCGAGAAGTAGCGGCGGAATGTGAAAATCCCGTGATGCTGTACTCGATCGGTAAGGATAGCTCCGTGATGCTGCATTTGGCGTTGAAAGCATTTTATCCGGAGAAGCCGCCGTTTCCTTTCCTTCATATTGATACGACGTGGAAGTTCAAAGAGATGATTGAATTCCGCGATCGCAAGGCGAAAGAATTCGGAATCAAAATGCTCGTTCACTCCAATCAGGAAGGGATTGAGCAAGGGATCAACCCATTCGATCATGGTTCCGCATATACAGATATTATGAAAACCCAAGCATTGAAGCAAGGGTTGGACAAATACGGATTTACAGCTGCTTTTGGCGGCGGAAGACGTGATGAGGAAAAGTCACGTGCGAAGGAACGGATTTTCTCATTCCGTAATAAGAATCATGCTTGGGATCCGAAAAATCAGCGGCCGGAAATGTGGAAGCTTTTCAACACCAGAATTAATAAGGGTGAAAGCATTCGCGTATTCCCGATTTCCAACTGGACGGAAAAAGATATCTGGCAATACATTCGCAGAGAGAACATTGATATTGTACCCCTCTACTTTGCGAAAGAAAGACCAGTCGTCAATCGCGATGGACAGATCATTATGGCGGATGATGAGCGTATGAGGCTCGAGCCAGGTGAGAAGATTGAAATGATGAAGATGCGGTTTCGCACATTAGGCTGCTATCCTCTGACTGGCGGCGCCCTGTCGGAGGCGGACACACTGGATGCTATCATCGAAGAAACACTTGGTGCGGTATCATCCGAACGAACAACAAGGGTTATCGACCAAGAAGAAGCGGGAAGCATGGAAAGACGTAAACGGGAGGGCTATTTCTAAGATGAAGAGTCTGCTTAAATTTATTACTTGTGGAAGTGTAGATGACGGCAAATCCACCTTGATTGGACATATGCTTTATGAGGCTAAGCTTCTGTTCGCCGATCAGGAGAGAGCGCTCGAGCTAGACAGCAGGTTGGGCAGCCGTGGCGGCAAAATTGACTACTCCTTGCTTCTTGACGGGCTGATTGCGGAACGTGAGCAGGGGATTACGATTGATGTGGCTTTTCGATATTTTACGACGGATCACCGTTCGTTCATTGTTGCGGACACCCCGGGGCACGAAGAATATACACGTAACATGGCCGTAGGCGCATCCTTTGCTGATCTTGCCGTTATTCTTGTGGACGCAACCAAAGGGATTATTACTCAAACGAAGCGCCATACCCGGATTTGCGCCCTCATGGGGATTAAGCATCTGGTTTTGGCGGTAAACAAAATGGATTTGGTGGATTTTGATACGGATAAATTTGCTGAAATCAAAGAAGAATTCTCTCGCATTACCACTGAATTCCGGTTTGAGAGCATTCAGGTGATCCCTGTCTCTGCAACAGAAGGGGATAACATTACGGCGAAATCGCCCAATACGCCTTGGTACAAGGGTCTTCCTTTGCTGCCGTATTTGGAGAGTGTTGATGTTCATACAAGTGACGACGTTAAGCCATTCATGATGCCTATTCAGCGGGTATGCCGACCGGATCACACATTCCGCGGATTCCAAGGACAGATTGAAGCCGGCAGAATCGCAGTTGGCGATGAACTGATAACTCTGCCTAGCCGTGAGAAGGCGAAGGTTAAAAGAATCTTAGTAACAGACCAAGATAGGAATTCGGCTCATGCCGGACAACCTGTGACTATTCAATTAGATCGGGAAGTCGACGTTTCACGAGGTTGTGTGTTTACGAAGAACAATCAGCTCAAAGAGGCTGACAGCTTTAGCGCTACGATTCTTTGGATGGATGATTCTGTCCTGACGCCGGGCAAAGATGTTTTGGTGAAGGTAGGTACGAAGGTTCTTCCAGGTACTGTGACAGCAATTAATTACAAAATCGATGTTAATACAGGCAATACGGTTACAGCTGATCATGTAGTTAAGAATGAATTGGCTAAATGTGAATTTTCATTAGCGGATGGTATTGTTTTTGACTCGTTTGAAAAAAATAAAAGCATCGGTGGATTTATTCTCATCGATCGCGTAACGAATATGACATCCGCTTGCGGCGTCATTGACGAAGCTCTTCAAAGCTCTGACAATGTCGTCCGGATCGATACGGAAGTCACCAGAGATGTTCGTGCCCAGCAAAAAGGACAGCAGCCATTAACGCTATGGCTTACGGGTTCCGTTCTGGACAATTTGGCTCTTGCTAAGGAAATCGAGAAACGGTTGGTAGCGAGAGGCTACCACACGATGCTGATCGATAATAGATCAGGAGAATCTGTGCAGCAAATCGCGGCCTATGCCACCTTGCTAAACGATGCAGGACTTATTGCATTGGTACCTGCCGGTTCTACGAACGACAATGACCAAGCCATTGCGCATGACATAATTGGTCAAGCCTTTTTGCCAATCGAAGTTGCTACTTCGATCGAGGAAGCAGCAAAAGATGTCGTGAAGCGTGTCGTGAAGGCTCTCATTCAAGATAGTTATTCCATTTAAAAATATTGAAGTCCTAAGGACTTAATAGACACTCTCAGAGCACTGTGTTAACGCAGTGCTCTTTTTTTATTTCTAAGATATACCCTTACTAACTCAGCAATCGCTTGTGTTCTATTCCGTTCTCCCAATTTCAGGAAAGTTACATCGGATCGTGTTCACAATGTCAAGAAATTCGACAACACCGGCGAAGACTTGGAGAACCTTATCTCCATCGGCACGATCGGACTGATTAAAGCGATTGATTACTTATGTCCAATCGAAAAATTGGGGTGATAGTACCAAAGAAAATCAAGCCAAGGTGGAGCAACATCAGTAAAATGTCCCCAACTCCCAGGTAGATCTCCTGGATAATTACTTTTAATCTCAGAGAAATACGCTAAAACAAACTTTTCGTTAATCAATCCATTCATTATTCTACTCAACGTTTGTGTATATTCTTTTATTATTGGAATTGCTTCAATTGATTTAGAACGATCATATACCCAATCTTGATCTGGATACGATGTCAGTGTCTCATCTTTATACGGATTTTTTATTACGTATCCCTCACCATTCCAGTCTTCGTGTGATAACCCTGCGAAGAACGGATTGGCACACATGAGATGATACATGCCGCCTGGTTTGATAGTTCGAGATACCTCACGAAATACAACTCGTGAATCTGGAACAAAAGTAAGTGAGTATGGATGCCAAACGATATCAAATGAATGATCTTCGAAACAAGATAAGTCGCGCATATCGCCATGAAAAGTATTAATTTCTACTTTGTAATGCTCAGCTGCCGCTTTATCTCGTTCTAATTGAGTTTGTGATATATCCAAAACCGAAACATTTGCTCCGAGTATAGCGAAAGCTGCTGATTGCTGCCCGCCTCCGCTCGCCAAACAAAGAACGTTCTTCCCTGTTATGTCAATCGTAATCCCCATACGATCCAGTCCTAAGTGTTCACGAGCGGATTCTTTATCAAAATCAAGATTTGGACGAGTGAAAACAGCATCTGCTTTCGTCAACGACTCCCATCTTGCTTGATTATATAAATACACTTCATCTTTCATTTTCTAACCCCCTATGTTTTTTCTATTATTGATTTAGGCATTCATTTTTAGTCAATGCTTCCGATAATGATTGAACCATATTCACCCAATATACATTCGGTAGAGATCGATTATACTCAACTTTTCTGCCCGTTAGCTTAATACGAAAGTCTAAATAAAATTATAATATAAACTTAATCCCAAACGCCTTTTGTCTTGTTATGCTTTCGCCATATTTTTCATTTGTGCCGTTAACTCTTCTACCGCCGATCGTAGCGATTCGACTTCGGAAACATTAGACGCGGGTTTGATACGTGTCAGGTGCTCGTCGTACTTCTCGCTGCGTTCTTGTGCGGTACGGGATTCCCGGATTTTATCGTAAGCATACAAGGATTTGCGTCGGGTACATTTCTACGCCCGAAAGAATATTGCGTTCAAGCGCTTCGGCTTTTTGTTGTCGCTATGCTTCTGCGGCTTCCAAATCTTTGTTACTTGTAGCGGCGAAACCATCACTAAACAATTTCAATAGTTCGCGCTGATTGTCGTCACGCGATTAGGGGAAAAACACAGGACAATGATTTCGAGCGGAAAACGCTCCGAGTTCGTCAAGGCAAGGGGCGAAATGATCGTTTTACCCTATTATCTGATGCAGCCATGGATATTGTTCAACCGTATTTACAACAGGAAAAGCCTGAGAAACGGATGTTCCCGAGCGAATCTCTTACGTTTCCCTATATCGGTATGACATTCCATTATGACATACGTTGCACCTGATGTAATTAGAACTCTGAAAGTAATTCGATAAATAATTAGGAAGACATTTCCTTATAAGGCGAAGCGGTAATGAATTACTATTGACCTACCTAAAAATGTTTTTGCAGAATACGGATAGTTAGCGCCGAAAGTATGAGGAGCTTGCAATGTCGATTGCGACAATGTGAGCTCTTTATGTTTTCCAAAATTAGGTTGATGTTATAATGAGAGAGTGGGTTTTTTTGAAAGAAAGGGAAGACATGAACACAACCAAGTTAGATGAATAAGGTGCAAAGAATGGAGGACTTATGAAGATAAAAATATCACTAATAATATTTCTTACATTATTGTTGCCTTACTTGGTAGGCGGTTTCCGCGTACTCGCTGACTGGTACGAACAAGGGAAGATGGAAAAAGAAATACGGGTAGCTTTAGAGAACTATTTAACTAGTAATTGTAACAGAAGCATTAGAGTTAATCAGGTGAGGATAGAGCATGTGCCAACAGGATTTATGACTATAGGTGAAGATGATCAAGAATGGGGAGCACAGTACATTGGAGAAGATGGGGAATTAATATCGTTGAGGGGAATTATTTTCAAACAAGTTGTATTTGATATGTCTCCTATTGAATGTAGTGAGATTAATGAAAGTAAAATGATATATAAGTTTGTAGAATTGGATCGGAATAAACACACTTTTGTAGAAGGATCAGGTACAAAAACAGGGTATATAGGAATACGAGAGATAGATATTATTTTAATAAAGGTTGTTGGAGTGGTTATTTTTACTGTGTTCTTAGTATCAGTCTCTATTGAATTATTAATTCGAATGATAATTTTATTAGTTAATAAATCCAAAAGGAAAATTTAATTCGTGAATACATAGATGTTAGATGAAAGGGATGCATATATGAGTGAAGTGACATTTCGAACAAGTGAATTTCTAAAGTTAATAGAAATTATAAAAAAGATATCAAAGAAAAATCAAACTATTGTCAGTTCTACAACTTCTTTAAGAACTTATTATGCGCAGTTGGTTTTTGAGAAATCTTTACTCAACGCTATTAGCATTTCGAAATTAATACCATCTAATAATGACGAGGATGGATATAAATATCTTGATGTAAGTTCAATTGCAAGTTTAACTAGAAACTTAATAGAGATTCATCACGTGCTTAATTATTTTTGTGAAAGGAATATTACAGATGAAGAATTCAACTTTCGAATGTATCTTGCTAGTTATCATAGTTCAATAACACAAGAAAGAATAATTGATCGACTTGGAATTCCTCCGAAAAATGGATTATTTGGTGCCGACTTTGCTCAGTCTATTATTGAATCTAATTTAGAAAATAACACTGTGTTTAGCAATCTTTCAGAGGTGCAGAAGAGAGAAATATTAAAAGGAAAACGTGCATTCCTATTTGAAAGAATTAGTAAAAGTATTACCCCAATAACTAAGAATCAAGAATCAGGTGTGTATAACCTATTGTCTAATTCTGTTCATTCGTATCCCTTCGGATTAAATAACTATTCTAACGTGTACGTAAGGGATCACTTTGATAATGTCGGATTAGCATTTGTTTCTATAGAAATTGGAATCTTGTTTCTATCTTCAATTGTAAAAGAATATCTTTTCTTAAGAAAGAAACTTGCAAGTGCATTAAGCAATGAAGAAAAAAGTGAAATCTTAGCAATAAGCGAAATGAATTTATTAGACAGTTGGATACAGAAAAAATTTTAATTTAATCAGAGTTGTTTCTTCGAAGGCATCCTCTTCATCTACGACGAACGCAAGCAGGAAGTGATCCGTGGACGATTCGCTCTCGACCAAGACGGAGAGGCACGCACGCAGCGGGAGATCGCGAAGGAACTGGGGATTAGCAGAAGCTATGTGAGCCTGATCGAGAAGCGGGCGCTGATGAAGCTGTATCATGAGTTTTATAAGTCGAAGAGATAAGAAGTCAATGTAAGAGCCGGCATGAGATGCCGGCTCTTTTACATACAGCAAATGTTTCAGACAGTAGTCGAATATGCACGTTGAATAAGATTTAACCCAGCCCCAAAGTGTTTACACGACAGCCGGCTCGCTTACCCTGCCCGCTTCCATCAGCTGCTTCAATTTCTCCTTTGTATCGGTACCGCTCATTGGAGTATTGATATACATCTTAAGGTTTGTATTATCCGATATCAGAAAGCTGGTAAGCTCAAAACTAAGTGGTCCAGCCTCGGGATGATGCAGCAAATTGTAACTATCTTGGTCTTTGGCGATCTGGTGCATCGGCCACCATTGATCAAAATCCTTGCTTATGGATCTAAGCTCATGCACAAATTCGGTAATCCACGGATCTTCGATGTATGGGCTGCAACCAGCTCGAAACTTGCCCAGCATCATCTGAGCATGAGTCTCCCAATCGGGAAACAGGCTGGCAAACTTTTTATCCGTAAACATGATTCTTATCATGTTGCGTTTGCTGCACTCCAACTGGCCGAAATCGTAGAATACGACGGCTGCCGTCCGATTCCAAGCAATAATGTTCCAAAAGTTGTCTACGATTATTGATGGAGAGTCTATAAGCGTATCCAATACATGTTGATGCATCGGATTAACTTCGTCATAGCTGGGGGAATAGGAAGGAGGAACATGCTGGGCAAGAGTGTACAAATGCACGATCTCCTGGCGATTCAGCATCAGCACCCGGGAGAGGCTCTCCAATATTTGCGTCGATACCTGAATCGGCCGCCCCTGTTCAAGCCAGGTGTACCAAGTTACGCCGATCCCCGCCAGTGTAGCGACCTCTTCCCGGCGCAATCCCGGCGTTCGGCGGCGCACTCCTGCGGGCAAACCCGCTTGCTCGGGGGAGATTTTGGCCCGGCGTGTTTTGAGAAAATCCCCAAGCTCATGATGCCGCTGCTTCGTATAATTCATTCAAATCTCACCAGCCTTTAGTACATAATAACTTTGGTGCCAGAACGCGTTCTTGAAACTGTTCTAGCTAAGATGGTAGTAGTATAAACGAATGTTTTTTCAAAAGCAAAAATAATAAATGGTGGGGTTTCCTCAGCCTAAGCAAGCTAGGGAAATGCTAAGCTTGTGAAAACAACAAAAAGGAGCTGTCTTATCGCATATCTAAATGCGATGAGACAGCTCCTTGAGTAATCCCCTAAACCTTAGTAGCGGGAACCGAAGACTGCGCCTTGCGGTGCGATCGCTTCGATCTGTGCGAGGTCATTTGGTGTCAATTCAACGTCCAGCGCACCGAGGTTCTCTTCAAGATAAATTGTGCGCTTCGTTCCTGGAATTGGAACAACATTCTCTCCTTGAGCGAGCAGCCAGGCCAAGGCTAGCTGGGACGGCTTACAGTTCTTCTCAGCCGCAAGCTCCTTGATTTTGGTCACGAGGTCGAGATTCTTCTGGAAGTTCTCTCCTTGGAATCTTGGAGAAGTACGGCGGTAATCGTCCTCAGCGAGATCCTCATAGCGCTGAATCTGTCCCGTCAGAAAACCGCGGCCGAGCGGGCTGTATGGTACGAAGCCGATGCCGAGTTCACGGCATGTCGGCAGAATGGAATCTTCAACATCGCGATCCCATAGCGAATATTCAGTCTGCAGTGCTGTGATCGGATAAACGGCATGTGCACGACGAATAAGGTCCGACGATGCTTCCGACAGCCCGATATAACGGATTTTTCCTTCCTTGACGAGGTCGGCCATCGCTCCTACCGTTTCTTCGATTGGCGTATCCGGATCGACGCGGTGCTGATAGTAGAGATCAATATGATCGACACCAAGACGTTTCAGACTGGCATCGAGTGCAGCTTTGACATATTCCGGACGGCCATTGATGCTGAAAGCGCCGTTCTCTCCGATTACTCCGCCGAACTTGGTTGCTAAGACAACCCCGTCTCGGCGGCCTTTCAATGCTCGCCCGAGCAGTTCTTCATTTTCGCCTAAACCATAAATATCTGCAGTATCGAGCAAAGTGACGCCAAGCTCCAATGCCCGGTGAATGGTATGGATGGATTGGGCTTCATCCCGCCCGGCGTAGAAGTCGGACATGCCCATACAACCAAGGCCTAGAGCGGATACCTCCAGTTTGCTGTTTCCAAGCGTTCTTTTTTTCAAAGCTTTCTCCACCTTTCTAAATGCGGGAACTCAATGGAGGCTCCCGTGCTGTTTGTGAAAATAATGAAGCTAAACACATCATACAGGGTACTGTGCGATGCTGACAGATGCTTGTTTATACGGGTATTAATACTACTAGGATATAGTGAGTGCGATTTTGAAAGTAGAGCAATCAGTAGTTACTATTCACATTTCTTCATGAATTACTCCGCCAGAGAAAAGTTTCATCTATAATAATAGATATGTTAGAATAGTACTGTTCTAAACATATCGGAATAGAAGGAGATCGCAAAAATGAATCTAACCAATCAGCGTGTTGTTATTATAGGAGGCAGTACTGGAATAGGGCTGGGCACAGCAAAGGAAGCCGTTAGCCAAGGGGCGCAGGTCGTGATTGCCGGTCGGTCGCTAGAAAAGCTAGAGCAGGCTCAATCCGCCATCAACAGTGATTTGTTGCAAATCTTACAGGTAGACAATAAAGATGAGGACTCACTTCAATCCTTTTTCCGTGAAGTTGGTCACTTTGATCATTTGTTTACTCCGGGAGCAGCCTATGTGCTTGGGCCGATTACTTCAGAGAAAGAGGTAGCGGAGAGCTGTTTTCAAAATAAATTTTGGCCCCAATACTATGCTGCAAAATACGCTGTCCCCTATATCTCCAAAGGCGGATCTATCGTTCTTATGTCCGGCGCAGCGAGTCAAAGACCTATAGTTGGCGCCGCCTCTTATGCTGCATGTAATGGAGCCATTGAAAGCTTGGGCAAAGCGCTTGCTGTCGAGTTGGCGCCATCGATTCGAGTCAATGTCGTGTCTCCTGGTACGATAAGAACGGAGAAGGACCGTAAAGAAGCCTACGAGGCGTATGAAGGTATGACGCTGTTAGAACGTGTTGGCGATGTGAGTGAAATTGCTCATTCGGTTATTTACCTAATGACCAACAGCTATACAACCGGCACGACTTTATTTACCGATGGCGGGTATGTACTGCAATAACATGTAGGTGTTTTAAACGATGGGATGTTCGCGTGAATCAATTATTCAAAGCTTCTACGGATGTAGGAGCTTTTTTATTTGGATAAAAGAGTACAAATTCAAAATCAGTGCTTGAAGTAAAAGGTGGAAAAGTGAGGAAAAGCGCAGGGGCAGAGGGATTCTGGAGAAACGATAGTGGTCGCAGGCGATCGGAAGAACCCTCTGACCCGCAGCGCTTCCCCTTACTTCAAGTCATGCACTGTTTTCCGTTCTGACTGCACTTTTGACAAGCACCTCTATTTAGATTAATATCCTCATGTAATTTCCCATTGATCTGATGGCAATTTGGATATAGAGGTGATATTCTTGGAGAATTCTAACCGTAATCATGTACTCATTGTAGAGGACGATGACAATATTAGACGGTTTATCACGATAAATTTAGAGAATAATGGTTTTTCAGTGAGTGAAGCTGCCGATGGAGAGCGAGCATTGCAAGCTTATGAGAGTAATCGTCCGGCTGTTATTGTTTTGGATATTATGTTGCCAAATGCCAGCGGCTTTGAGATTTGTCAGAAGATAAGAGAGAAAGATGCTAATGTCATCATCATTATGGTAACAGCAAGAGGTCAGGATTTAGATAAAATTAAAGGACTTGAGATTGGTGCGGATGACTATTTGGTCAAGCCTTTTAATCCGCTAGAGTTAGTAGCGCGTATTAAAGCCATTTTGCGCCGTACAGAAAAGGATATGCAGCCGCCTCAAACCGTTTTGCAATCGGGGGCCATTCGAATAGATTTAAATGCTAATCAGGTGTTCAAGGATCATCTTAGTGTCGAATTGACGCCAAAGGAATTTCAGCTCGTTAAAACGTTCCTTGAGCACCCTAATAAAGCACTTTCTAGAAATGAGTTGATGAATCTCGTATGGGGAGAAGACTATATTGGAGATCCTAAGACTGTTGATGTTCATGTTCGTAAGTTAAGAGAAAAGCTTGAGGATGATGATTCTAATCCGCGTTATATGGAGACAGTATGGGGGATCGGATATCGCTGGAGAAAGGAGGATGGGTAAATGGGAATTCAGAAGCGATTAGTAGGAAGTTATTTTGTCGTTATCGTTCTTACGGTTCTCATCCTTGAGGTTTTTCTTAATATTTCTGTTAGATATTATTATTATCATAATATAGAGCAAAATATGAAAAATCAGGCGGAGTTATCGGCTTCTTTTTTCCAACAATACTTTACGGAAGAGGATTTAGAGAAACAGGCAGCAGCATTGCTGAAAGGTTTCGCTAATCGATCAGAGGCACAGGTGCAGATTATTAGCGCAACAGGACAACTATTACAGGACTCAAGCGGACTGCAGCAACCTCCTATATCGATGTCTGATTATAAAGATGTGCAAGCTGCCATGAGGGGACAAATAGGTGTTTGGAGAGGAGAAAATCCGACAACAAAGGAACCGATCCTCGCTGTTGCTTCTCCATTAGAATCTAATCATAGCATGGTTGGACAAGTTCGATTTATTACCTCTCTAACCGAAACTATTCATACCATTAATCAAATTACATGGCTGCTTATTGGAGTAGGCCTCTTTGTCATTCTCATTGTTACGGTACTTGGGTTACTGCTTTCCTCAACGATAACAAAATCAATTAAAGATTTAAAACAGGCAGCAGATCAGATGACGTTGGGAGACTTCAATGTTCGCGTGAAAAAGCGTTATCGGGATGAGCTCGGCTCATTGGCTGATACTTTAAATATGATGGCAAGTCGAATTTCAACAAACGAGCAGCTTAAAAATGATTTTATCGCTTCTGTGTCGCATGAGCTTCGGACGCCTCTCACCTCCATAAAAGGCTGGGTGATCACTTTGAAAGCAAGTGGGGGAAATAATCAGCCTTTGCTGCATGACGGGCTTCAGATTATTGAATCAGAAGGCGATAGATTGACCAATATGGTGGATGAATTATTAGATTTCTCCAAGCTGGATAACGGACGAATTTCTTTGGAATTCGCAACAGTTAATCCAGCAGAGCTCTTGCAGCATGTTGGCAGGCAGCTAGCACCAAGAGCGACTAGACAAGGAATCCATCTTACATTAAAAATTGATGAGCCGCTGCCTCTTATTCAAGCTGACGAGAATCGTTTGAAGCAGGTTATGATTAATCTTATTGATAATGCGCTCAAGTTTACAAGTAAAGCTGGGCAAATTGCAATGACGGCCCACACCATTCCAGGAAAAATTGTCATTACAGTTGAAGATACTGGAGTAGGTATAGAAGAGCAAGAACTAGATTACGTACTGCAAAAATTTTATAAAGGGCAGAAACAGTCGTCCGGCAGCGGGCTAGGGTTGTCTATTTCGAATCAAATTGTTAATTTGCATCACGGGCAGTTGAAAATTACAAGTGAGGTAGGCAAAGGAACAAACGTTACAATTGAACTGCCCATTAAAATTTAACGATTTCATAACCCTTTCTAACGCTTTTACAGTTAAAATAACAAGTGGACAAGCAAGGAGCTGACCATGCACATGCGGAGCAACTTCATCAAAATAGGTATAACGCTGACAATAGTAGGGTTACTTGCAGGTTGCGGTGTGCCAGCTACGCCTTTAGATACAATAAAACCTCCTTTATCTGAACCGAATTTGCACAACGATACGGCCAGTCAAAAAATAATCGAATTACTTCCGCATAAAGTCCAACTAGTTGCCCCTATTATGGGAGAAGCAGAGGATGCTGTTTCCTTTGGGGATATGAATGGAGACGGCATTGATGAAGCGATCGTTGTCTTTGAGAATGATAAAAAAAGGGGTAATTCATTAAAAGCGATTTTGTTTCAAAAAGAAAATGAAGCGTGGAAAAAAATTACTGAAATCAACGGATTTGGTTATGGATTGAACTATACTGAATTTTCGGATATAGATAATGATGGTCACAATGAGCTGTTGCTTGGCTGGTCATTGGGTGAAGCGGGAAATGGATTAGATGTATATAAGCTAAAGGAAGATCAATTGCATTTGTTTTCTAAGAAGGTGTATTCAGAGCAATTTGATCTAGAAAAGTGATTTCTCAACATACAAACGATCTAATCCGTGGCCATAAGTCTTGTTTGTAACAAGGTGTATGACGCTTAACGGATTATTTGTGATGCCCATTTCTACATCAATAAACAAAATAGAGGTCATTAAATGATAGTCATCCGTCATTTTTCTAAAATAGATAAATCTATGATTTTTATCGTCCTATGTCTGGTTGCGATAGGCACTGTAGCTATCTATGAAGCAACAGCGGGTACAATATTAGACGGCATATACATGAATTATTTGAAGTTATTTGCTATATTTTGCATCCCAATGATAATCATCGCACTAATCGATTATCAGATTCTGTTAGGCGGCCTATCTTATATTTTATATGCATTGGGTATAGGTTTGTTGGTTTTAGTGAAGTTTTTTGGAGAAAATGTAAACGGCGCAGTTCGTTGGTTAAGTATAGGAAGTTTTCAACTTCAACCATCTGAGCTTGCTAAAATATGCACCGTCATACTTATCGCCCATATCCTTGGAAAACGCGAGGGCAGCGAACTTCGGTTTATACGGGATTTAGTTCCAGTCGGCATTATTTTCTTCATTCCCTTTTTCTTAATATTAGAACAACCAGATTTAGGATCTGCACTTGTATTTGTTGGTATTTTACTTAGCATGCTCTGGATGGGTAATATCCGTCTTCTATATATGCTTATTATTGTCGGAGGTGTAATTGTTTCGATAAGCGCTGTGCTTTGGTTGTATTATGCTAATTTCGAGCTGTTATCCAGTCTAATCAAGCCGCATCAATTATCACGAATAGAGGCATTTTTGGACCCAACCAGCGACCCGAATAAAACCTATCATGTCCAAAATGCAAAAATCGCAATAGGTTCAGGTGGATTAACAGGCGGTGAAGGGAATTTCATTAAAAATGGCTTTATTCCCTATGTATATTCTGATTCTATCTATGTAGTCATTGGAGAGAAGCATGGCTTTATCGGTTCTGCTGTGCTGCTGCTTCTATTTTTAACACTCGTATATCGTATGGTTAATATTGCTTATGACAGTAGAGATCGTGCGGGAGCATACATGGTAACGGGATTCATCGCCATGATTATTTTTCAAGTTTCCGTTAATATTGGGATGCACATCGGTCTGCTGCCTCTTACAGGCATCTCACTGCCTTTTATTAGCTATGGAGGAAGCTCATTACTAACGAATATGATTGCGATCGGAATCGTGCTTAGCATCAAAGTTCATAAAGATGAAGTTGTCGTTCATGAAACAGAGAGGAAGAGCTTATGAAAAAACGTAAAAAGACTAAAACCCGTAAAATCATGAATATCGCCTTGTTTGTCTTAGCTTCATTTACATTAGTTGTCGGTATTCATATCGGGTACTTATACAAGAAAGCGGAGAATGCATTGCATCAAATCTCCGTCAACTCCTCTGTTCAAGGTAATGAGTTTTTACAAGGAAATAAGGTGAACAACGTGGTGGATACCCCTATATTATTTCTTCTTGCAGGAGTAGACAGCAGAGAAGGCGGCGATGGGATGATGAATACGGATGTGCTTATGCTAGTCAGTTTCAATCCGAAGACAAAATCCGCTAGTTTTTTATCGATACCAAGGGATTTATTAATACAACCGGAATCGTTGCCTTCCCGCAAAGCCAATTATTATTACGCCCACCATTACATAAAAGACAAGGCAGAAGTGATTCCGAATACGAAGAAATTTTTTAGCGATGTATTTGGACTTCCCATTGATTACATGGTCGTGGTTAATTTTGAAATGTTAACCGAGTTAGTGGACCTGCTAGGCGGACTAGAAATTGATGTAGATATGGACATGAAATATAGGGATACATATGATGGGACTAATATTAATCTAAAACAAGGATTGCAAAGACTAGATGGCGGTCAAGTGCTTGATTTTGTAAGATACCGCAAATCCAATCAAGGAACAAAGGAGTCATCCGATTTCGAGCGCAACGATCGGCAGCAGCAAGTAATGAAGCAAATACTAGAGAAGTTAGGGGCTTATCAAGGTATTTCTCAATGGGGGAAAGTATTAGATATCATTGGGGAGAATGTAAAATCGGATATACCGGAAGATTATATTAAGCAATGGGTGTTTAACTTCCCTAAGATTAAACCCGAGCAAATGAACTCGTTAAAAGTGGAGTCTGTTTGGAAAAATCCATTTGTGTATTTTATGAAAGAGGAGTTAGAAGAAGCAATTAGCAGTATGCAAAGGGAGTTGGGGATTGCTTCTGGTCATTCGATTCGCGTGGATAGGGTTGGGGTTATAGAGTGAGTTTGAATTACTACAGACTTAAATCGGAGATTATTGAAAGGAATGATTAAGTTGAAACATCCTTTTCACCTGAAAGCAGTATGGAATGGTGGACGTAATAGTGAAGGGCATATCGATGCAGGCGGGTTAAAAACAAACATTTCGATTCCACAGGAGATGGGTGGTCCGGGAACTGGTACTAATCCTGACGAAATGCTTTTGGGGGCAGCGTCAACCTGTTATCTGATTACCTTAGCGGCAATGCTTGAACGAACAAATATTACACCACAGGAATTGACACTGGAGTCTGAAGCGATTGTAGATGTAACGAATAACGTATTTACATACGAACGGATCGTACACAAACCTCGGATTGTGCTCAAGAGTGATGCAACAGAGGCAGAATTGCGTAAAGCAGAGGTGCTAGTGTATAAGGCAGAAAAGTCCTGTATGATTTCAAGAGCTTTAGCAGGTAATGTCTCGGTAGAGACACAACCTGTTATTGAAACAATAAAAGCAATTTAAACCAACGGGGATAGTATTGAAACGAAATAGCATGAAGGGCTTATTCAAATAAAGAACCAATTCCAAATTGCGACGTCCTAGGTTCTACGCTACAATGCTTTTAGCTGGAAGAAGGACGGTGAGCTTGCTTGGATGATTCGTTGGAGAAGAAACAAAAGGATTATGCCGTGCTTGATGAACTGAGCTTTAAGCTTAAGGATATAGCGTACGTAAATAATCAACAAGATAAATGGAATCTACGATTGCAATTTCTCGAGTCCCATATTGTTCTTGTAGCTGCTAGCGGTCAAGGACAGCTAACGGTTGATGGAAGGTTTATCGAGCTTCGTCAAGGAAATGTGCACATCTGTACGCCTGGTCAGCTCGTTGAAGCAGCTGTACATGCATTGGACGAGCGGGGCTTTTATTATATGCGGTTTGATGTTATAGACAGTGAGAAGCCTGCAACGCATTCCTTAGGGAAAAGCAGATTTCCGGTAAAGGGAGAGGTTCCCGCGAAATCTCCGATCGCTATTATTTCTTTATGCCAACAGATACGCCAATGTCTTCAGAAGCAGGATCATTTAACTCGGTTTAGAGGTCAAATCTTGTTTCAGGAGCTATTATTTAATCTCATGCATGATGCTCTGTCTGCCCAAGACAATGATTCTGAATCAGCGCTTGAGCATGTAAAAAGCTATATTGAGCAGCACTATCAACAAGAGTTAACAATTGATCAGTTGGCTAAGGTGGCGGGGATTAGTACCCGTCATTTTATGCGATTATTTAAGAAAAAGTATGGCTGCAGTGCCATTGATTATTTGGCTGTCTTTCGAATTGAACAGGCTCAACGTCTAATGCGGTCAGGCGGGCCTAATCGGCTGAGGGATATTGCTCGTTATGTTGGTTATCAGGATGATCTTTATTTTCGGCGCAAATTCAAACAAATAGCGGGTGTACCGCCAGCGGAATTTATGAAAAATAGCAGAAGAAAAATTATTGCCTACGATTTTCCTAACATTGGACAGCTCATTGCGCTGCAAATCATCCCATATGCGGCTCCAGCCGATCACCCATGGACGAATTATTACAAGCGGAAGTATCAAATAGATGCTTTACTGCCCCTAAGCTCTAACCCTTTGATCAAAAGAGAAGAAATTCACTTAGCAGAGCCGGATTTTATTATCGGAATTGATTCGATGGTGCCGCTCGATGAGCAAAACAGACTCAATGAAATTGCCCCTTCCTTTTTCGTGCCGTGGTCGGATCATGATTGGCGCACACATCTACGCATGCTTGCGCAATTTCTAGACAAGACAGAGGCGGCTGAGACATGGCTTAAAAAGTACGCGCAAAAAGCTCTTTTTGTACGAGAACAGGTATGGCCTGCAATTAAGGATGATAGGTTTCTCCTTGTAAGAATAACGGCCGATCGTTTTTATGCTTTAGGCAATCGGAGCGTAGGTACGGTATTTTATGATGACTTGCAAATGCTGTCTGCACAAGACGTCACTCGGTTAAGCTTGGACGAGCAAATAACGGTCAATAAACTGGTGGATATGGATGCGGACCGTTTATTATTCATTGTAGATGAGGATTCACAAGTTCAATCAAGCTGGAGAACACTGCTCAAGGGCAAAGAGTGGGGTAGTCTTAAGGCTGTTCAAAACAATAAGGTGGATTTTCTTCCATCCTATCCTTGGATCGAGTATACAGCGTTTACTCATGACCTCATGTTGGATGAAGTTTTAAAGCTGTGGCTTGATCGTGCATAAAAAAATGTCGGTATTGTCAATATGTTAGGGATGCAAATTCATCTATACTCCTATTAACAGATAATGATAATCATTTTTAATTGAGGATTATCGCCTATCACTCACATTCAGGGGGATTATAGAATATGAAGCAGCACCGAAGTTTTTTTGCAGCGGTAATGATCGTACTAACCATGATAGTAAGCACAGCCTGTGGAGCATCAAATGCAGAAACGCCTAAAAATGATACAAGTGGGACAGACGAAAACTCCGTTCCAAAGCAACGTGTGCTGCAAACCTTGAAAGGTGACGTTAGCATCCCGGTAGATCCTAAAAGAGTCATAGGGTTATCGGTTGTTTATCCTGAATTTCTGTATGCGCTTGGTGTTACACCGGTTGCTGTCCAAAACTATCATGATGAGTTTCCTGCTTATTTGAAGGATGCCTTTAAAGATACATTAAAGATGGGGATTGCACAAACGCCTGATTTTGAGAGAATTCTGATTTCCGAGCCAGATCTCATTATTGCTCCTACTTGGTGGGCGGATAAGGATTATGATCAGCTTTCAAAAATCACATCAACGGTGTTATTGCCACAGCGTGACGATTGGAGAGATGAACTGAGGGATATAGCTGACGTGCTTGGCAAATCAGAGCAAGCTGAGAAAGTGATTGCAGAATTACAGGTGAAAGAAAAGGAAGCGAAAGAGAAGCTTCATTCCTTAGTTGGCGATGAGACGGTGTTGTACATGATGATCATGGCCAAAGAGATTGTCATTTATGGAGAAAATATTGATCGCGGCAGCTTTATTCATAAAACGTTAGGTCTTAAGCCAATCAAAGAATTCCCGCAGCATGAACGCAGTCTCTCGATTTCCTTGGAAAAGTTGCCAGCATACAATCCGGACCATATTATTTTGCAGCTCGATGATGATAGTGATGAAGTGAAAAACCGATACGAAGAAATGTTAAGCACTTCGCTTTGGAAAAACATGACCGCTGTTAAGAAAAATCAGGTTCATATGATGGGCGGAAAAGAATGGTTTAGCTTAGGGATGTCTCCACTAGCAGATTTGCATGCCATCGATGACGTTGTACGTGCTTTTGAACAAAATAAAAAATGAAAATAATGGGGGATACAGTGAGCATGGTGGATTTTCAACTGCTGGAAGAAAACTTTTATCTCACCTTGCATGCAAATGACAACACTGTGCTTACTATCCCCGCATTGGATTTATTAAAGCCTGATCGCATGGAAGAGCTGATCGATGCTTATGGTGCGCTTATTAAAGCAAGAGAGCGTTCAACAACGGCAGCTTTTTTTATGAGCTGGTATGCAGGTGTATGCGGTGCGATGCAGCACATGCTCTATCGTAACTATACTCAGCTTCTAGATTTGTCCTTGTCTAACCTAACCGTACAATTATGTACCGGTGAACACTACCCCTTTTTCTTATTTAAGATCGAAGAAGTGGCATTGATTAAGCCGTTGGACAAGGACCGTATGGAAGAGCGGAAGCAACTGCTAGACTGCTTTTATAGAGAACAGGTAACGCCAATCATCCAAACGTTATCTCAGGTAGCCAACATACATTTGATTCCATTATGGGGACAAATTATGAATGCTCTATATCCGCAATTGCAAGAGGAATTGTCTGAAGCGTCTGATGAAGCGGGTAGAACAAGGATTAACGAATGGTTTCAACTGCTTACATATGGTATGGAAGCTAGCGCATTTGGACTTCGTAAAAATCCATTTGCGATCAAGCGCACCTATATTGAGCATCTAATGATTCCAGAACAGAAGGTATTCATGAAAGCAGCGTGCTGCCTAGCGTACTGTTTGGATCATGAAATGGGCTATTGCTATGAGTGCCCTCGCTTAAAAGAAGAGGACCGGGCTGCAAGGAGAGAGAATGAGCGCAACCAACTGCAGAAAGAGACATAGGACAGCCACTAGGCTGTTTTTTGTTATCGTCAGAATCTTCCATTTGATAGTATAATAAAAGCCATGCTTCCAAAAAGGCTATTTAAACACGATGTGTTCGTATACTTAATACCATATTGAAAAGAGCTGAATTAATGAATATTAAAAGTTACTTGTTAGATGATTTCGAACGGTGCATTAGCTTGTTTATTGAGGTTTTTAATAGTGAGCCATGGAACGATAAGTGGTCCCGAGAAAAGGCTGAACGTTATTTGAATGATTATATTCATGCTCCAGGATTTAAAGGAATCGTTGCAGAGGAAGAAGGAACCATTAACGGATTTATATTTGGGATTAGTAAGCGGTGGTGGAGTGCAGATGAATTTTTTATTCATGAAATGTGTGTCAGATCGGCTACACAAAGGACAGGAATAGGAACAAGAATGTTTAACTACCTCGATCAGATGTTAAAGGAAGAAGCGATAGAAAATATTACGTTACTAACGGATCGGGGAGTTCCGGCAGAGGCGTTTTATATAAAGAATGGTTTTAAAGAAATAAAGAGAATTGTCTTTTTATCTAAGAGCATTAAATGAGAAGTAGATCAACTCGCCTCACAGCTATAATGAAAAAAGTAAATTGCGTCCCATTTGCATTCATCTTCGTATAGAGATGGGAAGTACAGGGAGTGCTCATGCGCTCAATAACCTAGGAGGAACACACGTGGTAAAAATACTAGTCGTAGACGATGACAAGGATATACGAGAATTAATCCATCTTTATCTGAAAGCGGAAGGCTACGCTGTAACGGAAGCCAATGACGGCTTGGAGGCCATGGAGATCATCTCGCAAACGCAGGCGGATCTGGTCATTCTCGACATCATGATGCCTCATATGAACGGCTGGCAGCTGTGCGAGCAGCTTCGTCAGCTTTATTCCGACCTGCCGATGCTAATGCTCTCCGCCAAAGGGGAGACGCAGGACAAGCTTCGCGCCTTCCGGCTCGGTACCGACGATTACATGGTCAAACCCTTCGATCCGCTGGAGTTGGTCGTGCGGGTGAAAGCGCTGCTCAAGCGCTATTTGATTCAGTCCTCGATGAAGGTGCAGCTTGGTCAAGTAGTGCTGGACAAACAGCGCTATTCGGTAGACTGGAACGGGAAAACAACCTCGCTTCCCCTCAAGGAGTTCGATTTGCTGTTCAAACTCGGGAGCGCTCCGGGTAAAATTTTTACCCGCAATCAGTTGATCGACCAGATTTGGGGGGCTGATTTTGACGGCAATGACCGAACGGTCGACGTACATATTAAACGGATTAGGGAACGGTTTCCCGATGAAGAAGCGCCTTTCGTGATCGTGACAAAGCGCGGGCTGGGCTACAAGCTGGAGATGAAGCCATGATCAAAACGCTTTACGTCAAGGTCATTCTGGCCTATTTGGCCGTAACCGCGTTGGCGCTTGTTACCTCCGCTTATGCGGTCGCGTTATCCTACCAGAAATATATTATTAACTCCGAGAATGAGAAGCTTATCCGCAACGGTCAGGATATTATCCGTATGTATAAGGAAAAAGGAGTGGAAGAAGTCAATTTCGTCATGCAAGGCATGCCCTACTTTCATACCCTTCTTTTGCATGTTTATGATCAAGCAGGCAATCACATTTACGAAGGGGGAAGGAAAGGCGGAGAGGAGCATGAGCTCGACAGCAGCGAATTTATAGATAGCATACTATCAGGGGGGATTTACCGCAGCAGCAAACAATTTCTGGTCGGGTTGCCTTTCGATATAGAAGACAGGTCTTTAGCCCTTGTTCTAGAATCACGCCCGGATGATGATCTCGGGTATTACGATCAGGTTTTGAACAGTATGATGTGGCTTGCACTTGTCATCGGTACGCTGTTGATGGGCATTGCAGCCCGCTACCTGGTCAAGCCATTGCTGCAAATGAAACGTGCGACGGAGTCCATTGCCAAAGGGAACTTTAATATATCCTTGAAGCTTGGCAACCGCAAGGATGAGCTTGGCGAGCTTGCCCAAAGCTTTCTCTATATGACGCAGGAAATCAAAACGTTGGAGAACATGCGTCAAGAATTTGTCTCCAACGTATCCCACGAGATCCAATCGCCGCTAACCTCCATTACCGGGTTTTCCAAGGCGCTTCAGCATCAGCAAATGTCGGAAGCGGACAGGAACCGCTTTTTGACGATTATTCAATCGGAGAGCGAACGTCTGTCCAGGTTATGCGATAACCTGCTGCGTTTGGCCTCGCTGGATAATAACAGCGCCCCGTTCAGTATGGAATTTTACGATCTGGATGAGCAAATTCGGGAAATTGTTTTATCGTTGGAGCCGCAGTGGTCGGAGAAGGAAATCGATATCGACATCAAGCTTCCTGCCATCCGCGTACAAGCCAACCGGGACCAGCTTATTCAAGTGTGGACGAATTTAATCGGCAACGCCATCAAGTTTACGCCCAAAGACGGAAAAATTACAATTACTTGTAAAAAGAGGATTGATCGGGTCGAGATCCGGATCATCGATACGGGAATCGGTATTGCCGAAGAGGATCTGGGCCGGATTTTTGACCGGTTTTTCAAGTCCGATCGTTCTCGCAGCAAGACCAAATCCGGCAGCGGGCTCGGCCTGGCCATTGTCCGCAAAATTATTCTTCTGCATAAAGGGTTTATTTTTGTCAAAAGCAAGCCCGGCGAAGGTACCATGTTTACCGTTATCATTCCCGATCATCCCAAAGAACGAAAAGATCATTAAGTATAATCGTCACAATTTATTCAAAAGTTTGGCAGAGCTATTCAGTCTTGGTTCACACTGTATTCACATTGGATAGCTATAATGAGCGCAAATAGATAGGAGGAGGGTTAACCGGTTGAATAGTTTAATAAGCTTCTCCATGAGAAGAGTAGCAGCCATGATCATCATGATTGCGCTTCTTTTTGGGATAGGGTTGTTCTCGGGATCTTCGTTGAAGATGGAGATGATGCCGAGTATCAAAGCTCCTTACGTATCGATTATGACTACATATGCTGCGTCGCCTCAGGACGTCATGAACGACATCACCAAGCCCATAGAAGAAAGAATCAATAATTTGCAGGGCGTGGAGTCGATTTCATCGGTTTCCAGCGATAATGTTTCCAGCATCATCGTGAAATTGAAGGATAGCGAGGATGAAGAGGAGAAGAAGCGCGAGATAGAAAGCTTGCTTTCCGACCTTCCTTTGCCTGACGGCGCGAGCAAGCCCAAAGCAGCAACCTTCGGATTTTCTTCAGTACCTTCTTATTACTTGGCATTGAATGCCAAAGACATGAGCCAGGTGGAGCTAGACAAGTTGTACAAGGATGTTGTCAAACCGGGCTTTGAGTCGATTAACGGAATAGACCATATCGGTTCCATTGGACAACGGGAGACCAAGCTGGATATCCGGCTGGATGTCGATGTGCTGAACGTTTACGGACTGTCCCCTATGGAAGTATCACAAGCGATTAGAGCCAATTTGGTCGACGGCGCAGTCGGTACGGTTGAATTTGACGGTAAAACCCAGATGGCGCGTATTACCGGCGATATGAAAAGTCTATACAACTTCAAAAACATGGAAATTATGAACGGCAGCGGCCAGATCGTTCGGTTAGGAGAAGTAGCCGAGATCAAGTCTATTACCGATTCGGAATATATTTCCCGTATGGACGGCCAGGCTGCGATCGGGATTCATCTATACAAGGTTAGCGACGCTAACGTTGTGGATTTCTCTGCACAAGCGAACAAGCTGATGGAACAATGGGAAAAGCAGTACCCGGGCATTTCATTCAAGAAAATTTACGATACAGCAGATGATGTCAAAAGCTCGCTCAGCGGCTTGCTTCGGGAAGGCGTCATCGGCATGATTCTCGCTGCGGCGATGATTTTGTTCTTCCTGCGCAATGTGCGGATGACCATAATCGTGCTTGTATCGATCCCGCTATCGATTCTGCTGACGCTCATTTTAATGCATGCCTTTAATATCACCCTGAACATTATGACGTTAGGGGGCATGTTCATAGCGGTTGGACGGATTGTCGACGATAGTATCGTTGTTATCGAGAACGTGTACAGCCAGTTGGAAAAGGCGCAGGAAAGGAATGAATCTGTCATTCTGCTGGCGACCAAGCAGGTTGCCATGGCGATTACGTCCTCCACGCTCGTAACCGCAGCGGTATTCCTGCCAATCGGTATGGTATCGGGCATCATCGGACAACTGTTCCGTCCATTTGCCATTACCGTCTCTTGTGCGCTGATGGCGTCGCTCTTAGTCGCATTGACCGTTATTCCGATGCTGAGCAAGCTTCTCGTATTGAGAAAAGTAGGCGCAAGCGGACATAGCGAGCATACGGACGGCAAAGTGAATGGTTTTTATAAAAAAATATTGCTGTGGAGTCTGACTCATCGCATCAAAACCATTGTGTTTGCCATTGTCTTCTTTTTGGTAAGTATTATCGGCACCGTGCCGTTTATTCCGCTTACTTTCATGCCTGACGGAGGAGAAACCAAGCAGATTAGTTTCAATATTAAACTGCCGTACGAAACCGCACTTGAAAGCACGGATCTGCAGGTTCAGCAGATTGAGAAGCTGCTGCAAGAGGCCAAGGATTCGAAGGGCGAGCCATTATTTGTATTCTATCAATCGTTGGTAGGCTATAACGATTCGAACAATCAGGTGCCATACGCAGCTCAGATTTTGGCTGAAGTCAATGAGCATTCGAGTGGCGAGGAAGTACGCAAGGAATATGTGAGAAAAATTAATGCGATGCTTCCGAAAGGCTCGGAGCTGAGCGAGGAATCGCTTGGCGGCGGGGACGGCTTCGGAACGACGGATTTCTCCTACGCCTTGCAAGGAGACGATCAGGAGCTGCTTGAGCACGGAGCTCAGCTGGTCATGGAAAAACTAAAGGATTTCCCTGAAATTACAGGTGTGAAATCGACGATGGGCGATGCCAAAAAAGAGGTTAATATCGCTGTGAGCCAAACGAAGGCACAGCAGTTCGGCCTAAGCGTTGCTCAAATTCAAAGCGCCGTGCGCGCATGGATCTGGGAAGAGGATCTTGGAAGCCTGCGATTTGACAACGTGTTGTATAAGACGTCTCTGCAATTGGCAGAGCATCATAAAAACTCGTTGGAGCAGATCGGAAAAATTCCAATTCAAGCGCCTACAGGACAGCTTGTCTACCTCAATGAAGTGGCGGACATCAAGGAAATACAAGCGCGGGTAGCTTTGAACCGTGAAGACCTGAAGCAGCATGTGAAAATTACGGCAAGCATTAAATCAGAAAACAAAGCGGCCGTTAGTATGCTGGTTAGCGCTGAACTCGCCAAATTGCAATTTCCAGAAGGCGTAGGCACGCAGGTGAGCGGCGTTACGGATGATATTATGAAGAGCTTTACCGAGATGTTCGTCGCAATGGCAGGCGCTATCGGCATTGTCTATCTGATCATGGTTCTGGCATTCGGCAATGCCCGTACGCCATTTGCCATCTTGTTCACCCTGCCGCTAGCGGTAATCGGGGGATTGATTGGATTGCTGATCACGGGTGAGACGCTTAACGTCACGACTCTGATCGGATTTATGATGCTGATCGGTATCGTTATTACGAATGCGATTGTACTGCTCGACCGGGCTCAGCAGCTTCTTCACGAAGGCATGACCGTTCGCAACGCCATTGTGGAAGCGGGAATGGTAAGGCTTCGCCCGATCATTATGACAGCCGGGGCAACGGTCGCCGCTATGCTTCCGCTCGCTATCGGCCTGTTCCACTCGGATAGCGGCGGTGCGTCGCTTGTATCGAAAGGGCTGGCGATTGTCGTTATTGGCGGTTTGATATCTTCGACCTTGCTGACTCTCGTCGTTGTACCTGTCATATACGAGACGCTGGAGCTGTGGAAGCAGAAGCTCTCGGACTGGAGAAATCGAGAGCCAAAGCCCGCCAAAAAAGTTAAGGCTGAAGTATAAGAAGGGGGAGCAACCGATCATGAAGCGAAAATCAACACACTTTCAATATAAATTAGTTTCATTGCTGGCAGCGGCTGCGATTTTTGCAGCCGGCTGCGGAAGCGTATCGACGAACGAGCCGCAAAAGGCGGCCGCGGAGCAAAATGCGGCAACCGAGGAGAACGGGCTCAAGCAGGTGAAAGTTGAACAGGTTGCCAGACACAGCATGGGCGATCCGCGCGAGCAGATCGGAGAAGTGGTGGCTGCTGTGAAGTTCGACTTGATTACGAAAGCCAATGGCGAAGTGATCGATCGAGTCAAACGAAATGGAGACCGTGTAAAAAAGGATGAGGTCATTGTACGGCTCAGCTCCGAGCGTGCCGACACGAAGCTTGACAGTGCAAAAACGCAGCTGAAGCTCTCTCAAGAAGCGCTCTCGGCAAACAAAAAAGCGCTGCAGCTTCAAAGGGAAGAACTGCTGGGCAGAATTAAAGACGCAGAGCAGAATTATAAGGCAATGCGTGTCAACCAGGATGACGAAGCGGCGGAAAAAGCGGCTGATGTGGTCAAACTGCTCAAACAACAGCTTCAAAACATGGATACGTCTAATAATAATACAGCACTAGAAGGACAGGTAGCCTCTGCGGAAGCCGGTCTCAAGGAGCTGCAGCTGGCGCTCAGCGACTATGTGATTAAAGCTCCTTCCGACGGTGTATTGACGAATATGTCTCTGCGCGAAGGGACCTATCTCCAAGGCGGTCAAGTTGTCGGGATTGTGCAGCGCACAGACCGTATCGTCATTCAAGTGAAGCTGAATGAACAGGCAGCGTCTCTCGTTCGCAGCAAGAAGGAGCTTGTATTCTACAGCCCGGACAGCAAGGACACGAAGCTGAAGGCGCAAATCAATTCGCTCGACTTGTTCGCCGATCCGAAGACTAGAATGTATGCCATGGAGCTTGAAACAGATAACCCGAACGGTGCCATTAAGCCGGGAGGACGGGTGCATGTACAGTTGACGACGGAAGATGAAGAGAATGTCGTTGCTGTGCCGTCGCTCAGCATCATCCGGGACGGCGATGAAACGTTCGTCTATGTCCTGAATGGAACGAAAGCAGAGAAGCGCAAGGTGGAGCTTGGCCGCTTAAACGGGGTCTATCAGGAGGTCTTATCCGGGCTTTCGGAAAATGAACAAATGGTCGTAAGCGGGCAGCACCAATTGAAGGATGCCGATCAGGTAGAAATTCTAAAATAAAGAGTCAGGGCAGGGTGCAACTCAGCGCGAGCTGTATCCTGCCCTGTCCTTATATTTGGACCCGATTCAGAACAGAGAGAGGCTGATTCGGCCAGGGAGGGACAAAAGGAGGAACCGGCTTGAATACGGATATGGATATGGAACGATTTGAACGGGCAATAGCTCCGTATTTGAATGATCTGTACGGCTACTGCTGCTATATGGCCACATCCCAATGGGATGCTGAGGATTTGTATCAGGAGACGCTGCTTAGGCTGCTGGGACATTTTAAGAAGACGGGGAAAGCCGCTCCATCCAAGAGCTGGATCATGACGGTCGCCCGAAATATATGGATTGATCAGCATCGGAAAAATAAAGGCCTGACAGCAACGGTGCCGATTGAAAATATGAAATTCGTCATGCAGTCGGCGGATTATGTGTCCATTCGTACGACATTGGAATGGATGACGGAATATTTGTCCGAACGGGAAATTCGCATGCTGATTCTGTATGTGGTGTACCGATACACCTATAAGGAAATTGCTGAAGCGAGCTCAAGCACGGTATCGGCGGTGAAGATGGTGTTGTACCATGCCAAGCAAAAGCTCAAGGGGACCGAAGAAAGCGTCATGCTGCAGGGCTATATGGCAGCGGCCGCGTCAGCAGGCGGCGCTTCCAGCCGCAACAGAAGCAGGAAGCCGCTCAAGCGAACCTATCAAATTGATTATTGGACGCAGAAGCTGGTCCGTTTTAATGCCGGCGTGATGTGAGCCGATTAGAACAAAGGATGAGTAAATGAATCGAATGAATTTGGAGCCATTTGAGAGAGCGATACGCAAGGTTAAACTAAACAGTTGCCTTATTATAAGAGACAATGAACTGCTTTTTGAATATTATCGAAACAATAAAATTAGGCACAATGCTCAAAAAATAAATTCTTGTACGAAGAGTGTGTTATCTGCTCTTATTGGAATTGCTATTGATCAAGGAGCGATTAGAAGCATCTCCGAACCCATTAGCCGCTACTTTCCAGAATGGATAAACGCACAACCGGATTCAAGAAAGCAATCGATCACCATTGAACATTTGCTCGCGATGTCTGCGGGCTTTGATTGGCCGGAGTTTGGGGAATGGAACTATTTTGCGCCAATGGTGTTTAGCCCGAACATCGTGAAGTATGTTTTGGACAGAGAACTGCTAGACGATCCTGGCGATAAAATGAACTATAACTCCGGCTGTTCACACGTATTAACAGCGATTTTACAACAGGCAACCGGCAGGAGCGCTATTGCGTTTGCCGAAGCCTATTTATTTAAACCGTTGGGCATTACCAATTTTGACTGGGTAGAAGATAATAGAGGGATCAATCGCGGAGCTGACGGTTTAAGATTAACGACGGAAGATATGGCGAAAATCGGGCTGCTCTTTTTGAACAAAGGCATGTACGGCAATAAGCGGGTTATTTCTTCGGAATGGGTTGAGAAGTCGACTGCTCCGTATTATTCGACCTATGAGCATATAGGGAAGTATGGATATCACTGGTGGATAAAGGCGCTTGATAACGAGGAAATTTTGACAAGCGACAATAAAATGATTTTTGCACTTGGCTACGGCGGACAGTACATTTGCATGATTCCTCATGATAAGATCGTAATAGCGATTACAAGCGAGATTTACGAGGATACGATGAAGCCTTTAAGCTTGTTAGAAGAGCATGTACTATCGTCACTTGCGCGCTAGGACAAACGAAGCGGCACCATCCCCACTCCATGGCGAGCGAGATTACGGTTTCGATTTGCTTTCGGGGCAACTGGGAAAGAGAGTTGTGATCTAGGATGAGCGACAAGAACGCAGCAGCTGTTTCTATGAAAGCAATCGCCTTGGTCGTTAGATCGAACTAAGGTCCCATATTTAGATCTTGTAAAATTGGTTCTAGACAGACGGGAAATGATTGTGATAAATTCATAGCGAAATCATTTCCAGCCTGGACCTTGCTGTTGGAGCGGCCATTATGGATTTGACTCGCTTTTTTTATTCCTCTAAAGTTAAAGCGCTTATACTTTATCTGCATGCGACGAAAAGAAGCCCGGGAAAATTCCTTATCACATGGCGCTTTTTTTTAGTCCGAAAGTTAAAGCGCTTTAATTTTATAAAACTTGTTATCGAAAGGAGGGCCGTTGCAAGGCGCGAGTTTGTTATCCAACCTAACTTAAGGAGGAAATAACATTGTACAATGCATCGTCAACCGAATCGAAATGGAAATCGATTGGCCTCATGCTTCTCTGCCTTGCCCTTCTTGCGACTCTCCTAAGCATGGCTGCTCCGCTGCAGCAGAAAGCTTACGCCGCAGGCGAACTGAAGCCTTTTCCGCAGCAGGTGAACTACTCGGGAATCATTAAGCCGAATCATGTAACCCAAGCCGCCATGAACAGCGCGGTGAGCAGCTACTACGATTATTGGAAAGGGAAATATTTAAAAAACAATTTGTCCTCCCTTCCGGGCGGTTACTACGTCAAAGGCGATATTACGGGCAGCGCCGAAGGATTCACGCCTCTAGGCACCTCGGAAGGCCAAGGCTACGGCATGGTTATTACCGTCCTGATGGCCGGCTACGACGCCAATGCCAGAACGATTTATGACGGTCTGTTCAAGACGGCCAGAGCCTTCAAAAGCTCGACCAACTCCAACCTGATGGGGTGGGTTGTAGCGGACAGCGCCAGCGCGCAAGGTCATTTCTCCTCGGCAACGGATGGCGACTTAGACATTGCCTACTCCTTAATTTTGGCCGATCGCCAGTGGGGCTCGTCGGGAGCGGTCAACTATTTGCAAGAAGCCACTAAAATGATCAATGCCATTAAATCCAGCAATGTGACGACGAATAATCGGCTCAATCTGGGCGATTGGGATTCGAAAAGTGCGCTCAACACTCGTCCTTCGGACTGGATGCTGTCGCATTTGAGAGCTTTTTATGAAGTGACGAACGACCAAACCTGGCTCAATGTCATTAACAATCTATACAGCGTGTACAATCAGTTCTCGTCTACTTACTCGTCTTCCACCGGTCTTATTTCCGATTTTGTCGTCAACAATCCGCCTGCACCGGCTCCTCAAAACTATTTGGACGAATTTCCGGAAACCGACCAATATTATTATAATGCGAGCCGTGTGCCGCTTCGCATCGTCATGGACTATGCGTTGTACGGCGATACCAGAGGACGGGATATTGCCAACAAAATGGCTGTCTGGATTAAAGGCGCAACAGGCGGCACGCCGGGCAGCATTAAGGACGGTTACAAGCTGAACGGTACGGCCACCGGTTCCTACGCGACGGCTGTTTTCGTCTCTCCGTTCATCTCGGCAGCGACGACGAACAGCTCCCATCAGGCATGGGTTAACGCCGGCTGGGACTGGATGAAGAACAAGAAAGAAAACTATTTCAGCGATTCCTATAACCTGCTGAATATGTTGTTTATTTCGGGCAACTGGTGGAAGCCGACCGCTGGCGGCGGAGGGACTCCGACCGATACACAGCCGCCGACGGCGCCAGCTAATCTAAGCGCAGCCGCTTCATCCAGCAGCCAAATTAATTTGAGCTGGAGCGCTTCGACGGACAACATTGGCGTAACCGGGTATCAAATTTTCCGCAGCGGCTCGCAAGTCGGCACTTCAACAGGAACGTCATACAGCGACACAGGATTGTCGGCTTCCACTGCTTACAGCTATACAGTAAAAGCGGTAGATGCGGCCGGCAACGTATCCGGCAATAGCAATACCGCCTCTGCGACGACGGCTTCAGGACCGGTCTCAAGCAATCTCGCGCTGAACAGACCGGCCGTCGCCAGCTCGATTGAAGGCACGGGCTTCGAAGCAGGAAAAGCGACGGACAGCAATTCTTCCACCCGATGGGCGAGCATTGAAGGCAGCAATAATGAATGGATATATGTCGACCTCGGCTCCAGCAAGAACGTCAACCGTGTGAAGCTGAACTGGGAGGCTGCTTACGGCAAAAGCTATAAAATCCAAGTATCGACGAACACCTCCTCTTGGACAGACGCCTATTCCACTACAACCGGCGACGGCGGAATCGATGACGTCAGCTTTGCCGCCAAAACCGGCAGATACGTTCGAATTCTTTGCTCCGCAAGAGGCACAAGCTACGGTTACTCGTTGTATGATTTTGAGGTCTACGGTTCTTGAAAACAAGCCTGATAGGATTTTCCGAACGGCTTCCGTTTGAGGCGTTGAGATACCGAGAATAATTTGACATGAAAAATGACGGTGCAAACCGACAATCGTTTGCACCGTCATTTTTATTGCAAATAGAGAACGTATGTTCTATTATGTGATTGAGGATTATAAAATAAAGGAGATGTGGCATTGGTAAAACGAATCTTAACGCCATTCAGTTATTCGTCAGCAGTTGTCGCAGGGGATTATGTATTTTTAGGCTTGCACAGAGGGTTTGGTGAAACATTTACGGAACAGATGCACGACACCTTTGAACATTTAAAACAAACGCTTCTCCAATGCGATGCATCTATCGATAATGTCGTGAAGGTCAATGTATTTCTATAAAACATAAAGGATCTGCCCGAAATGGAGAAGGTATTTTGTGATTACTTTGAAACCGACCGCTTCCCAGCTAGAATGACCTCAACGACTGAATTTATTGATTCGGATTGCCTTATAATGCTGGACGGAGTAGCCTATGCTCCTATCTCTCAATGATGAAGGAAAATAGCCGAAATGACAGTCTATTACGCTGTCTTTTCGGCTTTTTTAATGACTTAGCTTAATGTCTTAGCTTAATGTCTAACTAGTTTCCTCAAACGGAGCTCGTTAGTATTCTTCTTCTCAAATTCCTCAATGCACCGGCGTGCCGTTCGGCACCTTCTCGTCCGGACGCAGCAGCACGACATCGCCTTCGCCCGGGATGCCTCCCACAACAAGCACTTCAGATTTAAAGCCCGCGATCCGCCGAGGCGGGAAGTTCACGACGGCGACGACTTGTCTGCCGACAAGTTCGTCCGGTTGATAGCGGCGCGTAATTTGGGCCGACGAGACTTTCACGCCGAGATCGCCAAAGTCGATGCGCAGCTTGATCGCCGGTATGCGGGCCTCGGGAAACGGCTCCGCCGCAAGGATTGTTCCAATTCTTATATCCAGTTTTTCAAAGTCGTCTATCGAAATCAAAGACAGTATCCTCCTTCTATCGCTCAATAGCACGTTTGGCGCTTTTATCTATTTACTGCGCACTTACTCATTTTACAAGCTCACGCGCAGCCGCTTTTGTCCGCGTTCGGGGTCTTTTTAACCGCATGTCGCTTAGAGCTTGTAACGCGACGCGTCGCGGTATTGCCGAGGGGTCATGCCTTCGAATCGATGGAACAGACGCGTGAGTGAAGCTTGATGCTCCAAGCCGACATGCAGCGCAATCTGGAGAATGGGCCAGTCCGTTTCGCGCAGCAGCTCCTTTGCCTGTCGAACGCGCAGCTCCTGGATATAGACGGAAGGGGAGCGCCCGGTCGTTTTTCGAAACCAATCGGAATAGTGCGATCTGTTGTAATGCTCGATGTCGGCAAGCCGTTGAACGGTTAGCGGCTCGGCATAGTGCTCGTGAATGTAGCGTATGGAGGCAGGGAGGCGGCTTGTTCCGGCAAGCTGGCGTGAAATGTAAGGGAATAGCGAACGTATGCCATCCCCGCCGTCTGATTTCGTTAGCTCACTGTGCAATAAATAACGGATTCCGCGCCACTCGCCTGTCAACGGGTACGTGAAGCCGCCTTCTTTTTCACCGAAGCTTGCGGCAGGCAATAGACGGGACGGGATATCGAGCACGATGAAGGCGTTCGGACCATTCGCGAAAAATAGATGCTCGCAATGCGGCGGAACGAGAAAAAGCGTATCCGCTGTCAGCTTGAGCCGTTCAGAGGAAGTTTGCATCGACATTTCGCCTTCCAGCGGAATGATGAATTGTGCATAGTCATGAGTATGCGTGACCGATTCCACCTCATAAGTTCTTCGCTCCGCCCTCAGTAACTCTAATGTCTCCATGCCGGTATTCGCTCCTTCTGTCATTTCTTTCGTTATATTCAGTATAGTCGAAAGGGCCGACCGGAAGCTTCTCATAATCGTTCCAAGTTATTGAAATCGGTGCTTTTTACTCTCAAATATTGGACTCAACCTTAACATCAGTTCTTAACTGAAAAGGAGAGAGCAGCGGAGGGGCAGAGGGATTCTGGAGAAACGAAAGTGTTCGCTTTTAAAGCCAGATTCCTACCGCAACCATCTATAAATGAAAGGAATCAGGCTTTAATGGCGATCGGAAGAACCCTCTGACCCGCAGCGCTTCCCCTCACTTAAAGTCAAGCACTGACTCCGATTTTGAGTTCAATTATTTTACAAAATAAACCATTTAAAGGTGGAGGAAGGGTTTGAAAACCCTTCCAAATTGTAGGGAAAGAAGGTTGATTAGATCCAGTCATAAATCGCTTTGCTATTGCATAGCTGCTATATTAAAATGAAGGGACGAGGAGGTAGTTATGGAGCATCTTAGCTTGCTTATCATCCGCTACGGCTATATTGGCATTTTCTCTATTTTGGCCGTCGGTATTATTGGACTGCCTGTCCCGGACGAGGTACTATTGACCTATGTTGGTTACCTCATCTACCAAGGAAAGCTGATGTTTGTAATAGCACTGCTCAGCGCTTTTCTGGGCGCCGCTGTCGGCATTTCTGTGAGTTACGCGGTTGGTTTGAAACTGGGGCTGCCCTTCTTGAATAAATTTGGGCCGAAAGTACATATTACCCCAAAACGAATTGAATGGACGCAAAATTTGTTTAACAAGTACGGAGCGATTGTGCTGATTATCGGCTATTTCATTCCAGGAGTCCGTCACATCACCGCCTATATAGCCGGAATGTCCCGTATGAATTTACGAACGTTCATGCTATGCGCGTACAGCGGTGCGATCCTATGGGTCGGGGTGTTCATTTTCTTGGGACTAGAGCTCGGAAAGCGTTGGTATTTGGTCGACAAATATGTTCATAAATTCGGTTATCTAGGGATTGTCGTGGGCGCGCTGCTGCTGGTGGGCGCATACGTGTTTTATAGAGTTCGCTTTGGGGGAAGGACATCGAAGGAGACGGCTGGATGAAGAAGCGAGCTGTACCGATCGTAAAAGAAGCGCTGCTAGCTGCTTTGATTTTGCTTCTTTTTACGGTCGCATTCGGCCATTTGGCCGGCGAGCTGTCGGAGAATGAACTTATTTATTTTGACGAGAGCGTCATTCGGGTTGTACAAGGAACCATTACTCCGCAGCTGACTGCCGTTATGAAGGGGTTCACCTTCTTTGGCTCCACGTTTGCGTTATGCCTATTTCTTCTTATTGCCGCTGTCCTTATGATTTGGCGGAAAAAGCGGTGGGAAGCGTTGATGCTGGCTATTGCGGTAGGCGGAGGAGGGCTTTTTAATCTACTGTTGAAATGGATTTTTCAACGGGAGAGACCGAACGTGAACCGACTAATCGAGGAAGCCGGATACAGTTTCCCGAGCGGTCATTCGATGAGCTCTTTCATTTTTTACGGTATGCTGGGAGCTTTGTTCTTTATTTTTTTTGAGTCGAAATGGCCAAAATTGTTCATTGCGCTATTGTCAGTCATCGTCGTACTGACAGTTGGGATTAGCCGAATTTATTTAGGCGTGCACTACCCAAGCGACGTAATCGCCGGATATGCGGCAGGCGGAGTTTGGCTGGTCATTTCTTTTATGGCGCTGCGAACGATTTTGCATTATCGGCGGCGAGCGGTTCGATCGGCGGGATGAACAGACGACGGATATAATAGGGAGGAGGAAGAGGTGATGCGCTTGTTTGTCGCTTTGCCAATTCCAAGTGCGATTGCGGATGAGCTTCAGCAGTGGTTGGAGTATAGCCGTCCGACGGATGCCTTTCGCAAATGGACGCATCCGCGCGATTACCATTTGACGCTGCAATTTCTGGGCGATACGGAGCCCGGCCAACTCGAGCAGCTGCAGGCGGCGTTAAGCGGCGTTGATCATTCCCAAGCGGCTCCGATTCGGCTTACACTGAACGGAGGAGGGACGTTTGGTCGTTCTGAGGCGCCCCGTGTCTTGTTCGCTCGCGTGTCAGGAGAGCTTGAGCGGCTGCATCTCTTGCAGTCAGCGATCGTTCATGCGACCGGACCGCTCGGTTTTATTCCAGAAGAGCGTCCTTACAGTCCTCATGTTACGCTGGCCCGAAGATATAACGAGCCGAGCAGGGCAGCTGCCGGACCGCTTCTGGAAGCTATTCCTTCAGGGCTCGTCTGGGAAGCGGATCGGTTCGTGCTAATGGCTACTCATATGAATAGTGTACCGATGTATGAAACAGTTGGCGAGTACCCTATCGTTTAATGCAATTGCCATTACGACTAACCGAACTATACGACTCACTGAAAAAAAGCATGATCCGGCACAGCCTTTGACAGGACTGGCCGAATCATGCTTTTTTTACTTTCAAATCTTACAAATATACCGCTTTGCCCGTTTTCGAGGATTCGTAGATCGCTTCAAGAATTTGAGAGACGACAAACGCTTGCTCCGGCGTGACGACCGGATCTTTGTCCTCGTCGATTGCTTGAATCCACATTCTCATCTCGAGGTCGGGAGCGCTGTCCGTTTCGCCGTCATAGAACGCCACGCCGCCGGAATCGAGCTCGACTTCCTTCGTAAAGAGACGGCTATGCTGTTCGCCGTTAATGCGCAGCCCGCCCTTCATGTCAGCTCCGCCTTCGGTTCCGCAAAGCGTCGATTTCGCCTCGTCGACTTCAAGCGAATTGAGCGCCCAGCTCGATTCGAGCATAATGGTTGCGCCGTCCTCCATGACGATCATGCCGAAGGCGGAGTCCTCAACCGTAAATTTAGCTGGATCCCAAGGTCCCCACGCATTAGCTGCGTTCTCGCGCTGAGAAAGCTTGTGATAAGCGGTGCCAAGCACTACCTTCGGCTTGTAGTTGTTCATCAGCCAGAGCGTCAAGTCCAGCGCATGCGTGCCGATATCGATCAGCGGACCGCCGCCTTGTTTTTCTTCGTCAAGAAAAACGCCCCAAGTCGGCACCGCGCGGCGACGAATCGCGTGCGCTTTCGCCATATAAATTTCGCCCAGCTCGCCGGATTCGCAAATCGCTTTCAAATGCTGGCTGTCTGAGCGGAAACGGTTGTTGTAGCCGATGGTCAGCTTTTTGCCCGTCCGTTTGGCCGCTTCGGCCATTGCGCTCGCTTCCGCAGCTGTTTTCGCCATTGGCTTCTCGCACATCACATGCTTGCCGGACTCCAGGGCGTCGATGGCAATACGAGAATGCGAATCGTTTGGCGTGCACACATGGACGATGTCGATGGACATATCGTTCAGCATTTCCTTATAGTCGGTGTATACGCTAGCGTTCGGAGTACCGTACTCGCTCGCTGCTTGCTCGGCCCGATCCCGGACGATATCGCAAAAAGCGACCATCTCTACATTATTGAGTTTTTTCAGGCTGGGCATATGCTTGCCGTTGGCGATGCCGCCACAGCCGATGATGGCGATTTTATAGGTTTTGGACATGTGAAATTCCTCCAAGTAGGTTCGAGTTTCGGTAGTCGGATGGCGTCATGGCAAATCGTTTACGGAAAACGGCATGCAGATAGTTGCCGCTCGTAAAGCCTGTCCGGCTGGCGATCTGTTCAATGGACGCGCTGCCGATCTTCAACTCCCCGCATACGGCTTCCAGACGAATGTCTTCGAGAATGCGAGTGAACGTATGGCCGCTGTGAAGTTCCTTGAACAGCCGCTGCAGCTGCCTTGGGCTGATACGCAGCTTCTCGGCGACGCCTTCCAGCGAAAGCGTCTCCGCATAGTTGGCCCGCATAAATTCTAGCGCCAGCTGATAGCGAGAGCTCTTCATATCTTTGGTCGGCAGCTGTTCCGTCCGAGTATCCGGATCGTAGGCGCGGACAGAGCGCAGCAAAATTTGAATGACGTTCTGTTTAATTGTCGTATAGCTTCCTGGATAGTTCGCTATACAAGCCTCGTAAGCCGCAAGGAAGCAGCCCATAGCGTCGTATGCGTCGGAGGCCGGGATAAGAGGCAGAGAGGACAGCTTATTGACGCAATTCACTGCCTCTGTATACTCCCAATCGTCGAAAGGAGCGTCCGACGGCTCTCTCTCGCTTATATCGATATGAAGGCAAAGCTCATCCATTGCGTCGGGATGGTCGGCCTCCTGATAATGCATAACGCCGGGGCCGGTCAAATAAAACTGGCCGGGCTTCAAATCGAATGTTTCATCGACGAGAACAACTTTTCCTCGTCCTCGCGGGATAAAGTGGAACTCGTATTCGGCATGCTTGTGGAACGCGATGGTCCGGCCGAATGGAAAATGCGTCAGGTGAAAATTGAATACCCGTATATCGTACGGTCCCCAGCGAATCCGGAGATCCAGCCTTTCCAGCGCATCGGGACGCTCCCGCATCGGTTCGTATAAAAAAGCGGTCGACATCGCCTTCCTCCTCCTTCACGCGTTCCATTATTGTTGATTAACGTTCCAACTCGGCCAAGGATACCGCTCTTTTCTCATGATGCGAGCGATTCGACGCTTCCATCAGCATCGTCAACTCCTTGGCTAAGCTGATGTTCTGTTCCGCAACCGTATTCTGCTCAATATGGCGAATCCATTGATCGAAGGCGCTCTCCCGCTGCTCCGGCAGCTCAACCTGCTGCCATTCATCCTGCTTAAGAGCGGAGGAACGGACAAGCAGCTTTTCTTCCGGCGTGCCGTACAGCAGCGTTCCTTTCGTACCATGCACCTCGATCGTAAACGGCGAATGCGCATTGACGAACCCGGCTTCCACGATGCCGATTGCGCCATTTGCGCCGCGCAGCAGCGATACCGCGTTATCTTCAACGTCCTTGCCGGTCACGTATCCGTATTGGGTGGACACTTCAGTTGGCAAGCCGCCGAGGAACAACCGGGTCAAATACATCGGGTGACAGCCGAGATCGATCAGCGCGCCGCCGCCGCATTGCTCCAGATTGTAAAAATGCTCCGGCAGCCATTCCGCTGTCGCGCCGTTATGGGAGAGCCGAACCCGCACGAGCGTAATTTGGCCTAACGTTTCTTTCTCCAGCAGCTGCTCGATAGCGAGCGTGTAGCGATCGTTCAGGCGGGGCAGCGATACGGTCAGCTTGACGCCGGCCTGCTCAACCGCATCCAAAATTTGATTCGCTCCGCGAAGCGTAGTCGACACTACCTTTTCCGTAAAAATATGCTTTCCGGCTTGCGCCGCTTTCACCATAATTTCTTCATGCTGATTCGTTGGCGAAGTGACGATAATACCGTCCAGCGCCTCGTATTGAAGCATTTCGTCCAAATTGCTAAAAAAGGGAACGTTCAGCTTGTCGGCCGCTTCCTGGCCGCGGGCCGGATCTTCGTCCCAAACTGCGCTTACTTCGGCGCCTGCATGGGCCAGCGCCTGTTTGGTGTAGTCCCATGCATGCACATGCCAAAAGCTTACTATGCCGATTCTAATCATTTGCATCGCCTCGCAACTCTATAATTTATTATAAGTTATTATGACAACACCGTAAATTTATCATAGATGTAAGCGGATTATAAGTGTGAGATAGTGACGATTGGTATATGAAATTACGACATCTCTTCAAAAGAAGGAATAGCTTTCCAATGATTGGGTTGAAAAGAAAAAGCCGTCCTCAAGATCCGTATCGGACCGTAAGACGGCTTATTGCGAGAATATGATCCTTGTAAAAGGCATTTCTAAAGGGATAAGGCAATGAATGCTGATTAAGCCGCCAGCTTTTTACGTCCAGCGGGCCGCCCAAAGCTTCATTTCATGACAAATGACATGCAGGTCGTGGCCTTTAGGGGTCAGCGTATATTGGACGGTGACAGGTACGGTTGGGAATACCTCGCGCTCAAGCACGCCTTGCTCCTCCAAGTGGCGAAGCGTACTAGTCAAGGCACGCGGCGAGACATTTGGGATGCGGCGCTGCAGCTCGCCGAAACGGAGCGTTCCGTGGAACAGCTCGCGAATGACGAGAAAGGCCCATTTTCCTCCAAGCACGTCCAATGTTTTCTCAATATTGCACTCGATTTTTACCGGGTTTTTCGGAATGTAGCTGTCGGCGTTCTCCTTTGTTTTCATGGGATATGCCTCCTTAGGTTCGAAATGGCATGCTGCTATACTCTAGTTTAGCAGCTATCGCTATTATACTTTAGTGAACAAAATTTCACTTCTTTCAATCATATAGGAATTCTACTACTATGAAAAGGAGCCGTCTAAAGAAAGCGCTATCGTAAACGATCCATTCGAAGAGCGAGAGTACGAGTGAAGTTCGGATCAAACATAAAATCAGAATCAGTGCTTGACGGAAAAGGAGAAATAGTGGAGGGTCAGAGGGATTCTGGAGAAACGAAAGTGGTCGCTTTTAAAGCAAGATTCCTACCGTAAACCTCAATAAAATAAAGGAATCAGGCTTTAATGGCGATCGGAAGAACCCTCTGACCCGCAGCGCTTCCCCTCACTTATAGTCATGCACTGATTTCGGTTTTGAGCCGGAAGTTCTGACAATCATTACAGCGCGTAAGCTAAACGAGTGCTTGATTCACAACTAATTTCTTGGGGAGGGTATCCATGATGAAATACCGGAGACTAGGGAAAAGCGGCATTAAAGTTAGCGAGATCAGCTTGGGCAGCTGGCTTACATACGGCGGTTACGTTGAGCGAGAGAATGCGGTTCATTCGATAAAAACCGCCTACGATTTGGGCATCAACTTTTTCGATACAGCTAACGTTTACGAGAAGGGAGCCGCCGAAGAGCTGGTAGGCAAAGCGCTGAAGGCTTACCCTCGGGAGTCCTATGTGCTGGCGACAAAAGCGTTCTGGCCGATGGGCGAGGGACCGAACGACAGAGGGCTGTCGCGCAAACATATCATCGAGCAGGCGAATGCCAGCCTTAAGCGGCTGGACCATGATTACGTCGACATTTTTTATTGCCATCGCTACGATCCGGATACCCGGCTCGAAGAGACGCTGCGCGCTATCGACGATTTGGTGCGCCAAGGCAAAGTGCTGTATGTTGGAGTTAGCGAATGGCAAGCCTCGCAAATCGCAGAGGCAATTGGCGTCGCGGATCGTTACTTGCTAGATCGGATCGTCGTCAACCAACCGATTTATAATATGTTCGAGCGATATATTGAGAAGGAAATTATGCCGCTGAGCGAACGCTCGGGAGTTGGGCAAGTCGTTTTTTCGCCGCTTGCCCAAGGATTATTGACCGGGAAATATACATCAGAGCACGACATTCCGGCAGACAGCCGAGCGGCTCGGCTGGAATGGATGCGCAAAGGCGTTACCGAAGAAAAAATTGAAAGAGTAAAGCGGCTGGAAGGCGTAGCAGCTGAACTGAACATTTCAGTCGGCAACTTGGCCCTAGCCTGGATATTGCGCAATGAGAACGTCGCAAGCGCGTTGGTCGGAGCCAGCCGACCGGAACAGGTGACAGAGAACGCAAAAGCGTCGGGCATCGTGTTGAGCGAGGATACGCTTAGCGAGATCGAGGACATTTTAAAGTAAACGGTGTGAGTGCCTAGTGCCGGCAGCAGTTTTATGACGGAGGCACTGTGCACCACCGCCAAAGTGCTGCGTCCTGCGGCAAGGCGCATTCGGTGCCATTATGCGCACCAGGAAGGCGCGCGAAAAATTTTATAGCAATTACAGAAGAACAAGGAGGAAGCTGACTATGGCTAAAGTCGTTATTACCGGCGGGAGCGGAATGCTCGGACACTGGGTCGTCAAACATTTTGTTGAACAAGGCTACGAGGTGCTGAACGTCGATTCGCGTCGTCCTGAGCAGCCGCTGTGCCCGACTATTCAGGCCGATTTGGAAAACCTGGGGGAGACGTACGGAGTACTTGCAGGCGCTGACGCCGTCGTCCATTTGGCCGCTATTCCGGCTGCTCATATTCGAACGCCGGAGGTGACGTTCCGCAATAACGTCATGTCGACGTACAATATATTGGAGGCGGCGGCCGGTCTCGGCATCCGCAAAGCGGTTATCGCTTCAAGCGAGTCGTCCTACGGCATCGTCTTCGCGGTGCATCCGTTTGGACCGCAATATGTGCCGGTCGATGAGGCTCACCCGCAGCTTCCACAGGACAGCTACGGATTGAGCAAAGTAGTCAATGAGCAAACGGCCGAAATGTTCAACCGCCGCACCGGCATGCAGGTCGTTTCGCTGCGGCTCGGCAATGTCATTCCGCCGGAATGGTATGAACGCTTCCCGTCCTTTATCCATAAGCCGGAGGAGCGCGAGCGTATTTTGTGGAGCTATATCGATACGCGCGATGCTGCGGAGGTGTGCCGCCTAGCCGTTGAAGCCGATGGCCTCGGGGCTGTCGCCATCAACGTGGCCGCCGACGACTCCAGTATGGCGATCCGCAGCCGCGAGCTGCTGCAGGCTCGCTACCCGGACGTAACCGATATACGCTCTTCGCTGGACGGACACGAGACGCTGTTGAGCAACGAGAAAGCAAAGCGGCTGCTCGGCTGGCAGCCGAAATATCAATGGCGCGAGCAAGTAGAGCAGCAGAACAAAAGCTAAGCTTTTAAAAAAGAAAGCAGTACAAAGGCCTCCCCTTAAACCGTTCGCCAACGACGGATTATCGGGGAGGCCCTTTGCTTTTGTGGGCGGCAAGCGGCCGGGGCCGCATTAGCTGGTCGACACCTTGATTAAAATGGATTAATTTGGCAGACCTTCTACCTCTGACTAAATTCCATAAGCCAATAACGAGCCGATTTTGGTTGTGAGCTTGCTTAATCATTAGGTTGGCTTCCTTTTTTAGCCTGAATGCCGTTCGGCTCATATTTTATCCATTGCAGGGTATGTTATGGTCATGCGATTCCTACAGGTGGTTATAGAGAGATGAAACGTTGGCTGACAGGAGTGGCCGCATGCTCCCTTCTCATTGCTGGTTTATGCGGTTTTAGCGATGCCCCCGAAAAGCGGGACCGGTATTTTTATGAAAAGCGAGGGGAAATTGTGTGGGAGGTGCCGACCTCCAGCGACAAAAAAATCGCGCTAACGTTTGATGACGGGCCATACCCGGAGACGACCGAGCCGATTCTTGATTTATTGAAGGAATACGATGCGAAAGCGACGTTCTTCGTGCTTGGCAACCGCGTTCGGAAGTACCCCGAGCTGATTCGGAGGGAAGTAGAGGAAGGGCATGAGGTTGCCAATCATACGTTCAGTCATACGTATTTTAAAGGAAATACGAATCCCGGAACGATTGAGGACGAGATTGTCCGCACCGAGCAGCTGCTGATCGAGCTGACTGGAAAAAAACCGAGTCTGTTTCGGCCGCCCGGCGGCTTCTATAACGAACAGACGGTCAATATCGCCAAAAACCTTGGCTACAAGACGATTCTGTGGTCTTGGCATCAGGATACGAACGACTGGCGAAAGCCGGGCGTAAACAGCATTGTTCGAAAAGTGCTGAACAACGCGCGAAACGGCGATATTGTGCTGCTGCACGACTATACGCCAAGCTCGACGCAAACGGTCGCCGCCTTAAAAACGATTTTGCCGGAGCTTCAGAAGCAGGGATTCCAGATCGTAACGGTATCCGAGCTGATGAATAGCGACAGCGAGCATAGCGTTCCGCTACAACATCAACACGAACATGAAGAGGACAACAGAGAATAGAGCTCATACAGCATGCAGCATAAAAAAGCCGACTGATCATTACGATTACGATCAGTCGGCTTCAGTCGGCTTAGGTTGGAGAGAACCCCTCGTCGCTTTTAAGGACGAGGGGTTCTCTTATTTGTGTGGTAACCCTCATATTTCCTTATATGAGACTTTTAGAATCATACTTAAAATCAGTACTTGATTGAAAAGGAGAGAGTAGCGGAGGGTCAGAGGGATTCTGGAGAAACGACAGTGGTCTCTTTTAAAGCCCGTTCCTACCGCAAACTACCAATTAAAATAAAGGAATCAGGTTTTAATGGCGATCGGAAGAACCCTCTGACCCGCAGCGTTCCCCCTCACTTTAAATTTATACGAACAACGGAACCCGCTCGAAGCCGGTTTCGGACACGCGGATAAGGCCTGTATCCGAAATATGCAATGTCGGGATCACGACCAGCGCGATAAGCGACAGCGTCATGAATGCATAGTTCATCGTACAGCCGGCGTCAACGAGCGCTTGGCTAATGTCCTGCGATTGGCGCACGACTGTTTCGTACGGCTCGGTCGACATCAGTCCGGCCAGACGCAGCGGCAGCGTCGTCATATCGTCCGCCGTCGCAACGGCGATGCCGCCTTGCATGTCGATAACTGCATTTGCCGCTTTCGCCATTACCGCGTCGTCGTTGCCGATGACAAGCACGTTATGGCTGTCGTGTGCAACTGTCATCGCAATAGCCGCCGGACGATCAAAGCCGACGTTGCCTGCCACGCCGATTGCCGAACCGCCAGTGCGGCCGTGACGCTCGAAGACAGCCATTTTGCAATAGCCGCTTTCCGGCGTAATGACGAGATTGCCGTCTTTGACCGGCAGATCGACGAATACTTCCTTCGTTTCCACGTTATTCTCGATTACTTCCGCCACGCGCGTTTTCACAAACCCGTTGTCGATCGGCGCCTTCACCTCGAAACTCGCGGGTGTCAGCTTGCTTTCGATTTTAACCGAATTGACGGCATAGTCCGGATATTGGAAAGACTCCAGCTTCGTCGTCATTTGGCCGTTCTCAGCAACGACTTGTCCGCAGGCGATCGTCATCGAGACGTTGACGTCAGCCAGATGTCCGTCCAGCAAAATAATGTCGGCAATCGTGCCCGGCGTTACGGACCCGACATCGCGGGCAACGCCAAAGCGCTCGGCCGTGTTGAGCGTCGCCATTTGGAAGGCCGTTACCGGCTTAACGCCCTGCTGAATAGCGTGACGGACGATGAAGTTCATATGTCCTTCTTCCTTTAAAGAGCTGCAAATGCGGTCGTCGGAGACAAGCACCATCCGGCGGGAATCGAGACCCATTTCGGTGTGGGCTTTGATCGTCGCCTCGACGTCATGCCAGGCCGAACCGCGGCGGAGCTTGGCATACATGCCAAGTCTTACGCGGGCGGCGGCGTCTTCCTTCGTAATGCTCTCGTGACAGCCGGAAACGCCGGCAGCAGCGTAAGCGGAAAGTCTCGGATCATCCGAAGGCCATGTGTAGTGGCCATCTACGATTTTGCCAGCGCGAAGCGTCGCTTGAATTTCTCCGATCATTTTCGGATCGCCGAAGACGACGCCTGGAAAATTCATCACTTCTCCGAGCGCGATCATATCCGGGCCCCAGCTAAGCGCTTCTGCCACTTCCTCGGGACCGAACTCGGCGCCGGACGTTTCAAACTCGGAATTAGTAGCCGGAACGCATGAAGCGACCTGCAAATAGGCGGCCAGCGGCGTTTGGCGCGCCTCGTCCAGCATGAGCCGCAGTCCCGGAAGACCGAGCACGTTCGAAATTTCATGCGGATCGAAGAAGCCGCCTGTTGTGCCGAGCGGCAGCACGCCGTTGGCAAATTCGGTAACGGACAGCAGGCTGCTTTCAATATGGCAATGTCCGTCCAGCAGACCTGGCGCGATATATTTACCCGTTGCGTCGATGACCTTCGTCTCGTCGCCGACCATGTCCTGAACGAAAGGGCCGACATAAGCGATGCGCGTCCCGACGACGGCGACGGATGTATTTGGCAGCAATTCGCCCGAGGTTACGCTGACGAGCGTTCCTCCTTTAATAACGAGGGTCGCTTTCTGTTCGCCTCTAGCGAAAGCCGCCAGCTCTGGCAGGCAATCGGCCAAATGCGGCCGCGCAAACGAGTTGTTTGTGGTAGTTGTCATTAGCATTACATCCTTTCCATTGCCGCAGCTGGCCGGCTGCGGCGGATATGCTTGTATCTTAACCTTCCTGTGTGAATAACTCCAGTTTACTTCTGCCAATTGATTCAACATTTGCATGCGGCGGGAGACGAAACCTGAGTTAGGCGCATAAACTGATGATAAAAGCCTAATCGGGAGGAATGCCTTTGAGAAGCTACTCAGCGCGCCGAAGCTCTAGACCGCTGCTGCTGCTCGTGCTTTATGTGCTGCTCGTCCTTTTGCTTTTTTGCTGTTTCTCATAATTCGTTTCTTTTATCAAAGCCGTTTTTCTCGAACGCATTTTGCGAGTGGGATGAACGGCTTTTCAGCTCGGTTACATAAGCCGCATGGAACTTACAAATAATGAAGAGGAACCAGGCGTACCATTAAGGCTTAGGAGGGATCTTGACATGTCGTCGAACGCTGCGGGCAGCAACGGCAAATATAAGAAAATGTCGATGTCGCCGAAGGAATATCAAGCTTTCGCCAAGACGAAGGAGCCGTCGCGGTCGATATTTACCAATTGCTTAAAGGCTTTTTTGTTTGGTGGAATGGTGTGCATTATAGGTCAAGCCATCCAGACGATGTTTATCCATTTGATGGGCATGAGCAAGGAGGACGCCAGCAATCCGACTGTTGCGGTGCTCATTCTCATTTCGGTTATTTTAACAAGTCTCGGCGTATACGATAAAATTGCGCAATGGGCCGGAGCGGGATCGGCCGTACCGGTGACGGGCTTCGCCAACTCGATGTGCTCCGCGGCGCTCGAGCATCGCAGCGAAGGCTTGGTGCTCGGCGTCGGCGCCAACATGTTCAAGCTCGCCGGCTCGGTTATTGTATTCGGCACCGTGGCCGCCTTCTTTGTCGGCATCGCCCATCTTTTACTGGGCACGGGCGGGGGGCACTGATATGCTGCGGGGAAAACAAACCTGGTGGTTCGAGAATCGTCCCGTCATTATCGGAGCGGCGACTGTGGTAGGGCCTGATGAGGGCGACGGGCCGCTTGCGGCCGATTTCGATCTTGTCCATCCCGAATTGGACATGCAGCAGAAAAGCTGGGAGAAGGCGGAACGGCTGCTGCTCGAGCAAGCGACTGAATTTGCGCTGCAAAACGCGCGAATCGATAAGCAGCAGCTCGAATTTTACGTCGGCGGCGATTTGATGAACCAAATTATAAGCAATAGCTTCGCTGCTAGGGCGCTCGGCGTACCGTACATCGGTGTATTCGGCGCCTGCTCGACGTCGATGGAGACGCTGGCGCTCGCTTCGCTGATGGTCAACACCAAGTCGGCGAATTATGCCATTGCCGGTACGTGCAGTCATAACTGCACGGCGGAGAAGCAATTCCGTTATCCAACCGAGTACGGATCGCAGAAGCCGCCTACCGCGCAATTTACGGTAACGGGAGCGGGCGCTGCTGTTGTCGCGGCCGAGGGAGACGGCCCGGTTGTCGAATGCGCAACGATCGGACGAATCGTCGACCTGGGCATTAAAGACCCGTTCAATATGGGCGGCGCGATGGCCCCGGCGGCGGTCGACACGATTCAAAGCCATTTCAACGACACCGGCCGTTCCCCGAAAGATTACGATTTGATCGTGACGGGCGACTTGGCCAGCGTCGGCCATCCGATCGCCAAAGAGCTGCTGATGCGTGACGGCGTCCCGATGGACGAGACGGTGTTCAAAGACTGCGGACTGATGGTGTACGACGTCGGACGGCAAAAAGTGCAAGCGGGCGGCAGCGGCTGCGCTTGCTCGGCTGTCGTCACATACGGCCATTTGCTTAAAAAGATCGCCAAAGGCGAATTGCGGCGCATTCTCGTCTGCGCGACGGGCGCGCTGTTGTCCCCACTATCTTATCAGCAAGGCGAGAGCATCCCGTGTATCGCGCACGCGGTTGCGATCAGCGGAAAGGACTGACGGTTGCATGCAATTTTTATGGGCTTTTATAGTCGGAGGGGCGATTTGCGTCGTTGGGCAGCTCATGTTCGACCTGTTCAAGTTGACTCCGGCGCATACGATGGCCACGCTCGTCGTCGTCGGCGCGATCGTGGACGGGATTGGCTGGTACGAGCCGTTAGTCGCGTTTGCGGGAGCTGGGGCGACCGTTCCGATTACGAGCTTCGGCAACGCGCTTGTCCACGGGGCGCTGACGGAGCTGCAGAAATCGGGCTGGATCGGCGTCATATCCGGCATTTTTAAAGTGACGAGCGCCGGCATATCCGCCGCCATCATTTTTTCTTTTTTGGCGGCTCTTGTCGTCAGGCCGAAAGGATAAAGCGTCGATTATGCGCTGAAAAGGTGAAGTTGGAGAGTCCCGCTGTGGGATTCTCCAATTTTTTTTGTCAAAACGCCATTTGTGTAATAGGCAGGACGTACTGTAAAATAGTACTAAATCATCCGGGGATTCTAGATCAGATGCTCACGGATGCCTAAGCATACTTTTTCCGCGGGAGGAATGTTGCACATGGAAACTCGTTTGGCCGACATGCAATTATGCTCTTCTATTCTTAATAGTCTTAACAGCTGTATCCTGGGGAAACAAGAAGAAATCGAAAGATTGTTCATAGCCGTCATTGGCGGCGGTCACGTACTGCTGGAAGATGTGCCGGGCACCGGCAAAACGCAATTAGTGAAAGCGTTGTCTAAAACAATTGGCGGTCAATTCCGGCGGATTCAATGCAATCCCGATTTGCTGCCTACCGATATTACGGGCGTGTCGATCTATCATCCGAAGCAGGAGCAGTTTATTTTCCGTCCCGGCCCGGTTATGGCGAATGTTTTGCTGGCCGACGAAATCAATCGTGCGACGACCAAGACGCAATCGGCCTTGCTGGAAGCGATGGAGGAGGGGCGAGTGACGGTAGATGGAGAGACGTATCCATTGCCTGAGCCTTTTATATTGCTGGCGACCCAGAACCCAATTGAATTCGAGGGCACCTATACGCTGCCGGAGGCGCAGCTGGACCGATTCATGATGAAGCTGTCGCTCGGTTATCCGAACGAGGCCGACGAGCAGCGCATGGTATTGTCGAGCGAAGGAAACCATCCTTCCGACCGTGCGCCTCAAGTGTCGAATATTGAAGATATAAAGCGCATCCAGACACAGGTGCTCGGCGTGCACATTGACGAAGCGGTAGGCCAATATTTGGTGCAAATTATTCGGGCAACGCGGGAGCATGCAAGCGTTCAGCTTGGCGGAAGCCCTCGCGCGGCCATTGCGCTGGCCAGAGCGGCTCGGGCGAAAGCATTCCTCGAGCAGCGGGCTTTTGTCACGCCGGATGACGTGAAGGCGCTCGCGCCGTTTGTTCTGTCCCACCGCCTGCTGCTCCATATGGAGGCAAGAATGAACGGCCTGCATGCGGAGGACATTGTAGGTCAGGTGCTGGCGCAGATTAAGGTGCCGGTCCGACTGGAGCGGTAACTTATGACGGAGAAGAAGACGACTCGCAGGCGCTGGCTGCTGATTGGCTCCATTTATACGGTCGCCTTGTTCTATTTCCTGTTTCAGGGCGGCAGGACGGCATTTATGTTGTTTATGATTTTAAATGTACTGCTGCTTTATTTATGGCTGGGCAACTGGAGCGGCATCGCCGGCGTAAACGGCAGCCGCAGGCTGAAGCAGCAAGGAGCGCAAGCGCATTCCGAGCACGCCTTGACGGCTGGAAGCTCGCTTGACGTTCATTTGTCGGTGAAAATTCCCGGCTTTTATCCAATCCCGTATGTGCTGGTGCGGGACAGTTTGTCTCGGCACAATGGACAAAGACTGGAGTTCGAATCGTCGTTCGTTCCGAATTGGAAGCGCGCCGGCGAGGTGCATTACAGTACGCCGCCGCTGCAGCGCGGCGAATATCGGTTTACGGCGACGCAATGCTTATCGCATGACGTGTTCGGCTTGTTCGAGCATGCCGGACGCTTTGAATCGGAAGCGGTGTTCAACGTGCTGCCGCAAACGGTTCCGCTGCGAGGCTGGCATGGTATGCAGCGCGGCGTAAGAGGCCCGTTCTCTCATGCAATCGCTTCTCGTTCGGCGAAGGAGACGACGCAGATCAACGGCGTTCGCGAATATTTGTACGGCGACCGGCTGTCCCGCATTCACTGGAATGCGACGGCCAAGACCGGCGAATGGAAATCGAAGGCGTTCGAGAAAGAGTCGCTTCCGCGAACGGTCATCATTTTGGACCGATTTGCAGGCGACTATCCGGCTCCGACCGCCGATCGTTTCGAGCTTGCGGTATCGACAGCGGCGTCGCTGCTAGAGAACGGGCTTAAAGGAGATACAGCTATGGGTCTCTTGTCGGTCGGTAAAAAAATGACGATGCTCGCCCCGAAGGCCGGGCCGGATCAGCGGAATGCCGCGCTCAAGCATTTGACATATGTAGACGCGGACGCGCCTCATACGATCTACAAATCGCTGTTGATGGCTGACATGTATTTGGAGCCGGGCTCGTTTGCGGTACTGATCTCGCCTGTTGCGGGAGGAGAGGCGGTCCGCGCGATGGAGTGGTTGTCCCGCAAAGGACTGCTTCCTTGTCTGATTGAGATCAGCAAGCCGACCGGCTACATTCGGGATGATGGTTGGCGGCAGTTGCTGCGCTCCAGAGGTTGGCCTGTATTTACGGTACAGCAGCTGCAAGAGCTTCCCGTCTTGCTGGAAGGGGGCAGTACGGCATGATTACGTTATGGAAGGGACTGAAGTGGGCGGGACGGCTGATCGCACCCTCCTGGTATCCAAAGCTGACCCGCATGCTGGTCGGACTGATGCTTATTCAGACGATCGCGATATTCGAAAATTTCTGGTGGGACGAAACCTATACGATCGCCTACGCTACGCTGTCTTGGGCCATTGTAATCGATCTGGTTTTGCCGTTGAAGGTCAAGCTGTGGCGGCTTCTGCTGCAGGCGGCGGTTGCCGTTATCACCGTCTTCCGTTACGTAGAGATGGAGGGCTATTCAACCTTCGAGCCGGTGACATGGCAGACGCGAATCGATTGGATCGTTCACTATGCAGTTCAGATGCACCCGTTCATCTGGATCGCAGGGGGACTGCTTGTTCTCCATGTGCTGTTTGGCAGCTGGATTACGACGCGCCCGCGCTTGATCGGATTCGTCGCCGGCAATCTGGCCGCGCTGACGATCGCCGACTCCTTTACGCCGATCTGGCTGTGGGATGAGGTGGCCTGGATTGTGTTCCTCGGCTTGCTCTGGCTGGTGGCCGCTCACTTGCACCGACTAGAGCGCGATCATCCTCGAAGCTGGCAAGAAATGCTCGAGTATCCGCTGCAGCTTATAGTCCCCGTCTCCGTCGTCCTGACGGTACTCATGACGGCGGGCTTGCTGATGCCGACGGTTTCACCGATTCTGCAAGACCCGTATACGCTTTGGAAAGAGGCTAAAGGAGAGCGGGTTAATGTCTTCCTCGGTGACAAAGGGTTGAACGAGCCTACGCAGGTCAGCACCGGCGATACAAGCTCGGGCTATGGACGGAATGATACTGCGCTGGGCGGCGGTTTTAATTACGACTTTTCGCCGGTGATGACCGTACAGAGCTCTCATCGCAGCTATTGGCGAGGCGAGTCCAAGTCCATTTACACCGGGCAGGGCTGGGAGAGCGATACGAGGGAGGATCTGGTCAGCACCGTTGCTAAAAACAGGCCGTTCGGCGTTCAATTTGAGCGCGATCTTGCCGAGACAACGACGATTGAGCAAACGTTTACGATGCTTCGCGAGGAGAAGTATCCGGTGCTTTTCGCCGCATCGCCGCCGACCATGCTGGCCTGGGTGAACAATCCCGATTTATCATTATCCACGAACGTATACTGGCATAATCAAACGGGAGAGCTGCGCTGGGCGGCTGGCGGAGAGCGATACCCCAATGCTTACGGCGTCCAATCGGAAGTGACGGTTCTGGACGAAGAAGGACTGCGCAAGACGCACGCAGGATGGGGAACGGAATTCGATCCTCGCAAAACGAGCAGCTATTTGGAACTGCCAGATGAGCTGCCGGGGCGCGTCAAGCAGCTGGCCGCAGACCTTACGAAAGGCGCCGAAAATGACTACGATCGAGCAAAGCTGATTGAAGCCTATTTGAGCACCACCTTTCCGTACACGAACAAGCCTGATTTGACAAAGCTGACGGGCCAGTCCACTGATTTTGTCGATCAATTCCTGTTCGAGCTGAAAGAAGGCTACTGCGATTATTTCTCCACTGCAATGGCGGTTATGGCGAGGTCGGTCAATTTGCCAACCCGCTGGGTGAAGGGCTTTACGCCGGGTTACCTGCCGGCGACGAATTACGGTCCGGGATACAGCGATTTGTCGGAATTCGAGTTGAACCCGGACGGTAAAGGCACGTATACGGTTCGAAACGCCGACGCCCATTCCTGGGTCGAAATTTATTTCGACGGCTATGGCTGGATTCCGTTCGAGCCTACGTCCGGCTTCTCCTTCCCGTACCGTTTTCCGACGGAAGCCATACAGGCGCCTACGGACTACGATTTTGATCTGGGCGACGCGGGCGCTGCCGAGGCGGAAGGAACGAAAGACCGGATGTGGACGATCGGCTTCTGGAGCTCTATTTCGCTGCTTGTCGCGTCGGCAATCGCGTGGGCGATTGTTCGCCGTCGCTCGATTGCTGCCACGTGGAGCAAGATCCGGTTCCGCTCCTATACAGCTGACGAGCGAATTGTTTGGGAGACCGAGCGGTTGCTTCGTAAATGCAAGCGAAAAGGATTTGAGCGGGCCGAACACGAGACACTCAGGGAAGCAGTGGCCCGCTGGGCCCAGAGCCGCAAATTGCTGCAGCAGCCGCTTCGCGAGCTGTTGGATGGCTTCGAACGAGCCAAGTACAGCCCCGCGCAGGCGACGAACGATGATGCGGATGTGTTCCAGGCGAAAGCGAAGCAACTAATCAGGCTCTTATAGACGCGCCACTTGAAGCGTTGAATCATGCAGTTGCCTCCAATATAAATGCACTTTTATTTATTCATTTCGATATGCCGTCCGCCGGTTCAAACTGGCGGCGGTATTTTTTTGCAACAAATTCGTGTTCTATGGTATAGTTTCGTAAGATAGCAGGAGAATGCAAAGGGGTCAAGCGATGATGTTCGAGAGACTGTTGCCGCACATGCGTGTGGATACGGTTTATGATATTCAGTTGGATGAGCTTTACGCAAAAGGCGTTCGAGGCATCATTACCGATTTGGACAATACGCTTGTCGGTGCCAAGGTTGCGCTCGCAACGCCGGAACTCGCAGCATGGTTGAAGAAGGTCAGCGACCGGGGCTTTAAAGTCGTGATCTTATCGAATAACAACGAGTCCAGAGTATCGAAGTTTGCGGTACCGCTTAACGTGCCGTTTGTTCATGCGGCTCGCAAGCCGGCTAACAAAGCGTTTCGTAAGGCGCTTGCCGTTCTGGGCCTCCCGCCCGAGCAAACGGTTGTCATTGGCGATCAAATGATGACCGATGTGCTTGGCGGCAATCGGATGGGCTTGTTCACCATCCTCGTAACGCCGATTGCCCCTGCTGACGAAGGAATCATGACCCGGGTCAACCGCACGATGGAGCGCATCGCGCTTTCTCGCTTGCGGAAGAGAGGGTTATGGTATGAGGGGGATAAACAGTAAATGAAAGAGCTTGAACATGTAAAAGCCGTTCATTGCGCCGGTTGCGGAATTTTGCTGCAATCGGAACAGTCGGATGCGCCGGGCTATTTGCCCGAAACGGCTTTAAAGCGCGAACCGGTCATTTGCCAGCGCTGTTTCCGTATTCGCAATTATAATGAAGCATCGTCGGTGGCGGTCGATCAGGACGATTTCTTGAAGCTGCTCGGCGGCATCGCTGCGACGAACAGTTTAGTTGTTCATATTGTCGATCTGTACGACTTTGAAGGCAGTCTGATTTCCGGCTTGCAGCGGTTTGTCGGCCAAAATCCGGTGCTGCTCGTCGTCAATAAAGTCGACTTGCTGCCCAAGTCGATGAACTTAAACCGGCTGCGCAACTGGATTCAACAGCAGGCGAAGGCGGAAGGGTTGCGAACGGTCGATATCGTTCTGTGCAGCGCGAAGCGGAACATCGGCTTCGAGCATGTCATCGAAGCACTGGACCGTTACCGGGGCGATAGGGACGTTTACGTCGTTGGCGCGACCAACGTTGGCAAATCGACGCTTATTAACCGGTTGATCAATGATTACAGCGATTTGGAGCGCGAGCTGACAACGTCCCGTTACCCGGGCACGACGCTGGACGCGATTCATATTCCGCTTGACGACGGCAAATCGATCATCGATACGCCGGGAATCGTATACACTTCGCGGATGACGGAAATTGTGCCGCGCAGCTTCCTCGGTTCCTTGCTGCCGGATAAGCCGATCAAACCGCTTGTTTATCAGTTGAACGACGGCCAGACGCTGTTCATCAACAGCCTGGTTCGCTTTGATTTTGTCGAAGGAGAACGTCAATCGTTTACGTTGTACGTATCCAACGCCATGAATGTGCACCGGACGAAGCTGGAGCGGGCCGACAAGCTGTACGAGGAGCATCGAGGCGAGCTTCTGGGCGCTCCATCGAAGGAAGAACTCGACGAGATGCCGCCGTGGACCCGCCACTCGCTGCGGATTCCGCGCGGTGTGAAGAAGGATATATTCATCTCTGGTCTAGGCTGGATTCAAGCGAACGGCACGACGGGAGCGATTGTCGACCTATACGCGCCGAAGGGCATTAAGGTGATGTTGAGAGACTCGCTGATTTAACCGGGAGAAGCGAACAGGCGGCGGAGCGGCAGTGCCGGCTCCGCTAGCCGACCTTTGGGAGAGGGGCGAATCAGTCTTGACTGGAATGAACGAGCATTTGCCCGAGAGCGGCCGGATCGACAGTCATACCGTCTTGTACGGCGTCATTGGCGATCCGGTCCGCCATTCGAAATCACCGATTATGATGAATCGGGCATTTCAGGAGACGGGCATCAACGGCGTATACGCCGCTTTTCATATTACGCCGGACAAGCTGGCCGATTTCGTGGCGGGCGTGAAGGCGATGGGCATCCGGGGCGTCAATGTGACGATTCCTCATAAGCTGGATATTATGAAGCATATGGATCATATCGATCCCGGAGCCGAAGCGATCGGGGCGGTCAATACGATTGTGAACGACAACGGCACGTTGATCGGCTACAACACCGATGGCATTGGCTATGTTCGTTCCTTGAAGGAGGAAGCCGAGCCGTCGATCGAGGGGAAGAAGATCGTCGTCATCGGTGCAGGCGGCGCTTCGAGAGGGATCGTCTACGCACTCGCGGGCGAACGGCCGGCGCTTATTACGATCGCCAACCGAACGGAAGACAAGGCGCTGGAGCTGGCCCGAGCGCTCCGCGGCAAAGCGGAGGCAAGAGCAATCACAAGCGAACACTTGAAGGAAGCTTGCCGGCAAGCCGATATTGTTATCAATACGACGTCGGTCGGTATGTTTCCGAAGACGGACGAAAGTCCGGTCGACGCTTCCTGGCTGAAGGAAGGCGCCGTTGCAAGCGATTTGATTTACAATCCGATGAAGACGAAGTTTTTGCAGGATGCGGAAAGCGCGGGCTGCCGAAGCCACGGAGGCCTAGGCATGTTTATTTACCAAGGCGCTTACGCCTTCGAATATTGGACCGGCCGGACCGCTCCGGCAGCAGCCATGCGCGAGACGGTTTTGGCGGCGCTGCAAAGCGGGTAATGAACCCTATATAGATGAAAGAAGGTATTTCAGGCATGTTGACAGGCAAACAAAAACGCCATTTGCGCTCGCTGGCGCATCATTTACAGCCTATTTTCCAAGTAGGCAAAGGCGGTACGAACGAACAGCTCGTGCGGCATATCGAGGAAGCGATCGAGGTGCGGGAGCTAATCAAGCTGTCGGTACTGAATAATTGCCTCGACGATCCGCGCGAGATCGGCGCTGAGGTGGCCGAAGCATCGGGTGCGGAGCTCGTGCAGGTAATCGGCAAAACGATCGTGCTTTATAAGCGGTCCAGCGAAGAAAAATACCGTAAAATCGAGCTGCCATAACTTCTGGACGGAGCGGCAGCTACAGGAACAGAGTGAGAAGGGGCAAAGAGGATGGCAGCGATAGGCATTATGGGCGGCACGTTCGATCCGATTCATATCGGCCATTTGATTGCAGCAGAAACGGCGCTTGACCGGTCCGGATTGGAAGAGGTTTGGTTCATTCCGACGTATATGCCGCCCCTGAAAGACGGCAAGCCCGGCGCGGACGGCGAATTGCGCCTTCAAATGGTGGAGGAGGCGATTCGGCCCCATGCCGCCTTCCGGGCGGTCGACATCGAGCTTACCCGTGGAGGCACGAGTTATTCGGTCGACACGGCAACCGCTCTGACAAGCCTTTATCCACAGCATACATTTGCTTATATTATCGGTTCGGACCGGGTCAATGACTTGCCTAGCTGGCATCGCATCGAAGAGCTTGCTTCTCTCGTGACCTTTATCGGGCTGGAGAGAGAAGGGACGGAAGCCCGTCTCGGCGGCTTGCCCGGCTATTTGCAGGAGCAGCTTACGCTCGTTGCGATGCCGCCGATTGGCGTATCGTCGACCGATATTCGCGAACGGGTGCGTACCGGGCGTTCGATCCGCTACTTGGTGCCGGATGCGGTTAACGAGTTGATTCGAAGGAGAGGGCTTTATGAATCGTGAACAGATGATCGAATCCGTGAAGGCGCAAATGCCTGAGAAACGCTGGCAGCATACGGTCGGCGTCATGGAGACGGCGGTCGTGCTCGCCGAACGTTACGGGGAAGATCCGGCTCGCGCAGAGCTGGCCGCCATCCTGCATGACGTGGCGAAATACTGGCCGATAGCGAAGATGGAGCAAATCATTCGCGATCAGCGGCTCGACTTTAGCTTGCTAGCTCACGATAAGCAGTTATGGCACTCCGAGGTCGGCGCGTGGTCGGCCGAGCACGAATACGGCGTTACGGATCAGGGCGTTATCGACGCGATTCGCTACCACACGTCGGGAAGAGTCGGCATGACGAAGCTGGACAAGATCGTCTGTCTGGCCGACTACATGGAGCCGGGTCGCGATTTTCCGGGAGTGGACCGAGTTAGAGAACTGAGCGGGGAAAGCTTGGAGCGGGCGCTCGTTGCCGGCTTCGACTCGACGATTTCTTTTCTGTTGAGTAAAGAAAAAGCGATTTTTCCGGTTACGATAGAAGCAAGAAACGATTTAATTCAACAATTACGGGAGGCTGAGTAATGACGGTACATTCGGATGAACTGCTGCAAATTACAGTTACGGCGGCGGAAGATAAAAAAGCGATGAGGGTCGTCGCGCTGAACTTGAAAGAAATATCGCTGGTGGCTGATTATTTTGTAATTTGCCACGGCAACTCGGATACGCAAGTGCAGGCGATTACGACGGAAATTCGCAAGCAGGCGGAACTGAAGGGCGTTCGTGTGCGCGGCATCGAGGGCATGGATTCGGCTAGATGGGTACTGATCGACTTGGGCGACGTTATCGTCCACGTATTCCATCGCGACGAGCGCGACTACTACAATATTGAGAAGCTGTGGTCCGACGCGAAGGTTGTGGAATTCGCATGAGCTGGATCGCCGGCACAATACAAACACTGAGGGTGGCACGTGAAGTGTCGCCCTACGGTTATTTTTTGACCGATGGAGAGTCGGAGGTGCTCATGCACTACACCGAGCTGGTCGGCAAGAAGCCGAAGCTGGAGGACGAGGTTGAGGTGTTTCTGTATTTCGATACGGAGGACCGAATTGCGGCGACGATGAAAAAGCCGTATTTAACGCTTGGACAAATGGCTCGTCTGAAAGTGGCGGACGTCCATCCGCGCCTCGGCTGCTTCCTCGAAATCGGACTTGGCCGGCAATTGCTGCTGCCGCTGTCGGAACTGTCTGAGAAGGTTGAGTACCGTCCGTTGCCAGGCGACGAGGTGCATGTCGTGCTCGGCCATGACAAGGCGGGCCGGCTGCTCGCGACGTTGGCCGGCGAGGACGAGATTGGCCCGCTAGTCTTTGATGCGCCGGCAAGCTGGCGCAATCAGTGGGTTGAGGGCTGGGTGACGAAGTCGCTGCAAATGGGTTCCTTCGTACTCGTCGATGGGGGCGTCGTCGGATTCGGCGTATACGGCCTTATCCCAGCGCCGGAGCGGACAAGACCTCTTCGTCTCGGGGAACGGATCTCGGGACGCGTGACGTTTATTCGCGAGGACGGACGCGTCAATCTGTCGATGGCGAAGTTGAAGCAGGAGGGACGGGTCGAGGACGCTGACCGTATCCTGGCGTTTCTGAATGAACGTCCCGGCGGCGGCATGCCGTATTCCGACGAATCTCCGGCCGAGGCAATCAAGCAGAGATTCCAAATTAGCAAATCGGCGTTCAAGCGGGCGATCGGCAAGCTGATGCGCGAAGGGCTTGTGACGCAAAGAGGAAGCTGGACCTATTTGAGCGAGAAAGCGCCGGGAACCGGCGCAAGCTTGGACGACGCGGATTCTGTCTTGGATAGCGAGAAGCCGTCCGCGCCGCGATCGGAGGAGTAGAGGCAAATGGAAGAAGCCTACGAGTACGACGCTTACGGCGAGTTTGCGTCGGTCTACGACCGGCTGATGGAAGATATGCCGTACGAGGAATGGCTTCGCTTTGCGGAAGCGTGCTGGAGCCGCTACGGCAAGCCGTCTTCCGTCGCCGATCTCGGCTGCGGGACGGGCAGCGTCGCGATCCCGTTGGCGCTGTCGGGAATGAGCGTGTACGGCATCGATTTGTCGCCGGACATGCTAACCATTGCCAGCAGCAAATGGGAGGAAGCGGCTGCGGGCGCCCGCGTTAAAGGCGCTGTGACTTGGTTGGAGCAGGATATGCGCGACTGGGCGCTGCCGCAGGAAGTGGATGCGGTTGTCTCATTCTGCGACTGTATCAATTATTTGACAGAGGAAAGCGACGTGGAAGAGGCGTTCCGCGCGGCTTACGCAGGATTGCGCAGCGGAGGGTTGTTTCTATTCGATGTTCAGGCGCCTTCGACGTTCGTCCGCTACTCTGATGAGCAGCCCTTCGTTCTGGACGAGGATGACGTGGCCTATATTTGGACCTGCGAGCTCGACGAAGCACGCTGCGAGATCGAGCATCGCTTAACGATATTCGCAAGCGACGGAGGCGGCGATGAACGCTTCCGTCGCTTTGAGGAAATTCAGCGCCAGCGCGCCTACGATCCGGAATGGATGGAAGCGGCGCTGCTCCGCGCAGGCTTCTCGTCCGTCGACCGTTACGCCGACTTCGAGCTGAAGCCGGCGGGTAAGCAGGCGCAGCGGCTGTTTTTCGCAGCCGTGAAGTAAAGCTGCCTCCGTATATATTGTGCGTATTTTATAGCAAGCAAAAGAACAGGGATGTTCCGCCGCCGGCTTGACCGACGCGGAACATCCCTTGTTTTATGCCGTTATGCCGAGTGCCGGCACTTTCTGTACCAGAACGGCCTGCTTGTTTTCTCAGATGCTAGTGCGAGACGATGCGACGACTGATCTTCTCATCGTCTTGCCGCTCGCTTCTGGGGTCGTTCTCCAGACTTCATAATCGGCCTTCTCAGCCCTTCGACCGCTCGGCCTCCGCAAGGTCCGGCGGAACGAAGCAACGGCGGCAGCGAGGCTCGTAGCTCTCCGTATCGCCGATGAGAAAGAGGGGACCAAGCGTCGCCGGTTTGCCGTTCACGATTCGCTGCGTGAAGGCTGCGTCCGGACTGCCGCAGCAGGCGCAGAAGGAGGTTAGCTTAACGATTTCGTCGGCAATGGCGAGCAGCTCGCCGATTGAGCCGAACGGCTTGCCTCGATAATCCATGTTCAAGCCGTCGAGGATGACATGCTTTCCCCGGCGGGCAAGCTCTTCGGTGAGTTCAACGATCGGTTCCGAGAAAAATTGCGCTTCGTCGAAGGCAACTACGTCCGCATGAATCGTCTCCGTCAACACTTGGCTGACGACGGTTGGCGTCATTTCCTTTGGTATATGGCCAGCGGGCAAGCGATAGCCGATTCGGCTTGCGATGTCGTCCTCTCCGAACCGGTTGTCTTCGGTCGGCTTGTAGGCCCGCACCTTTTTGCGGCCGTATTGCATGAGCTTCTGACAGCGCCGGATCAACTCGCCCGATTTCTCCGAGAACATCGGGCCGATAATGACGGTAATGGTGCCTCTGTCCATAAAACGGCAGTTCTCCTCTATCGGTCGTATCGCCGCAGACATGTCGCTTCATGTGTGCGATTGTATTATTTTAGCAATAACAGTCATTCTTGTAACAGGGGCGTGCGACATCGTTCGAGCCTCTTTTTTTTGCGATCGGAGTTATTCGTTTGGAACGAAATACTCGTTTTGTGCTATTCCCGAAGAGCATCCTTCAGCCGGCTGTTCATGCTGTCTGCAGATGCCGGTACGCGAGCGGACAAGCGTCTCATTTTTTGATTTTCACGTTTCAGCCGTTCGTTCTCGCGGGTTAAAAATTGAAGGGTGGGCAGCAGCTCGGGCACCTCGTAGCCGGCGTCGCGGAATAGCTTTTCCACCGCTTCCCGCAGCTCGTTTATCTTTTTTTCTTCTTCCATGGGGGCCTCCATTTTATCTATAAACTGTCACTATCCCATCATATCCGTATCTGGTAGAATAGTCGAGTGACTCAAAAAAACGGTTAAAAATTTCTCCATAAATTGCATTGACGAGAACTATATATTGAGGTAGAATCAATTTCATCGACTAGATCTTGCGGTTGGGTCGATGAACCAACAAGATGTTGTCAACTAGCGCATTTGACGGATTCCGATAGTCAGAAGCGCTTTTATATTGCAGTAATATGGTGAAGGAGAGAGAGAAGCATGCTGGTTGTTTATGATTCCAGGACGGGCAATGTCAAGCGTTTTATTAACAAGCTGAACATGCGGGCGATGCCGATTACGGAGAACAGCACAGTAGATGAGCCCTTTGTCATGGTCACCTATACGACCGGCTTCGGACAGGTTCCGGAGCGGGTCATGTCGTTTCTGAAACAGAACGGGAAAAATCTTCGCGGGGTGTCAGCGAGCGGCAACCGAAACTGGGGGAACGGCTTCGCGAAGAGCGCGGATACGATCTCGGAAATATTTAGCGTGCCTGTTATTTTGAAGTTTGAATTATCCGGAACAAATCAAGATTTGGAATATTTTGTCGAAAGGGTGCGGAATATTGAAACATATCGAACTGAACAACGAATTGATGCAACGCGGAGCGGACGGCTTCTATCAATTGGATAAAGACAAGGAAGCGGTCGCCGCTTTTATGGAGGAAGTGGACCGGAAGAGCATGAAGTTCGGCTCCTTGCAGGACAAGCTGGACTACTTAATTAAGAACGATTATTACGATGATGTGTTCGAGAAATATACATATGAGCAAATCGAGGCTGTTTTCGACCTAGCCCATGGAAGCGGTTTCCAATTTGAATCTTATATGGCAGTTTCGAAGTTCTATAAAGACTACGCGATGAAATCGAATGACAAATCGCAATACCTCGAGCAATATCCGGATCGCGTCGCGATCGTTGCTCTTCACCTTGGCGAAGGAGACGGAGAGAGGGCGCTGCGCATCGCCGACGCGATGATCGAGCAGCGTCTGCAGCCGGCAACCCCAACCTTCCTGAACGCGGGCAAAAGCCGTCGCGGCGAAATGGTATCCTGCTTCCTGCTTGAAATGGATGATTCCTTGAACTCGATCAACTACGTGCTCGGCACTTGTATGCAGCTGTCCAAAATCGGCGGCGGCGTAGCTGTCAACCTGTCGAAGCTGCGCGGACGCGGCGAGTCGATCAAAGGGGTTGAAGGCGCGGCGAAAGGCGTTATGCCGGTATTGAAGCTGATGGAGGACGCATTCTCCTACGCCGATCAGATGGGTCAGCGTAAAGGCTCCGGCGCGGGCTACTACAACATTTTCGGCTGGGACATTATCGAATTCCTCGATTGCAAAAAGATTAACGCGGACGAGAAGTCCCGTATCAAGACGCTGTCGATCGGCCTGATTATTCCTAATAAATTTTACGAGCTGGCCGCACAAAACAAGCCGCTCAACGTATTTGGTCCTTATTCCGTTTATAAAGCGTACGGCCGTCACCTGGACGACATGGACATGGACGAAATGTACGAAGAATTGCTTGCAAATGATCAAGTAGTCAAAAAAGTGGTTATGAACGCACGCGACATGATGACGAAAATCGCTTCGATTCAGCTGGAATCCGGCTACCCTTACATTATGAACAAATCGAATGCGAACCGCGTCCATGCGCTTAAAGATATCGGCTCGATCAAAATGTCGAACCTTTGCACCGAAATTTTCCAAGTGCAGGAAACGTCCGAAATTAACGACTACGGCATCGACGATGTTATCCGCCGCGATATTAGCTGCAACCTGGCTTCCTTGAACATCGTGAACGTCATGGAACGCAAGAAAATTAAGGAGTCCGTGCAGGTCGGCATCGAAGCGTTGACGACGGTCAGCGACCTGTCCAACATCGACAATGCTCCGGGCGTCCGCAAGGCGAACGAAGATCTTCATTCCGTCGGTCTCGGCGCGATGAACCTGAACGGCTACCTGGCGAAAAACAAAATTTCGTACGAGAGCGAAGAAGCGAAGCAATTCGCGAGCGCGTTCTTTATGATGATGAACTATTACTCGATTGAACAAAGCATGCTGATCGCGAAAGAGCGCGGCACTACGTTCAAAGATTTCGATCGTTCCGAGTATGCGAAAGGCACGTACTTCACTCGTTACATCGAAACGGATTTCCGTCCGGTATCGGAGCGCGTGAAGGAATTGTTCGAAGGCATGGAAATTCCGTCGCCGCAAGACTGGGCGAAACTGAAGGAGCAAGTGCAGCAGCATGGCCTGTACCATGCTTATCGTTTGGCGATCGCGCCAACGCAAAGCATCTCCTACATCCAAAATGCAACGTCAAGCGTTATGCCGATCGTCGAGCACATCGAGACTCGCACGTATGCGAACTCGACGACGTACTACCCGATGCCGTTCCTGAACGCTGAAACGCAATGGTTCTACAAATCGGCGTACAACATCGACCAGTTCAAGCTGATCGATCTGATTTGGGAAATTCAGCAGCACGTCGATCAAGGCATTTCGACCGTTTTGCATGTTAATAGCTCCGTATCGACACGCGAACTCGCGCGCTTCTATATTTATGCTGCGCAAAAAGGGCTCAAATCGCTCTATTACACGAGAACGAAACGTCTTTCCGTTGAGGAATGCACGAGCTGCGCCGTCTAATAGCGAGTATCGTTTAAGTAAAAAGCTGCGCCTATGGACGCGGGTCCGGCGCAGCTTTTTGCCGCGTATAAACAAATAATCTTAACGATTTACTACTATAAAAGGAGCGCCGCTCGTCCTTGTAGAGAAGACCGAACGGGACGATGCGCCGGCAAAGGAGCAGAATAGGATATGAAAGCAGTAAACTGGAACCGTCCGGATGACGATTTTACTTTAACGTTCTGGCAGCAGAACGTCATGCAATTTTGGACGGACGAAGAGATTCCTTTGTCTGACGACAAGATGGACTGGATGGAGATGACCGACACCGAGCGCACCGTTTATAAAAACGTCCTCGGCGGTTTGACCTTGCTCGATACGCTGCAAGGCGGCGTCGGCATGCCGAAAATTTTGGAGCATGTGGACGGCTTGCAGCGCAAAGCGGTGCTGGCGTTTATGTCGATGATGGAGCAAATTCATGCGAAGTCGTACAGCAGCATTTTCACCACGCTCGCTTCGACCGAAGAAATCGACGCTATTTTCCAATGGGTTGAGAACAACGAGCAGCTGCAAAAGAAAGCGAAGCTGATCTCGTCCTGGTATACAGGTATTGAGACGAAGCAGCAATTGTACAAAGCAATGGCGGCTTCCGTATTCCTGGAAAGCTACCTGTTCTACAGCGGCTTCTTCTATCCGTTGTACCTAGCTGGACAAGGCAAAATGACGAGCAGCGGCGAAATTATCGACTTGATTCTTCGCGACGAGAGCATTCACGGCCTGTACGTTGGCGTGCTCGCGCAGGAGCTGTATCAAGAGTTCAGCGCGGAAGAGCAAGCAAGTCTGAAAGCCGAACTGTATGAGCTGCTGGAAACGTTGTATGAGAACGAAGTGGTCTATACGGACACATTGTACAGCCCGATCGGCCTGCAGGAAGAAGTAAAAACGTACGTGCGCTATAATGCCAACAAAGCGCTGATGAACCTTGGCTTCGAGCCGCATTTCCCGGAAGAGCCGGTCAATCCGATCGTCTTCAACGGCATCAGCACGCATACGAAGCAGCATGACTTCTTCTCGAAAAAAGGAAACGGCTACGTTCGTACCGTTCATGTCGAGCAATTGAGAGACGAGGACTTCCAATTTAATTTCTAATTTTCAATTTGAAATGGCAAGCAGCATTCATTGATAACTGTATGATAAGACCAGCCGTGCATTCGGCTGGTCTTTATTTATGTAATAACGTATAAAACGATTCGTCCAAGCGAAAGCGTTCGCATGATCATAACGATAACTATGCCGGACTGGCGGTCGCATAGCCTGTCTGTATGACAATGAAAAAAGCCCGTTCCTGCAAGGTGAGCAGGAATCGGGCTTTCCATAGCTAACTTCGGATATTGTCAGTACGAGGAAATGGTTACCTTGTTGCTTGCTGAACCTTTCTGGCGTTTACCTTGGCATCAAGCAGGCGGCTTAATACGACGCCGATCAACCCGATCGCCGCAAGCGAAGCGGCCAGCCAAGTGAGCGACTCCAAGCCGAACATGGTAATGGACACACCGCCGGCATAAGCGCCGAACGCATTGCCGATATTAAGCGCCGAATGATTGGCTGTCGCTGTCAGCATCGGTGCATCCCCGGCCAGCGTCATCGTGCGCAACTGGATGCCCGGCATAATGGCAAAAGCGGCGATTCCCCATATAAAGATAGTCACAACACCAAGAATGGGATTCGACAGCATGACGGTCAGCACGGCTAAAATAATAGCCAGCGCCGCGTAGTTAACAGTGAGATAAGGAAGCGGCTTCCAATCGGCGAGTCTTCCCCCGATGATGTTGCCGACCGTTACGCCAACGCCGAAAATAACGAGAATCCAAGTCACGCTGCTCTCCTTAAAGCCGCTGATCGTTTGCAGCACCGGCGAAATGTAAGTGAACAGCGAGAACAGGCTGGCGCAGCCGAACAAGCCGAACAGCAGCGTCAGCAGCACTTGCGGCTTCAGTACGCTGCGTACCTCTTGAGCCAGGCTGGCAGTCTTCTCCTGCGGGATAACCGGAATAAACCGGGCGATGCCAATCAACGACAATACGCCAAGCACCGTAATGACGCCGAACGAGGAACGCCATCCGAAGTGCTGGCCGATAAAGGTGCCGATCGGAACGCCGATGATATTGGCAATCGTCAATCCCGCCAGCACGATCGACACCGCGCTGCCTCTTCGTTCGGGAGCGACGAGGTAAGTGGCGATCAGCGATCCGACCCCAAGGAACGTGCCGTGCGCAAGCGCCGTCAGCACCCGGGCTCCTACGAGCAGCGGATACGTGGGAGCGATCATCGACAAGGCATTGCCGATAATAAAAATGCCCATTAATAGTACGAGCAGCCGTTTTTTCGGCTGAGAATGCGTCAGCATCGTCAGCACCGGCGCGCCGATCGCGACGCCAAGCGCGTAGCCGGTAATAATTTGTCCCGCCTGCGAGATCGTGACGTGCAGGTCGTCGGCCACGTTGGGCAGCAAGCCCATCACGAGAAATTCGGTCATTCCAATTGCGAATGCGCCGATGGTAAGGCAAATAAGCGAAAGCGGGAATGCTCTTTCCGCCTGTTTTACAGCCGTAGTCATTATTGCGATTCTCCTGTCTGTTATCGACTCTATCTGTATCTTCTATCGGTACAGATACATTGAATCATAATGCCAAACGAAGGAACGCACAATAACTAATCTTGCTTTTTTTTTCGCAAATGTTGTTTACTTAAGAGGATGTATTTCAAAGGAGGCGATTCGCCAATGATGAAGTTGAAGCTTCAGCGGGAACAAAAGGAAGCCTTGATCGAAAGTGTGCAGCATTATTTCGAGACGGAACGCTCGGAAACGATCGGCTCTATTGCGGCTGAGCAGCTGCTTGACTATATGATTCAGGAGCTCGGACCCCATATCTACAATCACGCCATTAAAGATGCACGGAAAACGGTGTCGGAGCGGCTGCAAAGCGTAGAAGACGATCTGTACGCGCTTGAGCAAAACATACCGGGCCGCCGATAAACACTTGGCAGCGGATGCAATATGCGATGGACGAATGGAAGATAAGATTTGAATGAAGGATCAGAGTTGAAAGATGGGAAAGAGGTAGAAGATCGAATGGGAAAATACGAAGTCATACTCATTGACGCAGACGACACGCTATTTGACTTCGGCAAAGCCGAAGCGCATGCGCTGCAAAGCGTGCTGCGGGAAATCGGCGTCGATTTGGAAGCGGATGGAGACGGTCCGGAAAGCTATACCGGCCGTTACCTCGCGATTAATGCGCAGTTGTGGAAAGACTTAGAGGCTGGACTAGTCACGACATCACAGCTGCGGCAGGAGCGTTTTCGCCGTTTGCTCGATGGTGATACGAAGATCGCGCTGCATCCCGATGCCGTCAGCAACCGGTACTTGGAGCTGCTTGGCGAAGGCGCGTTTTTGCTGGAAGGGGCGGCTGCATTGTGCAAGGAGCTTGCGGCTAAAGCGCGGGTTGCGGTCGTAACGAACGGAATCAAGGATGTGCAGATCAACCGCATCGCCCGTTCCGGTCTGGCTGACTGCTTCGAGCAGGTGATCGTATCGGAAGATACCGGTTTCCAGAAGCCGCAGACCGGCATTTTCGACCACACGTTCGGCAAGCTGGGCATCCGCGACAAACATAATGTGCTGATGGTCGGCGATTCGCTCACTTCTGATATAAAAGGCGGCAACAATTACGGCATCGATACGTGCTGGTACAATCCGTCGGGCAAACCGAACACGACCGACATCCGGCCAACCTACGAAATTCGCTCCTATACGGAGTTGCTCGCCCTGCTATAGGCTACTATAAGCAGCGGTGGATGAATCAAGAGAAGTAAGGCAGTTATTGCAAGCGTCAATCCATGGGTTATGCGCACAAACGCATCAAACGCGCTAAACGCGCCAAACGCATCAAACTAACCAAACGCATCGAACTCATCAAACTCATCAAACGCATCAAACGCATCAAACGCACCAAAGGCGCCAAACGCAACCAAACACAACCAAACACAATCAAACACAACCAAACACACCAAAGGCGCCGGGCTTCAGGACGCAGCACGATAGCGGCAGTCCCGCCGTTTGTTGGCAAACCCCGCCAATGTACGCGCCCCCGCCAAATAACTGCCAATTTGCATTTATTTCCTCAAATTGTGATGGGTAGGGGATGAATAACTGCGTTTTGGCAGTTATTCCAAGCGTCAACCCGATGCTTGTAGGCACAGCCCGCCAAATAACTGCCAATTTGCATTTATTTCCTCAAATTGTGATGGGTAGGGGATGAATAACTGCGTTTTGGCAGTTATTCCAAGCGTCAACCCGCTGATTGTAGGCACAGCCCGCCAAATAACTGCCAATTTGCAGTTATTTCCTTAAATTGTGGTGGATAGGGGAAGAATAACTGCGTTTTGGCAGTTATTTCAAGCGTCAACCCGCTGATTGTAGGCACTCCCCGTCAAATAACTGCCAATTCGCATTTATTTCCTCAAATTGTGATGGATAGGGGAAGAATAACTGCGTTTTGGCAGTTATTCCAAGCGTCAACCCGCTGATTGTAGGCACAGCCCGCCAAATAACTGCCAATTTGCAGTTATTTCCTTAAA
>NZ_JBHVSK010000010.1:94130-240288 GCF_042885235.1 Paenibacillus sp. NPDC058071
TTGTGATGGACAGGGGGAAGAATAACTGCGTTTTGGCAGTTATTTCATTTTTCAACCCGCTGATTACCGCAAACCCCGCCATTAGCGCGTCCTCCTCGGCAAATGAGCGCCCCCCGACTAACAACAGTTATTGTGTCTCCAACATTTATGTCCGCAAAGGAAACTAGCCGCGTAAACAGTTGCACAGTTCAATCTTGACTCTACCGGATGAGCGCACCCCTTGCCGTAGTTCGTCCCCCAAGCGTTTAAGCGCAGCCCCGAATTCCCGATCACACATGCCATCTTCAGATTTGTTTAAAGAAACTCTCATCGAATGAACAATGACGGAAATACAATTGCCTCCAAATTATAAGTTAAGTACAGCCCAACAAGAGGCGCAAAAGAATTCTATCATTCAATCGCATACTCCATGTTCTCTCCCACACTCTGACACTCCAGACATTCCAGCACCTATACCCTCCAACTCTCAGCTTCCACTTCCACAGGGAATTGATTAAGCCGGCTATTTACCGCAACAATCGGCTCTACATCAAAATCAGTGCTTCCCCTCACTTATAGTCAAGCACTGTTGCGGTTTCGAGCCCAATAATCATTAAAAAGCCCCTGTAAAACGGGGCTTTTTTGTCGTTTTCGTCGATGCGATTGACGAAATCGTCACTCGTCTCCGCGCAAAATCGGAATCGTTTTTCGCGTTTTGCTCATATCGGGAAGGCGGTCCGTTGCTTACGATTAGGGTGTGAGTTGCACAGCGCAACTTCCTACCAAAACGCAAAGGGGTAAAGCGATGAGAAAACGTCTATTGGCTTCCATGCTGGCGGTTATTATGCTGGCGTCGCTGCTAGCGGCATGTTCCTCGAACGGCGGAAAAGAACAAAATACCGGAACCGGCAAAAACGGGAACGGAGGCACCGAGCAAGCCGAAGGGCCGACGACCTATCCGATTCAAACCGATAAGAAGATCTCTTATTGGGGCGAAATCAACGGCAACCTAATCGGTGTGAAAGCAAGCCATCAAGAGGTTCCTTTCTTTCAGGAGTGGCAGAAGAAAACGGGCGTATCGCTCGATTTCACGGCTCCTCCGACGGGCCAAGCGAAGGAATCGCTCAACGTATTGCTCGCATCCGGCGACTTGCCTGACTTAATTGAATACAACTTCCTGGGCGATTTCCCGGGCGGTCCGGAGAAAGCGATCGCGGACGGCTATATTTTGAAGCTGAACGACTTGATCGACAAGCATGCGCCGAACTTGAAAAAGTTTTTGCAGGACAATCCGGAAATCGACAAAATGGTCAAAACGGATAACGGCAGCTACTATGCGTTCCCGTTCATTCGCGGCGACGAGTATTTACGCGTCTTCCAAGGACCGATTATTCGTCAAGACTGGCTTGATGAGCTAGGCTTGCCGGTTCCTGAAACGATTGACGATTGGACGGCGATGCTGACGGCGTTTAAAGAGAAAAAAGGCGCTGCCGCTCCGCTTACGTTCAACAGCAAGCCGCGCTTCTTCAATGATTCGGGCAACGGCGCGTTTATGGGCGCATTCGGCGTTACCCGCGGCTTCTATCAAGAGGACGGAGTTGTTAAGTTTGGCCCTGCTGAATCGGGCTTCAAAGAGTACTTAAGCCAGTTCCAGCAATGGTACAAAGCTGGTCTGATTGATAAAAACATTGCGACGGCCGACACGAAAGCGGTTGACGGCAATATGGCGTCCGGAGCGACAGGCGCATCGGTCGGCAACGCCGGCGGCGGTATCGGCAAATGGCAGCCGCTCGTTGAAGCAAACAATCCGAAAGCAGTTCTGGTAGGCGCCCCATACCCGGTGCTGAACAAAGGCGAAGTGCCGAAATTCGGCCAGAAGCATCAAGCCTATGCATCCGAAGGCACTGTAGCAATTAGCTCGAAAGCGGCTGATCCGGTGTTGGCCGTGAAAATGCTTGATTTCGGTTACAGCGAGGAAGGCCGCATGTTCTTCAACTTCGGTACCGAAGGCGTCAGCTACAATTTGGAAGACGGCTATCCGAAGTATACGGACCTGCTGATGAAAAATCCGGACAAACTTGCTCCAGCGCAAGCGATCTCGCTCTATGCGCGCGGCAGCTATAACGGTCCGTTCATTCAAGACAAACGTTATGCCGAGCAGTTCTTCGCCCTGCAAACGCAGCGCGACGCCGTCGTCACTTGGGGCAAAACCGACGCGGCGAAATACAATCTGCCGCCGATCACGCCTACGCCGGAGGAAAGCTCCGAGTATGCGACGATTATGAACGATATCAACACGCTCGTGGATGAAATGTCGCTCAAAATTGTTTTGGGATCCGAGCCGGTAGACGCGTTCGACAGCTACATCGCCAAGATGAAGCAGCTGAAGCTTGACCGCGCGATTGAGATTCAGACGGCAGCGCTGGAACGCTACAACAATAGATAATAGGGCATGACGGGTGGGGGCGCCAGCCGCCCTCACCCTCAATTTGGACGGAGGTGTACGGCTGCATGGCAAACGCGCAGGCGCTGAAGGAAGGGAAACCGGCCGGGGGCAGTACCGGCAGAAACCGCTTCGTCCGCGATTTTCTGATGAACAAATATTTGTATCTGATGATGATCCCGGTCATAGCGTATTACGTCATCTTTCACTACGCGCCAATGTACGGCGCGATGATCGCCTTCAAGGACTATACGCCGATGAAGGGAATACTCGAGAGCGATTGGGTAGGACTCAAGCATTTCAATGATTTTTTCAACAGCTATTACTTTGAACGCATTCTTAAAAATACGATCACCATCAGCCTTTATTCGCTGTTGTTTGAATTTCCTGCGCCTATTATTCTCGCTTTGCTTATTAACGAGGTGCGCAGCAGAATGTTCAAGCGGGTGGCGCAGACGATCACGTACATGCCGTATTTTATATCGCTTGTCGTCATCTGCGGCATCATTACGGATTTCACCAACGCGGACGGCATAATCAACCGGCTGTTCATGCTGTTCGGTTACGACGGACAGGCGATGCTGCAGAAGCCGGAGCTGTTCCGGCCGATCTATATTTTATCGGAAATATGGCAGCGCATCGGCTGGGAGTCGATTATTTATATCGCCGCGCTAATGAGCATCGACCAGGAGCAGTACGAGGCGGCCCGAATGGACGGCGCAAGCCGGTTCAAGCAAATCATTTACATTACGCTGCCGGGCATTCTGCCGACGATTGCGATTATGCTCATCCTTCGCATGGGCAATCTGCTCAACGTCGGATTTGAAAAAATCATACTGCTGTACAATCCCGTTACCTACGAAACCGCCGACGTCATATCGTCGTTCGTATATCGCAAAGGGCTGCTCGAATTCGGTTGGAGCTACAGCGCCGCAGTTGGCTTGTTCAACTCGGTCATTAACTTGGCACTGCTCATAACGGCCAACTATGTCAGCCGCAAAGTCAACAAAACAAGTCTATGGTGAGGTGAAGCGAATGAAAAGGGAACACGGAATCGGGGACCGGCTGTTCGATCTGTTCGTCTACGGCATACTCCTCTTTCTAGTAATCGTGACGCTGTATCCGCTGCTTTACGTGCTGTTCGCTTCCTTTAGCGACTCCGGGCAGCTGATCGGTCACAAGGGCATTCTATGGAAGCCGCTTGGCTTTAGTCTCGAAGCGTATAAAAGCGTAATAAACAATCCCGGCATCGGGATCGGCTACCGCAATACGCTGTTCATCCTCTTTTTCGGCGTCATTGTCAATCTGTTTATGACAGCGCTTGGCGCTTATGTGCTGTCCCGCAAAAATGTGCTCTGGAACAATGCGTTTATGATGATTATTGTATTTACAATGTTTTTCAGCGGCGGCCTCATTCCGCTCTATCTCGTCGTCAAGGGCGTCGGACTGCTTGATTCCCTTTGGTCGACGGTGCTGCCGTTCGCGATCAGCACATTCAATCTGATCATTATGCGCACGTCGTTTATGGGCATTCCGGACAGCTTGGAGGAATCCGCCAAAATCGACGGAGCGAATCATTTCACCATTTTGTTCAAAATCATCATTCCGCTGTCTATGCCGGTTATCGCCGTCATGATTCTTTATTACGCTGTCGACAAGTGGAACGGCTGGTTCTACGCATCGGTGTTCATCAAGAGCCGGGAGCTGTTTCCGCTCCAGCTTGTTCTGCGTGAAATATTGATTGCGAACGCGACCGACAGCATGTCGGCGGGGGCCAGTGCCGGAGATCGCCATCAAATCGGTGAAACGATCAAATATGCGACAATTATGGTCGCGACAGTGCCAATCCTTTGTGTCTATCCGTTTGTACAGCGCTTTTTCGTCAAAGGCGTCATGGTCGGGTCGCTGAAAGGCTGACCGGCGCTTAGTCGGCAACGGTAAGGCTATGCAGCAACGCCACTCACTAATGCGAAAGCAATTCACTAATGCCAATTCAACAAGCAAACAAACAGGCAAGTCATTCGGAGGGAGAATCAGCATGCAGACAGTAGGAAAAGGTTGGGACGCAGCGGCGATTTGGGAACGTACGTTGAAAAAAGTAAGCCTTATGAATGCGGCTATCGGCGGCAAATCGCCGCATGTCGCCCGCGAGGACGGCAAATATGACGATTTGCGCATTGACTGGTGGACGAGCGGCTTCTGGCCCGGCATCCTGTGGATCGCCTACGATATGACGGGCGAGGAGCGATATAAGGATGCAGCATGGAGCTGGGACGAGAGGATGGAGCAGCATATGCTCCGGCCCAACTCGTTCGACCATGACGTCGGCTTTCAATTTTTGCCGACAGCGGTCATCAAGCATCGTCTGACTGGTGACGAGGATGGGGAGCGGCGGGGATTGTTTGCGGCCAATTTCCTTGCCGGACGCTTCAATTTGAACGGCAAGTTCATTCGGGCTTGGAACAGCGATATGCACGGCTGGTCAATCATTGACACGGCGATGAATTTGTCGCTGCTGTACTGGGCGTCGCAGCGGAGCGGCGATCCGCGCTTTGGCCAAATCGCCACCGCCCACGCCGATACGGTGCTGCGCCATTTCATCCGGGAGGACGGCTCGGTGCGCCATATTGTCTGCTTCGATCCGAATACCGGACTGTTCGACGAGGCGCTTGGCGGGCAAGGATACGCGCCGGATTCCGGCTGGAGCCGGGGAACGGCATGGGCGCTATATGGCATGGCGAATACGTTTCGTTATACAGCGGATCGCGCCTACCTCCGAGCCGCCCAACGCGTCGCCCACTATTTTCTCGCCAGCCTGCCGGAGGACAGCGTTCCGCATTGGGATTTCCGCTCCGCCGAGCAGTTGGAAGGCGAACCGCGAGACAGCTCGGCCGGAGCGATTGCCGCTTCGGGCTTGCTGGAGCTGGCCGAATTGCTGCCGGCCAAGGAGGGCGCCGTCTACCGGAGGGCGGCGGAGCGAATTTTGCAGTCACTGCATGACAATTACGCCACTTGGGACGACGACGGCAGCGAGGCGCTTCTGCTTCACGGAACGGGTCACAAGCCTGCTGGACAGAACGTCGACGTGTCGCTCATTTACGGAGATTATTTCTTTATCGAAGCGATTGCCAAGCTGAACGGCTGGAAGCATCGCATCTTCTAACCGTTTAAGACGCATTGGCAAGGCGACAGCCCGAGCGAAATTTTTCGCTCGGGCTATTCGGGCTGTTTCTAGGCTTCATGCGGCCTCCCGGCGAGCGATTATCATTTTTGTCAATTGGATTTACCGAATTAGGCATTCCTTTATCTGAAAAGTAAGCGCTATAATAGGGTTCTGGCAAGCCGATTCTGAATAGGCGGGGAGATCGTTTGAAACTGACATCCTTATGGAAAAAAAGAAAAAGCATCGTGTTTACCTGGCTCGTTTCCTATTCGGCGGTGTTGATCGTTCCCATTCTGATCAGCTTAATTATCTATTCGCAATCCAGCGCTGCGCTGAAAGGGGAAATTCACCGCGCCAACGATTCACTGCTGAAGCAGGTTCGTTATACGATCGACAATCAGGTCGATCTAATGAAGCGGCTGAATATGGAGCTGACCTGGAACGCCAAGCTCCAAGCGCTGATCGCGGGAGGGAGCGAAACGAAGGATTCGAAGTTCAACGCTTATCAACTGGCGAAGGATTTCCGCATGTACAAAACGTCCTATGCCTCGATCGATGAGTTTTACGTTGCCTGGGAGCAGGGAGCCTCGGTGCTGCGGTCCGGCAACGTCAGAGACTTTCGGACAGCGTTCCAAACGATTCACGACACGAAGGAGATCTCGTACGAGCAATGGCTCGATGCGATACGCCAATCGGCCAACAACCAGTTTGCCCTGCTTCCTCGTATGGACGCGCCGGGAACAAAGCAGTCGATCGCGTACATTACCCATTTGCCCAAAGATTTAAGCGGACAAGAAACGGGCACGGTGATCGTCATGGCCGATACCGTCCGCTTTCAGGCGGCGATCGAGAACATCTCCGGCTTCAGCGGCGGGCAGGTGCTCATTCTGAATGCGGCGGGCGACGTACTGCTGTCCAATATGCCGGTGACAGATGAGGTGTCGGAAATGACTAGGCGTCATCTGGAGGGAGAAACGGCCGAGTACGTCTCCAAGACGGAAGGGGAGCTGGAGCTGTTCTACATGCCGTCGACCGTGTCCGATCTGAAATACGTCTTGCTTATCCCAAGCAATATGTATTGGCAAAAAGCCGAATATGTCCGCAAATTTACGTATATAAGCATATTTATTAGCGTAATCGGCGCCGGTATCCTGACGCTTTTCTTCATGCGCCGCAACTATTCTCCAATCAAGCAAATTGTGCAATCGCTTACAGACCGCAATCCTCATGAGGAGGGAGGCGACTGGAACGAGCTCAACCTGATCGAGCGGGCTATTTCGCGAACGCTCAGCGAAAAGGAGAAGATCGCTACCGAGCTGCAAATTCATCGGCATGTGCTGCGCTCCAATTTGCTGAACCGGCTGTTGAAAGGGCGAATCGATGCGCTCGTATCGAACGAGAAGGCGTTCGAATCATTTGGCATCGAGTTGCAAAGCGATCGGTTCGCGGTTATTTTATTCGCCGTGGAGAACGGAGAGAGCATCTCCTCGGAGCTGCCCGGCATGGACGGCGGCTCGAAGCAGAAGCTGCTCACCTTCATTATTACGAACGTTGTGGAAGAGCTGGCCAGCAGCCACGGCTGCAGCGGTTACGTCACCGAAGTGGACGAAATGATAGCCTGCATCATTAATTTGGCCGAGGGCGATGATACGGGCACGTGTTTGAAAGACGAGCTGCAGGCGATCGCTTCCGAAGCGCAGCGCTTTCTCATGCGGTTCCATATGGATCTGACCGTTTCGATCAGCGGCACGCATATGATGCTTCCCGGTATTGCGGAGGCGTATCAAGAAGCGGTCGACGCGATGGAGTACAAAAGGGTGCTCGGCAAAAAGGGGATTATCCATTACGACGATATCCGTCCGGATGGGGCGGATCAGTTAAAATCCGGCTATTATTACCCGCTGCAGTTGGAGCAGCAAATGATCAATTTCATCAAAGCGGGCGATTACGAGCAAGCGTCAAGTTACATGAACGACATTCTGGAACGAAATTTCAGTCAGCCGATTATGTCGCTCACGCTCGCAAGGACGCTTATCTTCAACCTGGTCGGGACGATGGCGAAGGCGATCAACGAACTAGGAGGCGAAGGCGAGAGCGAAAGCAGTCTGCTGGGCGACAACCCGCAATGGATGGAAAAGATTATTGCCGGCGACACGATTCATGAAATGCATAATGAGCTGCGGACGCTGTTAAATGACGTATGCGCCTATGCGGCCGTTCGCAATGAGAGTCAAATGTCGCAGGAGCGCGCGGAGTCGCTGCGCGGACTTGCGCAACAAGTCGTCAGCCATATCGGCGAGAATTACCGCGATCCGAATTTGAACGTCAATTTGATCGGCGAGCAATTCGGACTGAAGGGCAGCTACTTGTCGCGGTTGTTCAAAAGTCAAACGGGCGAAGGGCTTCTTGACTACATCCACCGTCATCGAATCGGGGAAGCGAAGCGGCACATCGAGGCGAAGAAAAGCTCGATAGCGGAAATCGCGAAGCAAGTCGGGTACAATGAGGCGGCAACGTTTATACGGGTATTCAAAAAGTACGAAGGGGTGACACCGGGCAAATACAAAGAAATGCTTTAATAAGCCGGAGGGGGTTAATAAATGGGCGCGACAACGCGAAAAAGACCTGTTGCCGGGCTGCTTGGTCTACTGGCTGCCGCTTTGCTGCTCGGCTCTTGCGGGTTCGGCGGCATGGCGGATCAGCCCGATCGGCGCACGGCGGAGCCAGGCGAGAGGCTGACCTATTGGGCGGAGCTGAACGGCAATGCCTCCAGCGTTAGGCCGACATTTCAAGAGGTGCCGTTCTTTCAGGAATGGCAAAAGCGGACGGGGGTGCAGCTCGATTTCATTCAGCCCCCAGCCAATCAAGCGCAGGAGGCGATCAACGTGCTGCTCGCATCCGGCGAGCTGCCGGACATTATGGAGTACGAGTGGAGCAATTTTCCCGGGGGACCGGCCAAGGCTCTGTCCGACGGCTATTTGCTTCGCTTGAATGAGTCCATCGACAAATACGCTCCGAACCTGAAAGCTTTTCTAGAAGCGAACCCGGACATCGATAAGCAGATTAAAACCGATGACGGCAGCTATTATATGTTCCCGTTTATCCAAGAGGATGACAGGCTGCGTACGTACCAAGGCCCGATTGTTCGCAAGGACTGGCTCGATGAGCTGGGTTTAGCTGTACCCGAGACGATCGAGGAATGGCATGAGGTGCTGCTCGCGTTCAAGGAGCGGAAGGGCGTCGTTGCTCCGCTGACGTTTCTTGGCGTGCCGAACGCGCTGTTCGGCATCGAGAACGGCGGTTTTATCGGCGCGTTCGGTATCAAAAGAGGCTATTACTTGGAAGAAGGGCGAGTGAAATTCGGCGCGATCGAGCCGGCGTACAAGCAATTTCTTGCTCTATTTCGACAATGGTATGCAGAGGGATTGATCGACCCGAATATTGCGACGGTCGACACGAAGACGCTGGATGCGAGCATGGTGTCCGGAAGATCGGGCGCAAGCATCTGGAATGCGGGGGCCGGGATTGGAACTTGGCAGCCGATTTTGCAGGGACTGGACCCTAACGCGAAGCTGGCGCCGGCTCCTTATCCGGTAATGAAGAAGGGCGAGAAGCCGAAATTCGGCCAGCGGGTACATCCCTTTAACAGCGCGGGCGTAGCGATATCGGCTAAGAGCAAACATGTAGAAGAAGCCGTGCGGATGCTCGATTACGGCTATGGCGCGGAGGGCCATCTCTTGTTCAATTTCGGCATTGAAGGCGTCAGCTACGAGATGGATGGCGGCCAACCCCGCTATACCGATCTCATTCTGAACAACCCTGATAGGCTGGCGCCCTCCCAAGCGCTCGCCATGTACACGAGAGCGAGCTATTTCGGTCCGTTCGTGCAAGACAAGCGCTATTTAGAGCAGTACTATTCGCTGCCTGAGCAGCAGGAAGCAGTGGCGATCTGGTCTAATACGGACGCAGCAGAGCATCAGTACCCGCAGACGCAGAAAACAGAGCAGGAAAGCGCCGAGCTGTCGGCTATCATGCAGGATGTTCAAACGATGGTCGACGAGATGTCGCTGAAAATTATACTGGGTATCGAGCCGCTGGATGCATTTGAGGGCTATGTAGAGCAAATGAAAGCCATTGGCGTAGAGCGTGCCATCGAAATTCAGGAAAATGCGCTTGAGCGGTTCCGGCAAAGGTAAAGAAGCCGCTGGCGCAGCTTAAGGCTACACCAGCGACTTCTTCTTGGCGGCCGGCAGCGCTTGGAACATCGTCACCTTGTTCTTGCCGGTCGTCTTGGAATGATACATAGCTTCGTCTGCGAGTTTAATCAGCTCTTGCACGGCCGACCCGTCCTTCGACGTGCTGACGCCGACGCTCACGGTAACCATCGTCTCTTGCTCAACCCGTTTGCGGATGGACTCCGCGACCCGGTCGGGCTTGACGCGATCGGTGCCGATGCAGGCAAGCAGCTCTTCTCCGCCATATCGGCCGGCAGCTCCAATGCCGGCCGATTCTTCTTTCATAATCTCCGCTACCTGCTTGAGCACACCGTCCGCTTTGTGATGGCCGTGCGTATCGTTCAGCTTCTTGAAGTTGTCGATATCGCAAAAGATGACCGCCGTGCCGCGCTGCCGCTTAAGCAGTTGCTCCGCCTTCAATTGAAAATGCCTCCGGTTGTAAAGCCCTGTTAAACCATCCGTTATTGAAGACTGATACGTAGACATCAGCCTCTCGATCACCCATTCGAACAGCAAAAGAAACAACTGCGTGAAGTAGACGATCGGCAGCAAATGGCTCAGCAGAAGCAGCCACGAAACCGAACCGTGAAACACATAACCATCGGCGATTCGCGCCAGCTCGGTGATGAAATAGGTAATCAGACTGGCTGAATAGCGCGTGTTCATCTCGATGCCCTTCGTATCGAGCAAAATGAGGAACGTCACGATCAGCGAATAAAAGTCAAGGCTCAGCAGCCGATACTGCCCGCCGGTTGCCGCGGCGTCCGCAAAGTCGGGGAACAAGAAGGCTTGCGCGCCTGCGATCGCGAACGTCAAGCCGACCATAATGTAGAAAGGCAGACTTTTTAGCTTCGCGCTCCGATGAGTATACAATTTCATGAAAACAAAGTTTATAATAATAAAAGAGACGATTTGAATGATCGTTGCTGCCAGCTGGAGCCAAGGAAGCTTGTCCTGTCCGGGATAGGCAAGCACGGCGAGCAGCAAATGCTGCACGATAAACATCGGCAGCGTTATCGTCAGCAGCCGATAGATTCGTTTGTTCCGGTAGCTGGCGTACAGCCTCATCGACATGAAGATCATGAGCGTCAAAATGACGATGACGCAAGCGGAAGAAATAAGCTGTCCATTCGGACCGGCGAGCCATTGAAACATTGTCATGTAGGTTCCTCACACCGATTCATTAGAGTAGTTGGAATAGCTTTACAGAAACATATGTTCTAATATATCATGATTTACGGCAAGCGAAAAGATTGCCACGGCAAATTGGTTACTGGGAGGCAGAGCATTTGAACATTTTGCAGGCATTATTTTTCCCTCCGGAGCAGCCGGGGGGCGTGTCCTCCATGGTTCCTTACATTCAAGAGCGTTTTCTGAAAATAGGCTGGCAAATGGAGCTTTTCTCCTTGCCGAAGCGGGTAAGAGCCAAAGGACAGGAAGATCTCATCTTTGACACATTCGACGTCAAACAATTTGAAGGCAACGTCATCGTTGATAAATATTTGCAAACGATCCGAGATTACATTTGGTGGACCAAGCTGCGCATTAACCGGTCCTACGATATTATTCACGCGCATCATCCGATCGCCGCGCTCGTCATGAAACAGCTGTTCCCGGACACGCCCGTGATGATGACGATTCACTCGAGCTACGAGCGCGAACTCATTTTGAACGGCAAAATTGCGGAGAACGGCCCTGAGCACCGTTTCCTTACATCTTTATATGGAGAGCTCGAAGCGAAGGTCGATAAGCTGTTGACCGTATCTGAATCGTTCCGTTCCTACATTTCTCCTTATATAAAAGACGCAAGCGCCATTAAAGTCATTCCGAACGGTTTCGACGAGAAAAGATTTAAACCGATTGCGCACGAGAACGCCGTTACGCAGCTCATTACCGTCTGCCGTCTCGTACCCGCGAAAGGACTCGACGTTTTGCTTCACGCCTGCGCGGAGCTCAAGCGGCGCGGCCATCCGTTCGTGCTGCATATTATCGGGGACGGCCCGATCCGCAAAGAGCTGGAGCAGCTGGCTGAAAGCCTCGGCTTGTACGAGGACATTATTTTTTACGGTTATATGCTGCATCCGGAAGAGTTTATGCCGTTCTTCGACATCTTCGTCCTGCCGTCGCGGGCGGAAGCATTCGGTTCCGTCTTCGCGGAAGCGGCTCTGTGCTGGCTGGCGCTTGTCGGCACGAACGTCGGCGGCATCGCCGAGCAGATTGACGACGGGGTGAATGGCCTGCTTGTGCCGCCGGAGGATCCTGCGGCGCTGTCGGACGCGCTGGAGAAGCTGGTTACCGATCCAAGCTTCCGGTACAACATCGCCCGTTCCGGCTGGGATAAGGCGAAGAAGGAATACTCGCTGCAAAGGGTTATATCGCAGCTCAAAAAAGTGTACGTTTCGATCAAGCAGGAGGGATAATCCATGTCGGTTCCGTTTCGCTTCATACATGCCGCCGATTTGCATCTGGACAGTCCGTTCCGCGGTTTAAGTCAAGTGCCGGAGCCGCTTGCGGCCATGCTGGCGGCGTCTACTTTTTCCGCGCTTCGGGCGCTGACAGAGACGGCGATTAACGAGCGGGCCGATTTTATTGTGCTGGCCGGCGATCTGTACGATGATGAGAATCGCTCGCTCAAGGCGCAGCTTCAGCTGGTTAAAGAGTGGGAGAAGCTGCGCGAGAGAGGGATCGCGGTGTTTGTCGTACACGGCAACCACGATCCGCTTAACGGATCCAGAGTGGATCTGAAGCTGCCGGACAACGTGACCGTCTTCGGCTCCGATCGGATGGAATACCGGCCGGCTTACCGCACAAGCGGCGAGCTGGCCGCTTTCGTTTACGGCCGATCCTTCGGCCGGCGGCATGTCGTCGAAAATATGGCCGAGTCTTACGAAGCGGACCCGGAAGGGCCGTTTCATATCGCCATGCTGCACGGCAACGTCGGAGGAGACGCCAGCCATGATCCCTATTCGCCTTGCTCGCTCGCTGAGTTGACAGGCAAGCGGGACTTCGATTATTGGGCGCTTGGCCATATCCATAAGCGCCAAGTCCTGCATCACTATCCGCATATCGTCTACCCGGGCAACGCGCAAGGCCGCAATCCGAAGGAAACGGGAGCGAAGGGCTGTTATGTCGTCGACGTATCGGCCGCCCGGGAAGTGAGTCTTCGTTTCGAGCCGCTCGACGAGGTGCGCTGGCTGGAAACGGAGCTGCCGATCGGCGGAATTGGGACGATGCAGCAGCTATTGGCGGAGCTGGCCGATGCGGTAGAACGGCTTGCCGCCGATGCGGAAGGACGGTCGTCCATGATTCGGCTGCGATTGACCGGGCGGGGGTCGCTGCACGCGGAGCTGACGGGAACGAACGCGCTCGCCACGCTGCTTGGCGAGCTGCAGGAGCTCGGCAGCATGCCGTCCGGCGGTCAGTGGACGTGGGTTTACGATTTGGAGGCGCATACCGCTGCCGAGTGGAATGAGGATGAGCTGGCGGGCTCGGACAGCTTTGCCGGCGAACTGCTTCGGCTGGCGGAGCGGCTAGCCGCCGACCCGGACGCCTGGCGCAAGGAAGCGTCGCAGGCGGTGGCGCCGCTAAGCGGACATGCCAAGCTGGGCAGGCTGCTCTCGTCCGAGTGGAGCGGCCTGCCGGAAAGCTGGCTGGCTCAGGCGAAGGAGCTTGCGCTGGGGCTGCTGGCGGAGGACAAGCGAGAGGGGAGGAACGACCGTGAAGCTGCTGGAGGCGAGAATTGACGGATTCGGACAGCTGAGCGGACTCGTCTGTCCGCTGAATGCTCCTTCCGTTGTCCTGTATGGACTGAACGAAGCTGGGAAAAGCACGTTGTTTCAATTTATTCGAACGATGCTGTACGGCTTTGCCCGCCGGGGAACGGCGGAGCGGATGGAACCGGTCCGAGGAGGCTCGCACGGCGGCTCGCTGCTGTTCGAGGATGAGGCAGGCCGATCGTACATAGCAGAACGTTACGCGGGTGTGAACGGCGGCAAGCTGAAGCTGCGCAGCATAGACGATGCTGCAGCCGAGGCACAATCACCGGATGAGAGCTGGCCTTCCCAGGAGGAGTGGGAGCGCCGTTTTCTCGGCGGCACGAGCGAGCGCCTATTCCGGCAATGGTATGCGATCACGCTGAGCGAGCTGCAAGAGATTGGGACGTTATCGGGTGAAGAGCTCAGCCGGCACTTGTATCATGCCGGCTGGGACGGCGGCCGCGCGATTGCGGCGGCTGAGAAGAAGCTGCGGCAGGAGATGGATTCGCTGTTCAAGCCGAGAGGCAGCCAGCAGATGAACCGGGAGCTGAAGAAGCTCGAGCAGATCGAGGCTGAGCTTCGCAAACGAACCGACGCTATTGCGGCGTATAACGGCTTGAGCCGTGAACTGGCCCGGACCGAAGCGGAACTGGCTCGTTTGGATGCGGCGCTGCCCGGCCAGTCGTCCGAAGCGCAGCTGTTGGACAAGGCGGTCGCGATTCGGCCGCAATGGCTGCGGCGCATGGAACTCGGCGCCCAGCAAGAGAAGCTGTCTTCGGCTTCGGCAATAACAGAGGAAGCGGAGCATCGCTGGAATGAGCTGCAGCGCGAGCAAACGGCTTGCCGCGAAGAGCTTGAGCAGGCGGAGCTGGAGCTGCTCGTGGAAGAGAAGCGGCGGGAGACGTTGTCGTTCGACGAGCAGTTGCTCGGTCGTATAGAGGAAGCGGAGGCGCTGCTGCTCGCAAGCGAGCGGATGGGCATGCTGAAACGGGAGCAAGCCGAGCTCGGCTTCGAGCTGCGCGCCGATGAGGAGACAATCGGTCGGTTGATCGGTCGTATTTCGCCGGAATGGACAGAGGAGCAGCTGCTCGGCCTGTCCGCCACCGTTGCCGACCGGGAACAGGCGCGCGGCTTTCGAGAGGCGTCTTCCGAAGCGGATCGTGCGGAGGAAAGGCTGTCTGGCGAGCTGCGGCTAACGGCCGAGCAGGAGCGAGAGGCGGTTCTGTCGCTGGCCGACATCGACGGCGAGTTGGAGACCGTTATGCGGGAGCAGGCGGCGAAGAGTGCGGAAAGCGGAGTTGGATTTCGGCCCCAGACGAGCGAAGCGCTGCAGGCGGCTTGGGATAGCTGCGAAATGGCACTGCGCGACTGGGAGCAGGAGCAACAACAGCAATATTCCGCTAGCCGAGGAGCGGAGCGGGACAGCGGGCCAGGCCGAGGCGGTGAGCTCGCAGGGGCCGCGCTCTGGGCCGGAGCGGCTGCGACTTCGGCGATTGCTGTAACGCTTGGGGCGTTCGCGGTTGGCGGCGGAGCGGATACATCCGCCGCTCCGCTCGCAGCGGGAGCCGCCGGAGCCGGGGCGGCCGCATTCGCGTTCGCGACGGCGGCCATCGTGCGCGGACGGGGACGCGCACGCGCGAAAGCGAAACGCGCGGGAGGCGCTTTGCGGCGCGCCGGCGCCGGGACGCTCGCGAGCGTGAGCGACGGCAACGGCGAGGCTAAGCCTTATGCGCGCGGGACTGCTGGCAGCGCGGCAGCAGCGCGTGCGGATGCGGCGTTGGCGGCGCTGCTGGAGGCGCCGGCGCAAGCGGCCGCGGCGTTGTCTGCCGCCCGCACGCAGCGTAGCGTGCATGCGGCAGGCGAACTTGCCAGCGAAGCGGTCGCTATGCGCGAGCGGCTGCGCCCGGCTGTGCTGGCGCGCCTTGACGGGCTGCGGCGCAGCGAGCGGCTGGCCGTCGGGCGAGAGGAGCAGGCCCGCCGGCTGGAGCGGCTGCGCGCGTCGTTGGCGGCGCGACGCGACGAGGCGCAGGAAGAAGCGCAGCGCCGGGAAACGGCTGCGGACGGCTGGAGCGGCTGGCTGCGCGAGCGGGGGCTGCCGGCGTCCATGTCGCCGGATGCGGCGCTTGCCGCGTTCGAGCTCACCGAGCAGGCGGTCGGCCGCCTGTATGAGCGCGACCGCCGCGCAGCCAAGCGCGCCGCGGCAACCCGGCAGCTCGCTGCTTTCGAGGCGAAGGCGGCGGAGCTTTGCGCCGCCGTGCCCGAAGCTGCGGCGCAGGTGCCGGCCGATCCGGGGCTGGCGCTCCGGCTGCTGCAAGCGGAGCTTCGCCGTCAGACGGAAGCGAAGCGGGAGGCGACCCGCTTAGACGAGCGGCGGCAATCGCTGAGTCTTCGTATCGGCGCGGCGGAAAGCCGCTTGATGCGGCTGTTGGAGGCGCAGGAAAGGATCGCGCAAGCGGCGGGCTTGGCTAACCGGACTCAGTTTGCGGCGGCGCTGGCGCATCGGCCGGAGCTGCTCGGAATCGAGGCGGAGTTAAGCAAGCTCGCGATCGAGCTGGCCGCAGGCGTTCCCGATACGCGATTGGAGGAGCTGGAGCGGCTGCTCCGCTCCCATGACGAAGAAGAGCTGAAGGCGAAGCTATCGGAGGCGCGAGAACGGACTGGCGCGGCGGAAGATGAAAGAGCGAAGCTGTTGGAGGAGAAGGGACGAATTCGCCAGCGGCTGGATCATCTGGCAGGGGAAGAGGAGCATCAACGTCTGCTCGCTGGCCAATCGATGTCGTTGGCGCGGCTTGCGCATGATGCGGAGCGATATGCGGTACTTGCTGTCAGCGCTCAATTGATTCGGGCAACGAAACGAGTGTATGAGGAGGAAAAACAGCCGGTCGTCCTTCGGCTAGCCAGCAGCTACGTGAACGAGTTGACGGAAGGCCGTTATATCCGCGTACTGTCTCCGCCGGGAGAGAGCGGACTGAAGCTGGAGACGGCCGACCGGCGGTTGATCGACAGTGCGGCGCTCAGCAGAGGAACGGCGGAGCTCGTCTATTTGGCGATGCGGCTGGCGCTTGCCGAGGAGGCTGCGAAGACGGCCCGGCTGCCGCTCTTGCTTGACGATCTGTTCGTTAACTTCGACGGCGGGCGGATGCGGGCGGCCGTCAGGCTGCTAGGCCGGCTGGCGCAAAGCCGGCAGTTGCTACTGTTCACCTGTCATGAGCATATCCGAGACCGATTTGTGCTAGCATTGCCGTCAGCGGCGGCGATCGAGCTTCGAGGGCCGTCAGAGGCCATTGTGCGCCATCCTTTTACGAATGATCAAATAGAGCCAACCAAGGCTGATTAAGCCAAACAACGGGTAGAGCGTCGACAGCAGCGGACCAAACCCGATCTGGCTGGCGATGAAGCAGCAGGCGAGCACGATCAGCGTCAGCACGGAACGCGGCCATTTAAGCCGTTCTTGAAGCTGCAGCGTCAGGCCGTATATGTCGGCGATCAGCGTCGTAAATATTTCGGCAAATATTAAAAAGACGTAGATCAGCTGCACCATATGCCCCAGCTGCTTGGCAATGCCGCCCATCGGGATGGCGTACTGCAGTACGTTCGGCATATGAGCGGATAGAGCGATATGGCCGGCAAGCAGCATGAAGCCGATGCCGATGCCGCCGATCCAGGAGCCCAGCACAATGACCTTACGGTCCTGTATTTCCGCGCCGAGCGGAACGAGTACCGCTTGCGACATCGACAGGTTGAAGGCCGTGTACAGAAAGGGAGAAGCCCAGGCGGCTAGAATGGACTGGTCGGTCGGCAGCGTAGCGAAACGGGTTGCTCCCGGCGATTGGAACGTATCAACGATAACGAATACCGTGAACAATAGCATGAGCGGAACGACAATCGCGTTAACTGTAAGAATGGCTTTCATGCCTTTGCGGAGCAAAAAGTAGCAGCCGACAACCGTTATAAGCAGGCCGGTCTGGTAAGCGATATTCCAGTTTTCATAAAAGATGGTGCCGGCGCCGGCCAGCATGACCGCGGTAACGCCGAGCAGCACGAACAGCATGAAGTGGCTGATCCAGCTGCCGTATTTGTCGCCGAAAAGCGTTTTGTTCAAGTCTTCGTACGACTTCGCTTTAATGTCGCTCGCAATGAGCATCATTTTGCTGCCGAGCCAAATGAACAGCGCCGTAGCGATGACGATGGTCAGCGCTCCCCAGTAGCCGAATCGGGTGAAAAATTGCAAGATTTCTTGACCGGTCGCAAAGCCGGCCCCGACGATCGTTCCCATATAGGTCGAGGCGATTTGCAGCACCTTGCCGGTACGCTTCAGCATATAGGCCTTCCTCCGTTCGAGTTCGAGAGATGCTTCTATATTATGAAGGTATGTCCAGCGGCGGACGAGCATGACAAGTTCGATCTCGCAGCGCAAAAAATAGATAAATTGGCCGCTCCTCCTTCATGACAAAGCCGAAACGCTCTGAATCGGAGAGAAAGGGCAGTAAGCGCAAAAAGACGCGCACCGTTTCTGCAACGGCGCGCGTCTTTTTGCGCTCTTTATTCGGTTCGATATTGACGCATACTGCGGCGGATTACGCTTGCGAGTAGGCGATTAGCTTGATCGATACGATTTTGCTTTTGTCCGGGTCGAGGTCAAGCTTCAGCAGGCTGCCTTTTCCTTCGTAGGTCAGCATGAAATCGGTTTGCGTATCGGGCTTGCCCAGCGTCTTGACGACGGATTCGGTTTTGTCGCCGACGCGTACGCCGCTAAGCTGGGCCGATACGTCCCGATCGTAGATTTCGACGTACTGCACTTTGCTCTTCGTATTGAGTCCGACCGCAAAGCCTTTATACTCATAGACCTCAATCTTTTCTTCTTCGTCCTCGAGGGTGTATGTATCATCAGGCTCGCCGAACAGCTTAACGGCTTTCGCTTTGCCGTCGCCGATCGACAGTCCGAGAATGGCAGGCTTGGCGGCATCCCATTGCGGTTCGCTGCCGCTTGCCGCGCTTTTCGCCGATCCGGAGGCCGGCGCTTTCACATTCGATTCGGCGCTGGTAGCGTCGCGGCCGGGCTTAACGCCCGACGTATCCGGCTCGGCAGATGCTGATCCTGCCTGCATATATGATTTCTGAGGCGTGTCGCCGTGCAAGTATGAGTTGGTTTGCCCTTCCGGCATGTTGCCGGTAAGCGCCGGCAGTTCTTTTTCAACGCCGCTTTGGCAGCCGGCTGCCAGCAAGGCGAGCGTAAGAGCCGCCGCCCATTTCGCTCCCCTATAAGGTTTCGATTTGAATTTTGTCATATCGGTCTCAGCTCTCCTTGCGCAGGCCGACCTGGCGCTGCGAGTATTGTATATAATAGTAGACGGACGAAAATGGAAAAAGTTTCTTCCTATTTGGAAATTGCCATTGTTTTTTTTGCATTTGCTCGCTGAACGATGCTCTCGAACGGTTGCGCTTGCTGCCGTTCCTATGGTAACTTAACGAAAAGGGATTTTTGGCGGAAGGAATGAAGATGGGATGGATATTTTAAAAGAACGAATTTTACAACAGGCAATGGTGCTGTCGAATGACGTGTTGCGACTTGATTCCGTCATCAATCACCAGGTCGATCCGGCGCTGATGATGGAGATCGGCCATGAATTTGCGAAACGGTTCGCAGGTGAACAGATTACCAAGGTGCTGACAATCGAATCCTCGGGCATTCCGGCTGCATTTGCCGCCGCGTATGTGCTCGGCGTTCCGCTAGTATTCGCCCGCCGCAAAAAGACGCTTATCGCCGATCCGGACGCTTATTGCGAACGAGTGCCTTCTTTCACGAAAGGGATGGTTACTGACATCCTGGTATCCAAGCAATATTTAACGAGCGACGACAAAGTGCTGTTCATCGACGACATTATTGCAAACGGCGATGCAGCGCGTGGGCTTGTCAAAATTATTGAAAGATCCGGCGCGCATTTGGTCGGCCTCGGCATATTGGTCGAGAAATCGTTCCAAGCAGGCGGAAGAACGCTGCGTGAGCAGGGCGTTCGGGTGGAGCCGCTTGTTAAAATTTCCTCGCTGGCAGGCGGAGAAATTACGTTTGAGTAACATGTTCCAGACATATGCTCTTTTCTCGTTCGGAATTATAGCATATAATATGACGTAAGTGACCGAGAGGAGGCATAAGCTATGGGGAACTTGTCTGCAGATTTCATGAGCGAGAAGCTTCTTGATGCGAAAGTTCATTTTGAACGGGCGCTCGATTGCAAGCATACCGAATTCGATGATCTTTATCCTTATATGATTGAGCATCCGCAATTTTTCTGGTATAAGCGTTATGTCGCGTGGTCTGAGCTGTTGACGATCGTGAAGCTGAGCGAGGAAATCGAGCTCGAGTGGCGCAGCGCGTTTACTGAACGTCAGGCGGAATACATCGCGAAACGTGTGATGTCCTCGAAAGTGTTGGATGAATGGTACGAGACGGAGACGAACGAATCGGAGTCCAAGAAACACGTCGGTTAGAGTAATTAGCAATAACCTCAACGGCCTTAGGGGCTGTTGAGGTTTTTTTCGACATACGGGAAAAGCTGAAGTGATAAACAGAAGGGAGGACAAGCCTATGATTAGCGAAGAAGAATTGGATCAATATCGGCTGAGCGGGGAGCTAGTAAGGGCCGTCCGCGACGGGATGGAGGCGAACGACGTTATTGGCATCGTCGTGGCATGGGACGACGAAACGGTCGTCCTGCGCAAAGCGAGCCGCCGCGTCATCAAGCTGAGCAGAAGCTACCGCTATGAGCTGGCGTCAAGCGAGCGAAGCGCCTTCGAGGTCTGATCGGCAATAATCGCACATTGTACGTACACGATATAACTATGAAACGGGAAAGAAGCCTCGATGATGCCATCATCGAGGCTTCTTTCCCGTTTTTCATTATTTTATTGAAATTGCGGCAAATAAGGCTTATGCACTTGCAAGTATTCGTCGAGAATCGATTTGGCAACTGTGAAGGACGGCACCATCGGGTGCACGGTGAGCGCGTTCAGCGCCGCCTGATAATCTCCTTTTACGGCAGCTTCGACCGTCAGGCGCTCGTACGTTTTGATCGGTTGAATCAGAGACATAGCCAAATCGGATACTTCGCCTACTGTCAACGGGGTAGGTCCGTTCTGATTAACGAGGCAAGGCACTTCAACCACATCATCATCCTTAAGACCATGAATGGTGCCTCGGTTCGGCACATTCAGCGTAAGCACCTGCTGCTTATTTAAATGAATGCCTTTAATGACATTGATGGCAAGTCCTTCGTAGCCTTCTTCTTCGAATTGGCTGTGAGCCGGAGCTTCGTTTTCATGAATGTTGTGCAGCTGTCCGGATGTTTCCTTCGACATATACGTGCTGGAGCGCTTATCGAGCGTTTCGTTATAATCCTTCCATGCTTCCGCAAGCTTTCCTTCGCGGACGAGCGGAGCAATACGCTCCAGAAGCGGACGATTCAGCTGTACGATCTGCTCGCCCCGCGTCTCATTCGTTTTCAAAATATGATTAACCGATTGATCGTGGTAGTAGAAGTAATATAAATACTCGTTCGGGAGCATCCCGATGTTGCGGATCAATTCGGGCTCGAAGAAGCTGAACACATGAGCCGACTTCGCGAGCTCCTCGAAACGGTCCAGCAATGCCGGCATTTGATCGACGCCGTCCAAGTATACCTTTGGTATCCAGCCCAAATGATTCAGGCCGTAATAATCAACCTGCAGCCGCGAATGATGCACCTGCAAAAATTTGCTGAGCGCGTTTTTCATTCCCGCATGAGCGTCGCATATGCCGATTACTTTGCAGTGGCCGTAATTGTTCATGGCTTGCGCCAGCAAGCCGGACGGATTGCTGAAGTTGAGCAGCCATGCATTAGGCGCAACTTCGTTAATAATTTTCGTGTATTCGAGCATAACCGGGATCGTGCGCAGCGCCATTGCGAATCCTCCGGGACCGGTCGTTTCTTGTCCCAGTACGCCGTGCTTCAAGGCGACGCGTTCATCGTGAACCCGGCTTTCTTCCTGTCCGACGCGCACCGCTGAGAAAATGAAGTCGGCGCCTCTAACCGCCTCACGGATATCAGTCGTAAACGTGACCTTGAACGCCGCGCCTTTCGTTTCTGCGACATACTTGGACAAACCGCCCATAATGCTCAAACGCTGCTCGTCGTTATCAAACAGAGCTACCTCGTCGAAGTGAAGCTCCTCGGAATGCCGGATCAATCCGTTTACAAGTAGGGCTGTACGCATTCCCGCGCCGCCTAGTATAGCTAGTTTCATTATTGTTTCCTCCCCAAGGTCTTATGATGATTGTTCAGTTGAAATTCGGATTCGACCTGCTCCCAGGCAGGCGAGTTCGCGTTTCCGCCTATGCCTTGCACGGACTGAGCGCCGCAATAGTTGCCGAGCCGGATAGCATCGGTGAGCGACCAGCCTTTAAGGATCCCCGCAAGCAGTCCTCCCAAAAAGTTATCGCCCGCCCCGGTCGTGTCGACGGGATTGTCTATCGGAGCGCCGGGCACATAGCGGATTCCGTCATCCGCTTTGTACATTGCGCCGTCTTTTCCGAGCTTGATGATCGGCGTCGTGACTAAACCGCTCAACATCTGAAGCGCTTCTTCCGGCTGGTCCTTGCCCGAAATGGCGAGCGCTTCCGGAAGATTAGGGGTAAACCAATCTCCCATGCGAAGCAGCTCCTTCAGCTCCTCGCTGTAAATCCATTCATCGTCCCAGCCGAGATCCAGCACGAGGGTCATTCCTTTGTCATGGGCCTTTCGAATAACGGAGGCGAACTCGGGCCGCGCGTTGACGATCAACATTTCCGTTTCGACGCGGTCAAGCACTTCCAGGACATGGGCGATATAGCCGTTATTCTCTAGCGGGTCCTGGTAGGTAATGAACGCCCGGTCTCCCGCACAATTGACAGCGGCGGAAACTTGGCGGAACGATTCTCCCGCCGGATAAATAAGCGAAGTAGTCAAACCTTCCCGGTGCAGCTGCTCTTTCGCGAAGCCGCCGAAAATATCGTCTCCGAGCGGAGCCAGTACGCCCGCCTTGATTCCTAGCCGCGCCAAGGAAACGGCTGTAATATAGGCGCTGCCTCCGCATGCGATATCAAAGCCTTGGCTGAATACTTCCTCGCCCGGCGACGGCATGCGCGAAACGTCTGTAAAGATCAAATCTGTAAAGATAGGGCCGCAAATGAGCACATCGTATCGTTCCATCGTTCACTCTCCTTTAGTAAGGTGTAGGCCGGCGGCTCCGGACGGCAAACGGTTTTTTAACCTGGTTGGACTCGTCTATCGGGACAATCGCTTTTTCATATCGACAGTGGACTCTTTAAAATGAGGATAAAGCCGGAATTCGATTTCCATATTTACAATCCCCTTGTAGTCCGCAATCCACTCGAATACTTCGTCATACGGTATCGAGCCCCAGCCTACCGGAAGATGCAAATCGCCGTATCCGTACGGTAAATTGCTCATATAGCTGCCGGCATCTTTCAGCTTTCCGAAATTGTCGTGTACATGAAGGTGCTTCGCATAAGGGAGAGCAGCGAGAATCGCATCCTTGAACGGATAGTTGTAGGCTATAGAAGTCAAATAACAGTGTCCGATATCTAAAGTCATCCCTACATTATTCATGCCGATTCGTCTGACATGCTCTACGGTATCCCTTGGATGAAGCCCGTACGTATAATCGGTTTTAATATCGTACCAGATGTTGTTCTCGATTCCGATTTGGATGCCGGATTGTCCAGCCAGATGTCCAAGCTGCCGCAATCGGTCGGCGTCTTCCCCGAGCAGGATGGCGAACAGCCGGTCCCGGCTCATTTTTCCGTATTTAGCGAAATAATGGTCAAGATTGGTTTCGGTCAGTACGGCGTAGGAGCTGTGATATACAATTGTATCGATGCCTACAGCTGCGGCGAGCTCAATTCCGGCTTTAAAACCGCGATAGTAATCCTCGCCTTTTTCCAAAGACATCAAATTCATTTCATATGGAAGATGCAGCGTATAGCTGAGCTTAAATTGACGCAATACTTGAAGAACCGCCTCCAGCCGCCTTGGATGCACATTTCCGTCGATGACGACATCAAGGCCGTGCATAATCAGTTCGGCATAATCGCACCCTGCATCCGCAATATATCTCAAATGCGTCTCTAAAGCGGTCAGATCGCCGTTCACCATATCGGCGTTCAAGCTGATTCCGATTCCTTTTACGTTCATTCGGCACTTCCCACCTTGTTTGCAAAATTGTAAGCAAGTCCATCGCTCCGTACGGTCGAAGGTGAATTGTAGTAATAAGCTTGTGGTTTTAATTATTATTCTAAGTTGTTACTACAAATTTATTGTATTATCACTACAAGTCCCTGTCAATCCTCTCTTTGCATTTTTACATAAACGTCGGGGGAAAGACCCTCTAAATTGAATAATCTCGGCTCAAAACCGGAATCAGTGCTGGACTTTAAGTGAGGGAAAGCGCTGCGGGTCAGAGGGTTCTTCCGATCGCCATTAAAGCCTGATTCCTTTATTTTATAGAGATATGCGGTAGGAATCTGGCTTTAAAAGCAAACACTATCGCTTCTCCAGAATCCCTCTGACCCTTCGCTTTACTCACCTTTTTCGTCAAGTATTGATTTTAAGTTTGATCTATAATTTTATAGTTGCAGTTGTCATTATCCGTTCTTTCGGTTTAAAATAAAAAGGAACAATCCAAATACCATTTAAATTTGTCATGACCTTTATAGAGGGATTGGAATTCATAAACGAGGGGAAGGCGTGTAACAATGGAAGGGAAGCAAGGAGCGGCTTTATATATAATCGTAAAAGAAAAATTGCTTGCTCTCATTAAATCGGGCGTCTATGCGGTGGGCGACAAGCTGCCGACCGAATCGGAGCTTTGTCAGGAGCATGAGGTTTCGCGCACCACCATTAGACAGGCGCTGCAGCAGCTTGAAGTTGAAGGGCATATCCAGCGTGTGCAAGGGAAGGGGACGTTTGTTGCCAAACCTAAAATTCGAGAATCGCTGACGAGGGAAATACGAACCTTTATGGAGCAAATGAGGGACCTCGGGTTAAGCTCGCATTCGGAAGTATTGGAGCTTGTTGTCATTCCGGCTGATGAGGCATTGGCTGAAACGCTGCATCTTGAGGCGAAGGACCCGGTCGTCAAGCTGGTCCGTCTGCGCTTTGCAGATTCCGAGCCTTTGCAATACGTCACTTCCTATTTGCCTTGGCGGATAGCCCCGGGTCTTGCAAACGATGATTGTTCGGGCTCTCTGTTCGATCTGTTGCGCACCAAGTACGAAGTGAACATCCATCGCACAGTGGAGTCTATCGAACCGGTCCTTATTGAGGCAACGATCAGCGACAGGCTTGAGACTGCTCCTGGATCGCCCGCTTTTTCGCTGGAATCGCTGACCTTCAACGAGAAAGATCAGCCCATCGAGTATTCCAAAGGAATCGTTCGCGGCGACCGGTTCAAGTTTACGATGGAGCGTTCGATGAAATAGGTGGAAGCAAACTTGTAAATCCGGCCTAAAAAATGACTCCTAGTGCGTGGCAATGCTGCGTGGCAGAGGGTTCTTCCGATCGCTGTTAAAGTCCGATTCCTTTATTTGATCGAAGTTGTGGTAGGAATCGGGTTTCTTTTAGTTTCTTTTTAAGGGAACTATTTACAATCACTACATGATGTAGTAGTATTTAATTACTACATTATGTAGTGATTAGGTTGTTATGGACGCATAGCAATCAACAGTGAGGTGTACACCGTGAAACCTGTTCAAAAATTATCTGATACAGAATTGGAACTCATGGAAGTGATATGGAAGTCTGAGCCACCCGTGACGTCAACGGAGCTATTGGGTATTTTCGCTCGCAAGGGTAGGGAGTGGAAGGCACAAACGATCTCTACTTTTTTATCACGCTTAGTTGAAAAGGAAGCTTTAATCGCGACGCGACACGGTCGGACTAATTCTTATGTTCCTTGTTTTTCGCCTGCAGACTACAAACTGTGGGAAACGCAAAATGTGTTGAACGGACTATACCAGGGTTCCGTAAAAAATTTGATTTCCGCGTTGTATGACGGCGACAAGCTTTCAGAGGAAGACATTGCAGAATTAAAGCAATGGTTCTCTGAGAAATAGGGGCGGCCTATGAGACCATATCTGGAACTGCTTATCACGCTTACAGTTGCGGGCAGTACGGTCGTAATCTGTATACTTTTGCTACGGCTCCTCTCACCTCATATTTTCTCCGCAAGATGGCACTTCATCATGAGCAAATTGGCCTTATGTTCTTATCTATTACCTGTGTCCTTTCTTATAAATATGCATATGGGACATTTTACTTCAAAACCAAGATTAAACGCTTCTCTACCCGAAATAGCATCTGCGTTCACCCAAGAAGAATCGGTTCAAGGCTTAGCAAGTTTGTTTTCGGGGCTATCGATCTCTGCTGAGATGACATTGGTCATTTTGTGCGTATGGGGGATTGGGGTTTTGTCCTTAGGCGGTTGGCATATCTTTTGTTACAGGAGGTTCATTAAGAGAATTCAAAGTACAAATGTGCCTGCCCCCGAGGACAGTACTGCGGTTAAACAACTCGCTCTGCAAAAAAGGGAGCTTGGGATTCGTGAAAACGTACAGCTTGCATTTAACTCTATTGTCAGGAGCCCCGTTCTCGTCGGATTGCTGAAGCCAACTATTTTGCTTCCTTTGGGTAGTCGAGTCGACGAGGGATTAAGCATGATTATTCAACATGAGCTTGTACATCTGAAGCGGAAGGATCTATGGGTAAAAATGCTCGTTTTGCTTGCCAGCGCCTTGCATTGGTTTAACCCCTTCGTTCATCTGTTACGCAGAGATATTCATATGTGGAGTGAGTTTTCTTGCGATGAAGAAGTTGTGAAGGAAATGTCGTATGCCGAACGGAAAAGATACGGCGAAACGATTCTCAATGTTATGATCGGCTCAAAGGAATTGCCTGTCAACTTTTGCGCTTCATTGTCCGCCGATGGAAAGCAATTAAAAAGGAGATTATCGATGATGCTGAACGTAAGGAAGCTGAAAAAGCGTTCTGTGATGATGTCGGCAGCAATCCTTATTGTCATTGGAGCTGTCGGCTGTTCCATAGCTGTATGGGCAGCAAAAAACACGCCGGATATTAAAGGGACTGTGTTAAACAACATACCTGCTCCTGATTACCCCGATTATAATGAAAACAGCTTCGCTGATTTGAACGAGCACGATTATACGTTTGGAGCGTTAACGCCTGAGCAGCAAAAGCTTGTCACAAAGGAAATGGCGTACTATTACTTGAACGTGGAAGGAGACGTTGTCTTTGTAAACCCAGAGACGGAAAAGGTTCCTTTCCGTTTACTTACTAAAGAACAACAAAAACAAGCCTCGAAGAAATTGGGTCATTTCTCGCTTCGTGAGGTAAGGTCACTCAGCCAGTAAAAACGTGGAATGGCTGCAGCGCCAAAAAGATAAATATATCTTTATTTTCCTTGATTCGAGCACGGTTCGAAGACTTTGGAATGATGATGGTATTGCGGTTTAAATGCCAGTGTAATGCAACTTGTCCAATCGTCTTTTGAAGATGGCGGGCAATCACTTTTAACGTGTCATTTTCAAACATAACAAAAAAAGCTCCTGAACTGTCCTAGGACAATTCAAGAGCTTGTTCATTTGTAAGATGGTGCGGTCGAGAGGACTCGAACCTCCACGGCTGTTACACCACTAGAACCTGAATCTAGCGCGTCTGCCAATTCCGCCACGACCGCATGTGTTGTGTCAACAAAAAATATAATATCATCTTTATGTGGATATAGTCAAGCATAAATTTTGTAATGAGGTTTTCGGCTCATTGACATTCCTGCTGCTTGTAACTATAATCGTCACATGATAGAACGTCAGGAACGGTCGTTCGGCCCGGGAGGTGGACGCTAGATGAACAGCAACCGATTTGCCGTTGCCGTGCATATTATGTCTTTGCTGGAGTTGAATAAAGGAACCCGCATTACGTCCGAATACATTGCCGGCAGCGTCAATACGAATTCGGTCGTCATCCGCAGAATTATCGGCATGTTGAACAAAGCGGGGCTTGTGCATACAAGCGCAGGAGTTGCCGGAGCAGTGCTTGCCCGTCCGGTCGAGCAAATTACGCTGCTGGATATATACCGTGCGGTGCAGTCCGAGGGGCAGGAGGATTTGTTCGCGATCCATGAGAAGCCGAATCCCGAATGTTCCGTCGGCCGGAATATCCAAGCGTCGCTCGAAAGCGTTTTTAACGAAGCACAGCAGGCGATGGAGAATAAACTGGCCGCGATTACGCTGGATCGGGTTACGACCGATTTGGCAAACCGGCCATAAATAAAATGTAGGAATGAAAAACGAGCGTCCGAAGCGATTTGAGGGCGGCTCGTTTTTTTGCGTTATCCGTCTGCGGATGTGTTCTTCAACGGAAAACATGTTGTATTTTATGGAATTGGGCAAGCCGCGTTGCGGAGCAGTGATGGAGATGGTAATTTGATTTTGAAATTACATTTTATAGAAAAAAGAGGGTGGTCGAGGGATTTGCCCAAAGAGCGGTCCCGTAAAGCGGCATTGGGCAGAAAGCCGGGCGAACCGGGAAAAAATAACGTAAAGGCAGGTGTATGATGAAATGAAAAACCGTTTTATGAAAGCGTTTTTAAGTTTGGTGTTGGTCGTATCCTTGATTCCTGTTCTAACAGCGCACGCAGCGCAGAACGCCGTAGCAACTAACGTGACGGACACTTCACTCCGGTTGACCTGGACGTTCCAGCCGGGGGAGAGCTTTGTGCAAATTTACAAAAACGGCGTCTATTTGGACTCCCGCGCAGGGTATAACGTTCTGGACGTAACGGGCTTGACGCCGTGCACGCCGTACTCGTTCCTGGTATCCTCGAGCTACGGCAGCTCGACCGCATCGATTGTGACGCTTGGCTGTCCAACGGCCCCAGTTATCTCCTACACGACGACGCCAACTTCGATCGAGCTTAGCTGGACCGCCAGCAATGCGGTTAGCTATGACGTATACCGGGACGGGTCGCTGCTCGGCAGCACGTCCGGCACCACTTTCTCGGTCGGCGCTTATTACGGTCATACTTATTCGATTAAGGTGGTGGCTAAGAACGGTTCGGGAGCATCCGCTCAGTCGACCGTTAATGTAACGGCGCAATCGTTCAGCGCGACCTACACGCAAACGAATTTGTCCGGCAATATTCGGGTCGGCGGCGCTTTTTCCAATCCCCATCCGACAGCCAGCACGACAATGCTTATGACGCTGTATCGGATTACAAGCTCCGGTGATGTATACGTTGGCAGCGCAACGGCAGCAATCGCTCCAAGCTCAACAACCGGCGGGTGGTTTCCGATTGCAACAAGCCAGCCGCTCGGCGATTATAAAGTCGTGCTTTCTTCGCAGTATGCCTCCACTTCGGGTATCTCTATCGGAACTTACTAAGGCCGTACGACAAAATCCCCGCCGATATTGGAAACGGCGGGGATTTTTTTGTGCATGTCAGCTTATCGCTGGATGAAGCCGGCCAAAGGCGGCGCTTGTAAAACGTTATTGCTGCGTCTCGTCCTGCAGCTCAGAAGAAAACTCTTCAATGCTCGATTCGCGCCGCTCGTTCTTCGCTTCGATCGACTGTTTGTCGGATTGGCTAATCTCGTCTTCATGCTCCGATAAATAGTCTCGAGCCTCCTGCAAGTTTTCTTGCGTATTCTCGATATGCGCTTGCAGATGAACCGCATTGTCTTCCCGGTTATCCGGTTTTGCCACCCTGTTCCCCTCCAATCTTGTGCATTCGGAATCTATTATGAGCAGGGGGCGCTCATTTTATGTCTTCATTTTACAATTTGCAGAAGGAGTGAAAGTCCGTGTTAGGATTGACGATACGAAGAGGTTCTGTTTATAATTTGCCACGGGCCTTATTGCGTATACGCCGCACCGGCGGTTGAAAAGATTGTGACAAGAAGGCTTATGTCGTACCGTTTGGAAGAAGGGGGATACGAATGGCAGGAATATCAGGCGCAAAAGCATTAATGTCCAATAATATAGATATAACACTAAGGATACCAACGCTGCTGGCAGGCGCAATCAGCGTTTGGCGTTTGCGCGAAACGCTGCCGTTAAACGAAAAATAAAGGGGCTCTCCTATCATGAATGGGCATAATAGACAGCAAGAACAAGAGAAAAACCGGATTCATAGCTATGTTCAATCACACGAAAAACAGCGTCAATTGTATAAAAGAACGATGATCATTGTCATTGTTTCGCAAATGTTCGGAGGGGCGGGCTTGGCTGCCGGTATTACCGTCGGCGCTCTGCTTGCGCAAGAGATGCTCGGAACGGACAGCTACGCCGGTATTCCGACCGCGTTGTTCACATTAGGCTCAGCTGCGGCTGCGTTTTTAGTGGGCCGCCTCTCGCAGCGTTTCGGACGTCGAACCGGACTGGCCGCCGGTTTCATAGGAGGCGGCGTCGGCGCGGTTGGCGTCGTTCTAGCCGCGGCATGGCATCATTTGCCGCTGCTGTTTATTTCGTTGTTTATCTACGGCGCTGGAACGGCTACGAACTTACAAGCGCGATATGCGGGTACGGATTTGGCGCTGCCGACGCAACGGGCGAAGGCGATCAGCACTGCCATGGTATTTACCACCTTCGGCGCGGTTGCCGGTCCGAATCTTGTCCAAGCAACGGGTCGAGCCGCTGCTGCTATAGGCGTTCCATCACTAGCGGGGCCGTTTATGCTTGCAGCAGCAGCGTATTTGATCGCCGGGTTGGTCGCTTTATTTTTCCTCCGGCCGGATCCTTTTGTCATAGCTAAAGCGATTGCGGAAGCGCAAAGCGAATTAGAGAGCGGAAGCGGCAAGAAGGAAGCGGGCGGCACCGAATCACTTGTGAATAAACGGGGAATTATCGTCGGGGCGACGGTAATGGTGCTGACGCAAATTGTAATGGTTGCGATTATGACGATGACGCCGGTTCATATGAAGCATCACGGCCATAGCCTTGGGCAGGTTGGAATCGTCATCGGCATTCATGTGGCAGCGATGTATCTTCCTTCGCTCATTACCGGCGTGCTTGTCGATCGATACGGTCGTAAAAGGATGTCTTACGCCGCCGGCGTGATTTTGCTCATGGCCGGCTTGTTAGCCGCCTATGCGCCGGGCGATTCGATGGTGCTGCTTGTCGCCGCGCTCGCCCTGCTCGGGCTTGGCTGGAATCTTGGCTTCATTAGCGGCACCGCAACAATTGTTGACGCTGCGCCGCCGGCCATCCGCGCGAAGACGCAGGGTGCTGTCGACGTGTGGATCGCTTTATCCGGCGCGGCAGGCGGAGCGCTGTCGGGGATGGTTGTCGCTCACTCCAGCTACTCATCATTATCCTTATACGGAGGCTTCTTGTCCTTGCTGTTAATTCCGGTTATCGTGTGGTCCCGTAGCAAGAAGTAGAGGTTCAGCTCGAATCGTATGCATACGCTAAATCGAAATGCTCGCAAATGATTAACTTACTCATTTGCGGGCATTTTACAATACGACGCCAACCGTTATAAGCCGTCTAAACAGAACAGCGATGAACCCTCTTTACTTTTGACCGGCTTGGTGATAATATGGACTTCGACAGTTATAGAACTGAAGAAGGGCGGGGAGGTTTATAACAATGACAGAATATCAGCAGGATATGGGGCAAGCGGTTAAAGTGTTTAAAGCTTTGGGAGAACCCACCCGGCTGAAAATTGCTTTACTGGTCGCGAACGAGAGCAACTTATGTTTCTCTGCTATCGGCGAAAGGCTTGAAACGGTTGCAGGCTCCACGCTATCGCATCACTTGAAGCAACTGACGGACTCTGGTTTAGTTGATTTTCGCAAAAATGGATCTTTTATTCACTATAGCGTCAATCGAGAATTAGCTGAAAAATTTGCGCCCTTTTTGCTGGCGTAATTTTTTTAACCATCAGTTCTATATATTTAGAACTGTGGAATTCTATATTTAAAAAGGAGAGAATCTCATGAGCGAGCAAGCGAAAACGATGGAAATTGGCATTAGCACATTCCTCCATGCAAATCCCGAAAAAGGCGGTGTATCGCATGCCGAGAGACTGCGCCAATCGATAGAAGAGATCCAATTGGCAGATCAAGTCGGCCTTGATGTCTATGCCATAGGCGAGCATCATCGAATCGACTATACCAGCTCGTCGCCGGCCGTTATTCTGGCCGCCGGAACAGCTGTAACGAAACGGATTCGGCTCTCAAGCGCAGTGACGGTGCTCTCTTCGGATGATCCAGTACGGGTTTATCAGAACTTTGCAACGCTGGACGGCCTGTCCAACGGTCGATCCGAGATTATGGCCGGACGGGGTTCATTCATCGAATCCTTCCCGTTATTCGGTTATAACCTGAATGATTACGAGGAGTTGTTTGATGAAAAACTGGAATTGCTGTTGAAGATCCGCGCTTCCGAAAAGGTAACCTGGAACGGCGGTCATCGTCCCGCAATTGACAACATGGGCATTTATCCTCGTGCACAACAGGAGCCGCTGCCTGTCTGGATCGGTTCGGGCGGCAGCCCGGAATCGGCTGTTCGAGCCGGTTTGCTGGGACTTCCGATTGTTTTCTCTATCCTCGGAGGGATGCCGCAAAGATTCGCGCCTTTGGTGGAGCTTTATAAGGAAGCCGCCGTGCGAGCTGGTCACGATCCGAATAAGCTGCAAATTGCTACGCACTCGCATGGCTTCATTTCGGATACGACAGAAGAGGCAGCTGAAAGGTATTACCCGGTTATGGCTGCCCAAATGAATCACATTGGACGGGAACGGGGCTGGTCTCCTTATACGCGTGACACGTATGATGCAGCTCGCAGCCTCGACGGTGCTCTTTATGTCGGAGATCCAGAATATGTAGCAGAGAAGATCGTACTGCTGAATAAAAATCTTGGCTTGACTCGATTTATGATGTATGTCGATTTCAGCTCGCTGCCGCATCGCGACTTGCTGCGGACAATTGAGCTTCTTGGCACAAAAGTTGCGCCGATTGTCCGTAAGGAGCTCGCCCGTCAGGCATCTGGTCTTAACGCTTAAAGCTGAAAGTTAAAAGCTGAGATCGGTGTGAGCGCTTGGAACGAAAGCATGATTGAACCGAGTAATGACGGCGGAGAATGCCATATTTTTTTAAATAAGAGTTCAATAGATTTAGAAATGTAGAAATAAAAAGGAGAGAAACAAATGAGAAATTCTTGGAAAATTTATATCCTGGCCATTGTCAGTTTTTTAGTCGGAACTTCGGAATTCGTAATTTCAGGCATTTTGGATATGCTTGCCAGCGATATCAATGTGTCGATAGCGGCGGCCGGACAGCTGATTACGGTATATTCGCTCGCCTATGCGATCGGCACCCCAATTCTGATCGCACTCACGGCAAAAGTTGATCGAAGAAAGCTGATGCTGTCGGCTTTAGCACTATTTTTTATAGGGAACCTGATCACGGTCATAACGACCGGCTATGGCATGCTGTTAGGAGCAAGAGTTATTTTGGCGATCGGTACAGGGGTATTTATGGTCGTCGCCCTAACTGTTGCGGCCAAAATTGCTAATCCTGGAAAGCAGGGCGGCGCTATCGCTACGGTTCTCTTGGGCTTCAACCTCTCGCTTATTCTAGGGGTCCCGCTTGGACGGATCATCGCAGGCGCGCATGATTGGAAAATCATCTTTACGGGTATTGGATTGCTCACCTTGATTGCGATGCTGGTTATTCTGCTGTCGATTCCGAAATCGGAAGGAGAGGCTCCCGTGCCTATTCGCGAACAGCTTGCCCTGTTGAAAAGTCCTCGAATCACTGTCGGGCTTTCCATCAGCTTCTTCTGGATCTTGGGATATACGATTCTATATACCTATATTACGCCGTTTCTTCTGGATGTTACGGGGATGAGCGAGCGGATGGTCAGCATCGGGTTGTTTGCATTTGGGCTGGCCAGTCTCATTGGCTCCCAAGTGGGCGGCTATGGTGCAGATAAATGGGGAATTCCCCGCACGATGATTGGAGCATTGCTCCTTCACTCCGGGATCTTATTTTTACTGGCGGCGTTCGCCCATTCGTCCATGGTGGTTTTACCGTTGCTTATGCTATGGTCCTTTTCCGCTTGGTTGAGCGGGCCGGTTCAAATGGGTTATTTAATGGGCATGGCTCCGCAAGCTTCGGGGATCATTTTAAGCTTGAACAATTCTATCGTCCAGCTGGGCATGGCTGTAGGAGCTGTAATCGGCGGCGTCGTTGTGGAGGGCCTCTCGCTTACGGCAGCCGGTTGGATTGGCGGAATTGGCGTTGCGCTTGCACTCATTCCAGCTATTATTTCATTATCCATGAGTCGCCGTTCTGCATTAGCGGAACTAACACTGAGCGTAACCGATAAATAACAATCGGAAGCTTAAACCGGCTTCATAATACAACAAAGTATGGAGCAGCTCATGCGTTGGAAATAAGAAGAAAATCCCTCCTGTTTATAGACCCAGTTCTCTCGGGTCTATAAAACAGGAGGGATACTTTGTTGTAGGAAAACAAAAAAGGCTCTGAACCGCAATAAAGCGATCAGAAACCTATTGTTAACGAGATGGTGCGGTCGAGAGGACTCGAACCTCCACGGCTGTTACACCACTAGAACCTGAATCTAGCGCGTCTGCCAATTCCGCCACGACCGCATGTCAATCACGATCCTTATCGTAGCACGGCAGCTGAAGACAAGTCAAGCTTAGAAAACAAAGTTGCAAAATTCAGCATATTTTCCCTTGGATGGACAAACAATGAATAGACATGTTCGATTTAGTTGGGGGTGCTGTTTTTGAGAAATGCAGGCAAAGCATTATTTTTGCTTGGGATGCTGACGGTTTGCGCGTCGATTCCGGCAGGCGGCGTTCGATTCGCTGTTGCGGCTGAGCCCGTCTCCGAGCCGGGAAAGCAAATGGCTATCGTCATCGACGATTTCGGCAACGGCAATCCGGGAACGCAGGAAATGTTGAAGCTGCCAGTTAAAATTACGGTCGCGGTCATGCCTTTCATGCCGAAAACGCAAAAAGACGCAGAAGAAGCGCATCGTCTCGGTCACGACGTTATTGTCCATATGCCGATGGAGCCGAACAAAGGAGCAAAAAGCTGGCTTGGTCCAGGAGCTATTACAGCCGATCTTAGCGACGAAGAAATTCGCAAGCGGGTCGAGGAAGCGATCGACAATGTGCCTTATGCAATTGGCATGAACAATCATATGGGATCGAAAATAACGGCGGACGAGCGCATTATGCGAATTGTGCTGACCGTCTGCAAGGAACGCGGACTATTTTTTCTAGACAGCCGGACAACATTCAAGACGGTTGTGCCGAAGATGACGAAGGAGGTAGGCGTTCCGCTCGTCTCCAACGACGTTTTTCTGGATGACTTATATACGGAATCGCATATTTCCAAACAAATCGGCCTCGCCCGAAAGCATCTTGAGTCTCATGACAGCTGCATCGTTATCGGCCATGTAGGTCCGGCAGGGAAAAAGCTTGCCGCCGTGCTGTCCCAATCGATACCGTCCATGGAATCGGATGCGCATATAACGTTCACGAAGCTGCCGGGATTGCTGGCGCCATTAATTGGCGATCCATTTATACTGCCGAATCCCTGAGGCGATCGCCGATGCAATTTGCAGCTGGCGTCGCGGATCGGTCAACATCGTCCGGTCCTCCTCATTGCTGATGAAGCCCATCTCGACGATGACAGAAGGTTGGTCGACTCGGCGCAGCAAATAAAACGGCTTGCCTTCTTTCGGATAAAAGCCCGTATCCTGCTGCCGGTTCAGCGCGTCCTGAATACAGAACGCAAGCAGGGCGCTTTCGCCGTTCTCCTGATGCAGAACGAGCGGGCCTTTTTTGGAGCGATTTTTCGTCGAATTCACATGCAGGCTGACGAGCAGCTGCGTATCGATTTCATCTGTCAATTGCCTGCGCTGCGATAAATCCCGGCGATGTCGAGAGCGGCTCAAATGCCAGCTGTTCTCGTCGCTAAGCGCATAATCGCCGGTCCGGTTAAGTACGGAAGGGATGCCTTGGCTGTTCAGAAGCAAGTAAAGCTTTTGCGCAATCGCCAAATTGATGTCCTTCTCAAGCGTATCTCCGACTGAAGCGCCGCCGTCGATTCCGCCGTGTCCGGCGTCGATTAGAACGGTAGCCGACGGTACGGCCCATCCGTCTCCTTCCGGCGTATGGGCCAACTCGTCGGGAGCGGGAGCGGCGGAGTAGGCGGGCATTCCGTTAAACAATTGCAGCATCGCCAATAATAACGAAACAGACAGCCATCTAGTGGTTATCAAAATGAGATCCTCCTCTGTACGATCAAGCTTGGCCGGTTTTAACCGTAACGCCTCATCGTTATCGTGGCTTTTTGAAGGAGAACTCATTCATGTTTAAGAATAACGCAGCGCGGGCAAACTGAAAGCAATCAATCACAAGGGAGGGGTTCGGCATGGCAAGCGGCAACGACCTGATCAAATATATGACGGTTCAAGTGGTCCAATATATGGAGACGCCTAGAGCCGAGCGTAAGCAGGCCAGAGCATCGGCGAAAGCCCAGCGCGAGCATTGGCTGACCCGCTGGTTCGGCGTAGGCGCAATGAGCCTGCTCATTTGGCGGCGCAGCAAACGGGAAGAAAATCAGTCGTAAAAAGCGCCGAATTCCGTAAGCAGCGCGAGCGGAACGAAACGTTTTCCCGTCTCGGAATCGTCGCTTTCCAGCGCGGCGTACACGACATTGTTTTCCCAGCGATGGAAACCGGTAACGGACCATACGTATCGCATTTTATCGTCGAAACGTTCCGACGTATAACGAATTTGCCGTTTTTCCTCCAACGCTCGAACGATAGCTTTTCCATTGGAATCGGCAGACAGCGGAACGGCGTTGGTTAGCCACGGAAGAAGGCCGTACGGATCAAAGGAAGAGTTGGATACAGCGCGGGCGAGCTTTGCCGCGGGAGGTACAACAGACAGAAGGGCAGCCGAGCGCTGCTCTTCTTTTTTGTATAATTTCAACCATTGGTTTTCGGTCAGAGGCAGCGATTCACCGCTCATGGCGTCGGTTAGAAGAATGGAGCCTTTCGCCGGCTTGTTTTTCCATACAGCTAGCAACGGATGCAGGTACAAAGGGGAACCAACCGACTCAGATGTCTCCTCTGTGCCGTTCGTCGCTTGCGCCACTCCTCGTTTACGTGTAGCTTCGTCGTACAAGTATTGGCCCAAACCATATTCTTCGATTGCGTAACCGCCGCCTTCTTGCACGGCTTGCACGACGATATAACCGATAACTGCGCCTGTCGGCTGCTTCACCAAAACGAGCCAGCTGTGTGTGCCCGGACCTAACGCCGTTATTTCCGGCTGCGCTCCTCGCCATGCTTTAAATCCGGGCTGCTTCGCAATTTCGGCGATCCAGCCTGAGGCATGTACGGCAAGCTCTGTCTGACGGTCTGAAGAGGAAACAGAAACATGAGCAGCGGTGAGCTTGTCCGCGTGAGCTCCGGATGCGTTGCCCGCAGCCGCAAGCAGAGGGGTTAACATTAATAAAGCTGCCGATAGCAGCAGTCGCTTTGCGTTCGCGTTCATTGGAATCATCCTTTCGCCGTATGATGGAGCGGATAGCGCCGCAGGGACGGCGCCATGCCTACATTGTAGCCGGACAAGCCCGGAAAAGCTGTTGGTTTATGTCGCGCTTGCTACAATTCGTACCGCACTAATTTTGACGGATCGGTTCGAACCGCGTCTGATTGGCTCTATTCGATGCCTGCCAAATGAAAGATGCCGCAATTAATGGCGGATGCGCGCACCCGAGGCTCATACTGCCATCTCGTTTCCTGCTGGCGCTGCCGGTATTGATCCTCGATCGCTGCCTTGGCTGCCTCGTCCACGGCATGCTTGAGCTGCGGCTCGTAGTAGGAATGGATACGCTCCAGTTCTTCATCAAGTCTCGCGGCGGCATCGGTCGCCCATCCATAGTCGTAAGCTCTCAGCTTTTTCTCTAGCGTCTGTTCCATAATGCTGAGCGCCTTGGCATGGCTGATGCCGTTTCTCGTTATATGGACGTTAGCGGGGAGCCGCGGCGTCAGCTTGAGCGACAGCAGCCGGTCATGAAAATGCTCCGTGCAAAAACCGGTTGCTAATGAAATTCCGAAGCTGTGAATTTCCTCTCTTTTACGGTCGCTTGCGAATTCAACCTTTACGTTTACGCCCAGCCATGCCGTATAAGGGGTCGAATGAAAAGGCGTTGTATTCCGTTTATCCGGTTCTTGGAACATATTAACGAAGCTGCCGATCGTTTTTGCCGCTTGAAACAGCTGCTCCAGCTTACGGGAGCCGAAATGCAAATCCTCGCGGGGCATCCGTGTTTGACTGGTGTTTAAGTTGCCTTGCAAAATGCCGTATGTTCGGCTGAGCGCGGCGTCAGCGGCTGCCTCCTGAGGTGAAGGAGCGCCTGATCCAGGCTTCGGGCTTTCAGCTTCGTCGTATTTTTGCTTGTCGGTTACGAATAGGTAGGTCATCGTTTCAGGCGGGGCGCCGGTCCGGTCAACAAAGCCCCAATAGTATGGGCGGTTCGTTAGTTCCCGGTCGGCGGCAGGCGATAGCTTGACTGTAATATGAGCCGGCGATTTTTCCAAAATGGCACAATCGGCCGCCTCCAAATAGCGATGCACGAATTTATGAACCTGTTTCTCATTCACGCTTTATTTCCACCTTCCGTCCCAGTGCCGTCATTTGCGATAAGATCGTAGCCGGTTTTTCACCCGCTTGGCTTTCATTTGTTTCGTCTGCAGCTTCGTTTCGCAGCTTAGCTAAAGAGGAGCCAAGATCTTGCATTTGGGCGGCCAGATCGACTCCGCTTCCGCCGGATTGCAGCAGAACGCGAGCAAGCTGCTGCTCCAGCGAGCCTTCCTTCTCGAGTTTTTCCAAAATTAAATCAAGCTCGCCGATGACGAGTTCGAACAGGTTGATTTTCTCATGCAGCAAATTGACGATATGCTCCTCGATTGTGCCCATTGTACATAGGTTGTAAATGTGGACGTCTTCCGTTTGCCCGAGCCGATGGACGCGGCCGATCCGCTGCTCGACCCGCATCGGATTCCACGGCAAATCGAAATTGATCATATGGTGGCAAAATTGCAAGTTGATGCCTTCGCCGCCCGCTTCCGTCGCGATCAGCACTTGAGCGCGGCCGCGGAACAAATCCATCATCCAATCTTTCTTGCCGCGGTTCATGCCGCCTCGATAGGGGACCGCGACCAGGTTGTTGGCGCGAAAATATTGCAGTAAATATTCCTGCGTCGCCCGGTACTCGGTGAAAATGATCACCTTCTCGTTCATCTGCCGGACCAGCTCTATCGTTTTCTCCGCTTTCGTATTGGCTTGAATATTGCGAATGAATTCGACCAGCTCCCATATTTTCGCGCGGACGGGAGAGTCCTCGGCCGTTTTCTTAAACAAATTGACGAGCGTTACGAATACGGCGTCACGGCTGCTGCATACTTCCCGTTGTAAAGTAACGAGCGACAGCATGCTGCTAAGATCGCCGCCGCTTTCGTCATAACGCTCTTTGACAAAACCGGTAACCGCGTCGTAAAGCGCCTTTTCTTCAGGCGACAGCGTGAGTGGAATATTTTTGACATGCCGCTTTGTGAAGGCGATGCCTCCGTCGCCACGGCGGTTGCGGATCATCACGGTAGACAGCGCATCCTGCAGCTGGTCTTCGTTTTTGGGCAGCCGCTTGTCGACGACGAATTTGGACGCGAAATCGCTCTGCCCGCCCAGTTGTCCCGGCTTTAGCAGCGTAATCAGGTTGTAGAGCTCGTCGAGATCGTTCTGCATCGGCGTCGCGGTGAGCAGCAGGCAATATTTTTTGCGCAGCTGGATAACGAATTGATAGTTGGTCGTCTTTTTGTTTTTCAGCTTATGCGCTTCGTCGATAATGATCATGTCGTAGTCGTGACCCAGCACGATCTCCCTGTGCGGGTCGCGTTTGGCCGTATCGATGGAAGCGACGACGATGTCGCTTTGCCAGTGGTATTCTTTTTTTTGCGCGACGGCGGCGATGCCGAATTTTTGATTCAACTCGCGCACCCATTGGAGCACGAGAGAGGCGGGGACGAGAATGAGCACTTTGCGGACAAGTCCGCGAACGATATATTCTTTCAGCACCAGACCGGCTTCAATCGTTTTGCCAAGTCCGACTTCATCGGCGAGTATGGCTCTTCCGCCCATCTCGTGCAGTACTTTGCGTGCGGTGCTGAGCTGATGGGGCATCGGCTCCAAAGCGGGGAGCGTCCGCATGCATTGCAGCTGTTCGAAGCTTTCGACCCGCTTCGCTTGTTCGGCCTCCATCGTCAACTGGTACATTGTCCAATCGTCCCAAGCGCCGTTTTTGGCGATTCGGCTTTGCAGCTCCTCGAACCACGAACGGTCGCATTGCAAATCCACAAGCGGATGCAGCTTGCGTAAGTGAACGGAGGAATCCGAGCTGTCGGTCGGGCGGTTTGTAGATGACAACAAGTGGTGTGCAGCCCCTTTCTGGCAAAAAAGCGATAGATAGGAGTAGTATGGCCCTAATGCCGTTTTTTCATAAGATAGCGTTCAAATCGGCGAGCGGACAAGCTAGAGGACGAATGCGGGGATGTAAACGGGATTATTTGGCTGAAATCGGCCTAGAGCACACTTTTAATCAATATGTAGTATAGTATAATGGTATTTACACACAATATATTGATTATTGTTCATATAGTAAAGGGATGTCTGAGATGAGGGAATGGGAGGAAACAAATCGTGGATACGAAAAAAAGGAATCGTTTATCCGGCCTTAGCGAAAAGATCTTTTTGGATCGTTACGCCTGGAAAAACGCCGACTCCAACGCGGCTAAATTGGGAGACACCGTGCTTGTGCTAACGAAGGACGACCCGAAGTTCCCGGCCAAAGAAGTCGGGGAAGTGATCGAGCGGGAAGGGCAAACGGTTAAGGTTCGCCTCCGCAGCGGGGAAACGGTAGACGCTGATGTCGAGAAGCTGACGCTGACCATTGAGAAATCGCCGGAGGAAATGTGGGGCCGCCTTGCCGCGGCAATGGCGGGAGCGGAGGAAAGTGCGGACAAAAGAGAGCTGTGGACGGAACGCTTCCGCTATATTTTAGACGACTGGAAGCTAGTTCCGGGCGGCCGGATTGCGGCTGGAGCGGGTGCAAGCGAGGAATTGACCTTATTTAACTGTTACGTTATTCCGTCGCCGGAAGACAGTCGAGGCGGCATTATGAAGACCCTCTCGGAAATGACAGAAATTATGGCTCGTGGCGGCGGGATTGGCATTAATCTGTCGTCGCTTCGTCCGCGGCGCGCAATAGTAGCCGGCGTAAACGGTTCTTCGAGCGGCGCGGTTTCCTGGGGCGGGCTGTTCAGCTACACGACGGGGCTGATTGAGCAAGGCGGCAGCCGTAGGGGCGCGCTTATGCTGATGATGAATGACTGGCACCCGGATGTGCTCGATTTTATTACCGTCAAACAGACGATGGGACAAGTGACGAATGCCAATCTGTCCGTTTGCGTCAGCAACGATTTTATGAGAGCGGTGAAAGAGGACCTGGATTGGGAGCTTGTATTCCCGGATACAAAGGATCCCGAATATGACGAGCTGTGGCGCGGCGATCTTGAGGATTGGCGCAGCCGGGGCAAGAAGGTTGTGCATTACAAAACGGTGCCGGCACGGGAAATTTGGCATACGATCATTGAATCGGCATGGAAGTCGGCGGAGCCGGGCGTCGTATTTATGGAATACTACAACCAAATGTCCAACAGCTGGTATTTCAATCCTATCATCAGCACCAATCCCTGCGGTGAGCAAGGCCTTCCCGCGTGGGGCGTCTGCAATTTGTCGGCAATCAATTTATCGCGGTTTTATGATGAAGCGAAGCATGACGTTGATTGGGAAGAGCTGTCGAAAGTGACGCGGTGGTCGGTACGATTCCTGGACAATGTAATTGATACAACGCCGTACCACTTCGAGGAGAACGAGAAAAACCAGAAGCGGGAACGCCGCATCGGTCTCGGCTCGATGGGACTAGCGGAGCTGATGATTAAGCTTGGCATCCGTTACGGCAGCGCAGAATCATTAACTTTCCTGGATAAGCTGTACGGGTTTGTTGCCCGCGAGGCGTATTTGGCTTCGACGGAGATAGCGGCGGAGAAAGACTCTTTCGAAGCATTTGACGCCGAGAAGTTTCTGCAAAGCGGCTTTATGCGCAATATGACGGGCGAGTTCCCGGAAATCAGTGAAGCGGTGCGGAAACGCGGCATGCGGAATGTCACTGTTATTACGCAAGCGCCGACGGGCAGCACTGGAACGATGGTCGGCACCTCCACCGGCATCGAGCCGTATTTTGCCTTCGAATATTATCGTCAAAGCCGCCTAGGCTATGATAAGCAGCTCGTGCCGATCGCGCAGGAATGGCAGGACGCTCATCCCGGCGAGGAGCTGCCGGATTATTTCGTAACGGCGATGAATCTATCAGCGAAGGATCATATTCGCGTCCAAGCGGCTATTCAGCGCTGGGTGGACAGCTCCATCTCGAAGACGGCCAATTGCCCGAACGACTTCACCGTCGAGGAGACGAAGGAGCTGTATGAGTTGGCGTTTGATCTCGGCTGCAAAGGCGTAACGATCTATCGCGACGGCAGCCGCGACGTGCAGGTGTTGTCGACGAAGGAAGAGGAGAAAGTGGAAGACTCCTCCGATATCGCTACAGCGACCACCGCCGCTGACGAATCCGCACAGGCTGATTCTGATTCTGATTCTGGCGTGACCTCGGAGCAGCTGGAGTCCGCCGCTCAGGCCGCCGTGCTTGATAAGGCGTACAAACGCCGTCCGCAGGTGCTGCGCGGCGCGACGTACAAAATCAATACGCCTTTCGGCATGGCCTACATTACGATCAATGATATAAACGGGACGCCAGGCGAAATATTTCTGAATGTCGGCAAAGCGGGTTCCGATGTATTCGCTATGGCTGAAGCGCTCGGGCGGGTATGCTCTTTATTCCTGCGCTACGGGGATCACGGCCACAAGGTGGAATTGCTCATCAAGCATTTGAAAGGCATTGGCGGCTCCGGCGCAATCGGCTTCGGCGTCAACCGCGTCGAATCGATTGCCGACGCCGTCGCTAAGGCGCTGGAGATTCATCTCGAAAGCGCAGACGAGCAGGCAGCAGCGAGCGAAGATGCGGTAGCAGCGTCGTTGCCGTCTTCGTCCTCGGCTGAGCCTGTAGGGAAAGCAGTGCTGCAGTCTGCGACTCCGGCCGTGCCTGCGCCTGTGCTTGCTCCAGAAGCGGTCATTGACGGGCTTAAGCAAGGCGAGGTCAGCTCTCGCGATCTATGTCCATCCTGCGGATCGGCAACGCTGCTGAACATCGAAGGGTGCAAGGAATGCACGAACTGTGGATATAGCAAGTGTAATTGAAATCTAGGCATAGTGGTATGTTAATGCATGATGCGATATTCCAAAGAGATAATTAGAAAACAGAGCCCGTAAACCCGCGTGGCTTGAACACGAGCTCGGCATAGATGCAACTATCGACTATAAGGCTGGCGAATTGGATGAGCAGTTAAAGGAGAATTGTCCAGAGGGTGTAGACTTGTTCTTCGACAACGTAGGCTGGCACATACTTAGAAGCTGCATTGGACGCAATGAAGTTTGGTGGTCGCATCATCCTTGGTGGGAATGCGTCTCAGTACGACTGCGATCACCCATGGGTCAGTCCGAAAGGCGTGCCACTCTCCATAATTTTGAAAAATCTTACCATGCAAGTTTTCCCGTATGGGGCCTACAGCCAACTCTTCAGCGAAGCAGAGCGTAACCTAATGGTTCGAATCGCGGCATGGCCATGGTCCGCGTCTGAGAACCCAGACATTAACCAAGTCCTATGCACCTTGCCATTTTCCTACTGGCTCAGGAGACACTGTGCAAGACAGATCAAGAAAGCAGCGGCAGTCTAGGACTTATTTTCTTGTCTAAGACTTACCGCTGTTTTATTGTTTTGCCATTCCACCTGATCCAAACACATGTTTTTGTTGTTAAAAATTTTGACTTGAGCCGTAATCTCTCGGAAGACCTTGCAAGCGCTACCGACTGCCATTACATCCTATTTAAGTACTTATAAGTCATTATAAGTGTTTGTCATACATTTTCAACTTGTCTTCTTAAGGCATCATCTGCTACAATGATCACAACTTATTAAAAGCATTTAAAAAGTATTGTGCTCTTTTTCCTTGCAGTACAGTATGCATTGTGATGAAAGGTGGAAGAATACATTGGACATAACGAAAGAAAAAAATATTTCCAGTTGGAGACAACACGGCTTTGTTGTATATCCCCAAGTCGTGACTCATTTTTACGTTCTCCGTTATCTGCAATGGTTGGTAAGAGGCGGAATGAATGCCTCATATTCAACTCATCATCAATCGTTATGGGATATTCGAATGTATGAGCCTGTCTATAATGCCTTCAGTGAAGTTCTCGGCAATCAGGCATTAATGGTTAGTCTCGATCCGAAGGAGACCAATAAAATTTATGGAAGAATATGTTTGCAAACAGAGATAACAGTTCATAAAAGCAACAGCCCTCAGAGAATTAATATGTGCGACCTCATTATTTTCGATGCGGAAAGATGTCACCTTGATCTTGATTTAGACTTCGATTCATTTTGGTTTCCCCTGACAATGATTCCAGCTAACGAATTCGATGACGTGACAATTAAAGAAAGAGTCCAGTATTGGCATGCGAAACCGTTTCAGACATTCCTCTCCCCATTAGGATGCAAATTGCTAGGACTGGAATCTTGGGAACCTAGCTTACTATGAGCGCAAGCTTGAGCAATAGGTACCAGTTCTCCTACTGAGCAAGTTCTCTTGTGTTGTCTGTCAGTGGGCAAGAACGTTGGGATAGAAATAAAAGGAACTTTTTCACATACCATTTATACGGAATTCCTTAGGCGTAATGTCGCGATGCTTTCTAAAAGACTGGATAAAATGATTGACATGATTGAAGCCGACTCTTCTGGCAATTTCGGTTATTGTATATTCCGTAGATTTTAACAGTTCGCAGCTCTTATTAATTCGGTATTGAACCAAGTAGTAATAGGGAGTCATATGAATGCTTTTTTTAAAACTGCGAGTGCACTCTGACACGCTCAAATGCGCAACGTCAGCAATCTCCTTCAAAGTTATGTTGTCTGTATAGTTTTGGTGGATAAAGCTGACCATTAGTTGCATTCTCTCTTGTTGCAGTCTGTTGTGTTTTGCTGATTCCTCAGGAGATAGGGAAATGTTGGATATAAGAATAAGCCACAACTGAGCCGTTTTGATGGAAACCTCATACTGCCATCCCCAGCGCTTTTTCATTTCAAAGTCCTTCTTCATTTGAGAAAGGATTTGCAGGATTTGATTTTGCCACTCCACATCCCCTTTGATCTCGATGGATAATAAATAAGAATTGGTAAAAGGGAGTACATAGCTTTTTTCCATGGCACTATCTGAATAAAAGGCGAGAATCTTCTCCGGGAAATTAAAACTGACATACTCGCCGTCATGAGTTAGATACGTAACAATGTGAAGGATACTCTTGTTTATAAAAATGGCTTGACCTGTTTCTAAGTTATAGTCGATTCCATTAATTTGTATAGTTAGTTTCCCTTTGGTCACTAAAGTAATTTGTAATTCTTCGTGCCAATGCAGCTCGTTAACTCCTCTGCCATCAGGTACAGATCCATGATTGGTATGCGTGTACATGATGTATGGGAATGTCTCGTCGGGATATTGAATGGCTACGTGTATATTTTTATTCAAAGTGCCCGCTCCTTTACTTGACGATAAATCAATATAAATTAGAGATATAGTTACACAAAAAGGACATTGATGATGATATTATTATATCCAGCTTCGGCTTATCTTTACAATGCTGTGCACAGGCAATTGTCTATCCGCTTGGAGGAACTATGGTTAAAGCAACAAGATTTTCTTTTCTTTCTCATCCGTTTGTTCTGTTATTTATCAGTATATTGTCCATCTCTATGTCTTCCATCATGATTAAATATTCAGATACCCCTACTTCAGTGGCGGGAATGTACAGATTGTTTATTTCTGTTATCATCATGCTCGTTTTTGTTCCTTGGAAAAGGTTTCGCTCCCTAGGGCTGAATAGAAAGGAATGGCTTATCGTTATTTTAGCCGGTATTCTTTTAGGGCTGCATTTATTATTTTGGATGGAGTCTTTGGTCTATACGTCCGTTGCAAGCTCTATGGTCATCTTGTCCCTGCAGCCCTTAATTGTGATGATCGGTTCATACTTTTTGTTTCAGGAAAAAGTTAATCGGATGACGTATTTTTGTTTGTTCATTGCTCTGTTGGGTTCAATCAGTATAGCTTGGGGAGACATTGGGGTTTCGAAAGAAGCGCTGATTGGAGACGGCTTATCGTTAATAGGGACGTTCTTTATTTCAGCCTATTTTTTGGCAGGGCAGAAGGTAAGCCGGAAAATCGATACAAGTGTGTATAGCATTATTGTTTTTGTGATTGGCGGTATCGTCTTGCTGATTTACAATCTGATAAATAACTACAATTTACTTGGTTACGATTCTACTGACTGGACTTACTTTTTGTTGCTCGCAATTATCCCAACGATTCTGGGGCAATCCATTTTTAATCTGCTGTTAAAATCAATTGGAGCAACAACGGTATCCGTTGGTATTATTGGAGAGCCTGTTCTTGCCATTATTTTGGCGTACTTGCTGTTAGGAGAAACCATCTCAGTATTTCAATTCTTAGGCGGTATGATGACTCTATTCGGCATGGGAATGTATTTTTGGTCAAAATCTTTAAAGTACCATGTTCAAAAATAATTAAACAAGCGTCATATAAAAAGACGACCGTTTGCCTCATTGCAGGCGAAACGGTCGTCTTTGCGTTACTCAGCTTTATTTAGCTTCCTGCAGCAGCTTGGTGGCTTCATCAAGCTGCACTTCTACATTATGCGGTGTATAGCCCAGCCAAGTATCCATGTCTATAGAGTATACCCGATTATTTTTGACGGATGAAAGATTTTTCCAGAGCGAGCTGTTTTTGATCCTATTAAATTCTTGTTCTGTTTCTTCGGTTCCAAGTGTAGTGACAAAGACGTAATCGGCGTCATATTGAGGCAGCACCTCGAGCGAGATTTGAATTCCCCACAGATCGGGATTTTTATCGAGTTCTTTTTGAACAGAAGCCGGAGGGTGCAGGCCTAATGCTTTGTACAAAGTGAAGCCGATGTTGCGCACACCGTAAACCGAAAATTCCTTCGGATCAACGCGGTAGATCGCTACCGTCTTGTCTTCTCCGATTGCGCCAATAATTTTTTCCCGAGCTGCAGCGATCTTCTTATCAAACTCCGCTTTCCATGACTTAGCCTCTTCCTGACGGTTCAGAATGTCTCCCATAATTTCGACATGGCCGAACAAATCATGCGCCATCCATGGAACGACGACTGTTGGCGCGATTTTAGACAGCTTATCGTAGACGTCCTGTTCAAGATCGCCTGCAATAATCAAATCTGGCTCCATTGCAAGCATTTTTTCGTAGTTAATCGCTTCGCGCGAGCCGATTGATTCAATTCCATTAAAATCAGGAAATTGATTATCCAGCAAATAGTCTACAGCCCCGATCGGCTTCAAGCCGACAGAAATCATTTGGCTGGCATACTGTAAAGTTATGACGCGTTCAGGCTTTACCGGAATTTCCGTTTCTCCCATAGCGTGCTTGTACAACCGTGTTTCTTTTTTACTGCTTTGCTGTTCGTTATTGGCTGGTAAAGTTTTTTTGTTACCATTGCTTGCTGCACTGCAAGAGGTAAGCAGTAAGGCAATCAGAGTGAAGCTGATCCCCAAAATGAAGCGTTTTTTCAATTCGATTCTCTCCTTTTGATCTGTATAAATCGTTGGGCAAAGCGGTTCCGCTTAAAAAGATAATCAACAGTTCGATTTCATTGATAAAGATTATCATTATTAATTAGACTGGTCAACAAGTTTTAATAAATCCAATTAAAAAAAGCCCCGAAGGGCTTATCCAAAGTTATTACTCGCCTATTCAGGCATCTATTTGTAAGAAGACACTGCTTTATTCAACAACAACCCTGTCCCCATGGCTGGTCGGTTGGGATATAACGAGAAATTCAATATCCCGATCCGACTTGTTGAACATTTGATGGACGGTCAATGGAGCGACCTCGACCCCTTCATGCGGTTCAAGTACGATCTCGTGACCGTCTATTACAATCGTTGCCGTACCCGACAGGACAAAGAAAAATTGGCGGGAGACTTCATGATAATGATTTACTTCCGAGCTATTGGCCGGCATTCTTTCGTGAATGACGCTCAAATTCGAACCCTTCGCCAAATGCCAGCCGTCGCATTGGCTGCCCCAGATGTAATGCTCGGCGTTGGCTTTGCTTATTTTCATCAATGATAGACTCCCTTTGTATGCTTGATTTACTTCGTCTCCCAGTGGCTGCCGATGAATCGGTCGCGACCGGACAACTCTCGGTCTTCCTTATAGTGCTTCGGATTTTTGCGATGATAGTCCTGATGGTAATCCTCGGCTGGATAGAAAGTAGAGGCTTCCGTAATTTCGGTTACAATCGGCTTGTCGAAGCGGCCGCTTTCCGCCAATTCTCGTTTGGACGCCTCAGCTTCCTCCTGCTGCCGCTCATTATGATAAAAAACGGCCGTACGATACTGGCTGCCCCGATCGTGGAACTGACCGTCCGGATCAGTTGGGTCGATCTGCATCCAATAAAGCTCCAGCAGTCTTTCATAGGGGAATAGAGCCGGGTCGAACGTAATCTGAACGACCTCTGCATGCCCCGTTTCACCGCTTTTCACTTGCTCATATGTCGGATTGGCGGTATGTCCACCCATATATCCGGAGACGATGCCGGCGATGCCCGGCAGCTCGTCAAACGGGGTAACCATGCACCAGAAGCATCCTCCGGAAAATGTCGCTTTTTCCATTTCGCAGCACCGTCCTTTTGAATGTAATGACATCTTTTTATGAGCATAAACGTTAACGCCTTCGCCTGTAAAAGTCAATGTCTCTCCGCCAGCCGCCAGTCGATAGCCGCCGAAATAGAGGAGGTTCCCTGCTCCGCCTTCTGGTAAACTGTAAAAACGGACAACGGGGACAGTGGACGAGTAACTCTACAATTAAACAACGGAGGGGTAAGCGATGAAATGGCATTTGATCGTCTTTCAAGGACCAAGCGCTTCGGGGAAAAGCTCGCTGCAAGCGATGCTCGGTGTGCCTAGAGTTGTGACATGGACGTCGAGACCGCCAAGAAGCGGGGAGGTTCAAGGGCAGCATTATTATTTCGGAACGAAGGCGCAAATGGCCGTTATGTTGGAGAAGGGAGAGCTGCTTGAGATGACTGAGTATCAGGGGCATTATTACGGAACGCACTTGGATGCAATCAAAGAGGCGGTAGAGCGGGGAGAGACGCGGTCGATCGTCTTGGATGCAAATGGCGTCAAGAAGGTCAGAGAGCAGTTCGGACAATCAATTCTCGTTATTGGCGTCAAAGCGGACAAGGCGCAATGCCGCGATCGGCTTCTCAAGCGGGCATCCGACGAAGCCGACGCGACCCGGCGATTGGCTTCCTTCGATGATGAGATAGAGGCACTGGTCGATTGCGATCTGGTCATCTATAACAGCGACGATAACAAGGAGAAGTCGGACCTTCTTATCCGCTATATAAAGGAAGGTCTGGAACGAGACTACAGCTGAACGCAGTCATTCATGCGCTGATACGCATCTAAGAGCCGGGAAATGAACGAAATGGAGATGTAACGGTAAATCCGATCTCATAGAACGTTTCCCTGAAGAGGAAAGGCAGCTTCGTCCGTAAGCTTTGATAAGCGGAATCGGCCGCCGGCGATGAGTAGGCTTCCATGCCGAAGCGATGCGCCATCGTCATCGCTCGCTTCATATGGAGCGGATCACTAACGATCAAATAGCTGTTTAATCCGTTCCTTGCAGCAATTTTACGGGAATAGAGCAAGTTTTGTTCGGTAATAGTCGACTCGGTCTCAATAAGCATATCTTTGGGAGGGACGCCAAGCAATTCTGCGTAGGCAAACGAAGCTTCCGCTTCCGACGGCTCGCCTTCGCTCGTGCGGCCGCCCGTGAAAATGATTTTGCCCGCCGAGCCCTGCCGGTACAGCGTAACCGCATGCTCGATCCGCTTCTTAAGCACCGGAGAAGGCTCGCCGTTCCATACGGCTGCTCCGAGTACGATGGCGGCATCGGCTTTCACCGAATCAGAAACATTGCCAAAGGTCCATATGCGATAGGCGGAAACGCAAAACAATAGGCAGCAAAGGAAAGCGAGGCCGGCAGCGGTGAAGATTACTGTTCGCGGGCCTCGCCGATTACGATTTTTATTTGTTTTCGTCATCTTCATCTTCCTCATACAGGGATAGACGCAGCGTCCGGTAGAAAGTTTCAGGGTACAAAAAAGGAAGCTTAATCGAAATTAAGCTTCCGTCTAGTTCGCTTTTAATGGTCGGGACGACACGATTTGAACATGCGACCCCCTGGTCCCAAACCAGGTGCTCTACCAAGCTGAGCTACGTCCCGTACTAAGAAAAAAAATGGTGCCGGCGATAGGAGTCGAACCCACGACCTACTGATTACAAGTCAGTTGCTCTACCAACTGAGCTACACCGGCGCATATCAACAAGCGACAAAAAGTATTATGCCATAAGCATAGCCCGTTATGCAACCCTTTTTTTTCAGAGCTGTATTATCCCTTTTTTGCTTTGAAATGAACAACGGCGCTGTACTGCATTTTCCCGCTGTTCGGATTGAACACGACCTGATGCTGTACATGATGCACGTCAAGCAGTAAAGCCTTGTTGTTTTCGATTTGCTGATCGACCTTCAGCTCCAGCGTCCTCAAGTCGCCCGCCTCGAAAAACTCAATTTTGTTATCGATTAAATCCAGCCGGAAATCCATTGCACACTCTCTCCCGTTCGTCTCTAATTAGCCCTATTATAAGCGAGTTTGTCGGTTTGCGTCTATTCCGCTTGCAGACGTGCAGGCGATTATGGTTATGGAAGGCAACTATTTCAAGATTTTGTTTTACAAATTGGCAAATTTGACCTAAACTAGAGAGGTGTCGAAGACAGTCGAATACTGTAAAATGGCAAACTTATCGAAAGATAAGGGCGCAAAGTTATGGGCCTAATGTCGCACAGCAGGCGACTACGGCTGCCAGACCGCCAGTAAGAGGACTAGCCAACTAGCATTGCTAAGCTATTCGCCCCTTTTTGCGGCCGAATAGTTTTTTTTTGCCTTGTTGGACCTACATCAAAAGGAGAGAACCGACAGATGATTCAGAAGGTAAAGAAATGGCCTTCGATGGCCGCTCAGTTTTTAGGCAAGCAGAAGATTACATTTAAGCTCCTGTTGATTACCTCAGTTATTACGTTGTTTAACGTGGGGGCAGGCGTATTTATTTTTACTCAAAATTTATCAGTATCGAACGCCGTGGATGATTCCAATACGCTGAACGAAGCGAACAGGCAATACAGAGAAGTATCCGACACGATGCTGCGCTCCATGCTACATATGATCGACGTGATCGAGAATTCGGACACTTCGCAGATTGAATCGATTCAAGAGATGCTCGCAACCGTTCCTGATAAAATTGCTAAACTGAAGGATACGTTTAAAAAGATTGACGAGATGTTCCCAGCCGACGAATCGAATTTGACGTATTCTAATCAAATTGCGGTATTCGAAATGGCCTACAACAATTTGATGACGACGGATTTGAACACGAAAGACTTAAGTACGGAAATGAAGTCTTTCCGCGTAAAAAATCTGATCTCCGTCTATACGATCACGCTTAGCTATGCGAGCGAGTCGGTGGACAACAGAATGGGCACCGATCTTGGCGAAACGGAGAAGCGTCTGAGCCGCAGCATGGATGCGGCGAATATGATCATTCTGATCAACGTGCTCGTGCTGGCCGTCATTCCGTTCCTGATGTCGTACACGCTCAACCGCAGCATCAGAAAAGGTTTGGCCGGCATTATGGGCCGAATCGAAGCCTACAAGAACAGCGACTTCACCTTCAACAAGAAGCTGGAACGCCAGGACGAATTCGGAGATATCGATCGTTTGCTCGCCGATATGGGCGGCAAGCTGCGCGATACGATTAAGTCGACGCTGGAAGTAAGCAGCACGGTGCTGGCGATGTCCAATTCGATGGGCGATATGGTCGACCGCAACCGGATGGCTTCGGAGCAGGTCAAAGGACAAATTACGGACGGGCGGAGTATCCTGCTCTCCCAATATGATGACGCTTCTTCGATTTCTGCTGTAACAGAGCAAATCTCGGCCAGCTCGGAAGAGATCGCAGCTTCTAGCGATTATATTAATAATGATATGCAGCAAATGAAGAACGCTTCGCAAGAAGGCTCCCGCGATATGGAAGGCGTTGTACAAATGGCCAATCAGGCCGTTGAGCAATTCCAGCTCGTAACGGAAGCGTTCAAGCGTATTACGGAGCGTTACGGACAAGTATCGAAGTTTCTGGACGGCATTCAAGATTTGAATACGCAGACGAACTTGCTGTCGCTGAACGCTTCGATTGAATCGGCTCGCGCAGGTGAGCACGGACGCGGTTTCGCTGTCGTCGCTGATGAAATTCGCAAGCTATCCGGCCAAACGAACGATATTTCGAAAAATATTACGAAAGAGCTGCACTTCATTCAGAACGACGTTGCGGAGAGCGGCGAACGTTTGCTTGCCTTCGCGCAAGTTATTACAACGACGAAGGAAGCTTCTGTAACCGCGAGCGACATGTTCAAAGGACTGGAACGTCAAAGCAGCGTCTTGTCCGAGCAAATTAGCGAAATTTCAACTGCCATCGGAGAAATTACGGGAGGCATTACCCACATCGTAACGGCGGTAGACAAGCTGCTGCAAACGTCTTCGGATGTAAACGGAAAAATGGAAGATATGTCCGGTCTATCGAACGATCAATACGCCATTTCCGATCAACTGGGCAACCTGGCGGGCGAGCTGAAGCAATCGTCCCGCGATTTGAAAGAAAAAGCAGGTATCTTTAAAATTTAATTGGTTAAGCCGTTCGACCGTCTTGTCCCTGTGGGGATGAGACGGTTTTTTTATTTTTTGGAAAAATTATCTTTACACCTTTTCTGTCATAGTGTACTATTTACCTATAACACTAATACAATGTGACGTAGATGAAAGGAGGATCGCTTATCGTGACGATGACGTTCGATAACAATCAGCCGATATATTTGCAAATTATGAACCATGTCAAACGGCAAATTATTACCGGCAAGCTTAAGCCGGGAGATAAAATCGAATCGGTGCGGGAGATGGCGGCCGAGCTGCAAATCAACCCGAATACGATTCAACGTACGTTTCAGGAGCTGGAGCGGGAAGGAATTGTAGAGACGAAGCGCGGCCTTGGCCGCTATGTAACGAGCGAGGAGCTGACGATTATGCAAATGAAGAAGGGTATGGCCGGCGATCTTCTGGATCATTTTGTACAGGGCATGAAGGAGCTCGGCTTCCGCGAGTCGGAAATTGTGGCGATCGTCTCGGATGCGGTCGGAATGGACAAAGAAGAAACCGGGCGGGAGGCGTAACGAATGGAACCTATAGTAAAGCTGACCAATGTAACGAAGCATTATGGCGCCAAAAATGCGGTGCGGGACGTCACGCTCGAGCTGCAGCCGGGTAAAATCGTCGGTTTGCTTGGCAGCAACGGCAGCGGCAAAAGTACGCTAATGAAGCTGACGGCGGGGCTCATCCGTCCTGCCTCCGGCGAAATTGCCATTGGCGGTGTGCCTGTTGGCCTGCAGACGAGGGCGATCACTTCGTTTATGCCCGACCGGCCCGTAACAGAATCATGGATGAAGGTAAAAGACGCCGTTCGCTACTACGCCGATTTTTACGCCGACTTCGATGACGTCAAAGCGAGAGAAATGCTCGCCTTTATGAAGCTGACGCCGTCCGAGAGCGTCGCGTCGCTGTCCAAAGGGATGCATGAGCGGCTGCAACTGACGCTGGCTTTGTCCCGAAACGCCAAGCTGTATATGCTGGACGAACCGATCGGCGGCGTCGACCTCGTCGCCAGAAGCAAAATATTGGATGCGATCGTTCAATACTATAGTGAGAACAGCTGCCTTATTGTATCCACTCATTTGGTGACAGACCTTGAGCGTATATTCGACGAAGTGGTTCTTATTAAAGACGGCGCGATCGTTCTACACGATGACGTGGAATATATTCGAGTTCAAAAGGGCAAAAGCGTTGAACAATTATTTAGGGAGGTGTATGCGGAGTGATCGGAAAGGTGATCAAATACGATTGGAAGCTTAATGCGAATCGTTACGTTTCTATCGCCGCCATCCTGATCGTTGCTGAGCTTTTGCTGCTGCTCAGTGCTATTTTCTCCGGATGGGATAAATTTCTGCTGTACGCCTTAAGCGTTACCGGCTTCGTCGCCGCTTTAATTGCGGTCTCGGTCACCGTCTGCCAGACATATGCGAGAAATTTAAGCGCCTACGGACGCATGCTGCTTCCGGTTCACCCGTTGGCAACGATTTTATCGCCGATCGTGATTGGCGCAGCGGGCGTCGCTCTGCTAGCGGCGGCGTCATACGGACATCAGGTGCTGTATGGGGCCGCAACCGGCATTAACTTATCCGGCCTCGGCTTCCGGGTCAGCATCAATACCGCTTCCGCAATTAGCGGTATCCTAATGACGACAACGATGATGCTGCTGCTCGTCGTCAACATTTTCTTCAGCATCACGATCTTCAAGACTTCACCGTGGCGCAAGCTAGCGCCTTGGATGGGCATTCTCTCTTTTTTCCTAATTAACTGGCTGGTCAGCGCGATCGAGAATCTGCTATTCCCGAACAGAAATGATGCGGGGTGGATCGAGCCTAAAGGCAGCGAGTCGGATTGGTTCATCCAGATTCAGTTAGCAGATGGCAAGTTTTTCGCTACCGCAGCTTTCGAAGTTGTCGTAATCGCGATATTGGTATACGCCATGACTAGATTGATCCGTTCCAGACGGCATATTTAGCAGAGCCGAATGGTAGGCGAACGAACAGCTGCAATCAAAAAGGTTGCAATCAAAAGGCTACTCAAAGCTTCGGCTTTGAGCAGCCTTTTTTTGTTATTTTCTGAGCGATTCGCCCGATTCTTTCAGTTGACGGACTTTCGCGGAAAGTGTTCTAATTGATATAGTGAAATGAATCACAAAGGTTATGCCTCGGTCACCGACATCCGGTTCGACCGTTTAACAGAGAGACAGCGAGGGGAATAGGCAATGGGCATCATACAGCAATTCAAGAAAGCATCACGGATATCGGTTTTGCCGGTTATCCTGATCCCAGCCGCGCTCGGAGCGCTTGGGGCGTTTGTCTGGGACGAACAATTCAATTTTTGGCTTTTGCTTCTCACCTTGATCGGGTCGGGAGCTGTGCATTTATTTTCCAATATGATCAACGATTTATGGGATTACTACAACGGCACCGATGAAGCGGCAAAACAGGCGGATGGGGCGATTTCCACCAACTCCGGCTTTCTGACCAACGGAACTTGGTCGGTGCGCACTTTCGCTGCCGTTACATGGGGATTGCTTGCCGTCGCCGTGATTTGCGGAATTGGGCTGGCGTTCATAAGCGGCTGGATGGTGCTTGTGTTCGGCGCACTTGGTGCTTTAATCGCTTATTTCTACGTCGCGCCGCCGATTAAGTTCGGCTATCGGGGCAAAGGCTACAGCGAGATTGCGATTTTGCTGTCGTTCGGCGTTTTGCCCGTTATGGGTTCTTACTATGTGCAGACGTCTCAGCTTGATTACCGGGCGCTGCTGCTGTCGCTGCCGATCGGCCTGCTGACGACGCTTATTTTATTCAATCATCATTTCCTGCATTGGCAGGCCGATCGAGAAGCCGGTAAAAAAACGCTGGTTGTCGTGTGGGGAGAGCGGCGCGCGCTTATGTTCTCCCGCACGCTGCTGTTTCTTGGCTGCCTCGCGCTAATTGCTTGCTGTGCAGCGGGTGCGCTGCCAGTATACGCTCTGCTTGCGCTGCCGGCCGTTATTCCGTTATACGGAGCGTACGGCAAATTAAAGGATACGAATCCGAATGCCGCCTATGCCCCGCTGATGGGCGCTTCGGTAAAAGCGACGTTCCGGTGCGGCTACCTCATGCTTGCCGCCCTGCTTATTCAAGGCTTGCTGTAATAGTTTCGTTAACATCATAACAATCGGAGGATGAGAGACGATGGAAAAACAATGGGTGCTGGGCAGCTTTGACACGATTTTGGACGAAGGAAACGTATGGACGGTCGGCGGCTTCCAATTGCCGGATGGATCATTTTGGCAATATCGCGAGCCCGAGGCTGTCGTTATTGTACGCAATGGCATTTTGTACGTGCGGGCGCCGCTGAGTCGCCAGCATCATCAAGTGCAAATTTTGGACAACGCCAAGCATATGTATTATTCGGCCAAGCCGGTCGAGATTCCGCAAACGGGAGAAATCAGCTTTGAAATTCAGCTTCGCGCACGCACGCGGAACACGGCGCCGAACGATTTGTACGACGGCTATGTTTCTTTTCATCTGCTTGATTTTACGACGGGGGCAGCGCTCGATTTCTTCGCTTCCGAGGACCAGTACGCCAGCGTCTATGCGATCTTGCCGTTTCCGGGAGTGCAGGTGCCGGAGACCGACAAAACCCGCTATTTCAGCATATTCAAGGAAGGCTCCGACTTTAATGCCGGCGAATTCAACACCTATAAAATTACGTACAGCCGCGAAACAAACGAAGCAGTGTTCTATTTGAACGGCAAAGAAGTGCGCCGGGAGAAAAACATTCCGGTTCAGATGAACCAGTTTACGATCGCGCTCGGCATTATGACTGAAAAGGATCTATCGTCGGAAGGAAGCGTCTCTGTACACGGTCAAACGGTAATCGCTGAATATTCGCCCATTACGATTACAGTGAAAGACGTCAAAGGCGAAGCAACGGAATAAGCAACAAAATGAACGATTTATATGCGAGACAAGCATGCCGGTTCCTTCGCGGGGCCGGCTTTTTCATAACCGCCGTGCTGCAAGCTCCCTGTATCAGCCAGTCATATTCTAGCCTGGGCGTGGGATTCTAACGAAGACGTATGGGCCTGCAGGCTCATGCGGATCTTGATGAATGCGGGAGGATGAACATTGGCTACAACGTTGTCTAACGGATTTCTCGAGGCAGTCAAGAAGAGGCGTTCCTATTACGGAATCAGCAAGCAATCGCCCTTATCCGACGATCAAATCGTTTCGCTCATTCAAGACGCGGTGAAGTATACACCGGCGTCGTTCAACTCGCAAAGCGCAAGGGCGCTCGTCCTGCTCGGTCAGCAACATGACCAGCTGTGGGATTTGACGAAAGAGACGCTGCGCAAAATCGTGCCGGCCGAACATTTCGGAGCGACTGAGGGGAAGATGGACGCCTTTAAAAGCGGCTACGGCACCGTGCTCTTTTTCGAGGACAATGCGGTTATTGAAGGCTTGCAGAAGCAATTCGCCGATTATGCGGAAAACTTCCCGAAATGGTCGCTGCAATCGAGCGGCATGGTCCAGTACGTTGTCTGGACGCTGCTTGAAAGCGAAGGATTTGGCGCTTCTCTGCAGCATTATAATCCGCTGATTGACGATCAGGTCAAAAGCAAATGGGGCGTTCCCGCTTCCTGGCAGCTCATTGCCCAATTGCCTTTCGGCAAGCCGACAAGCGAGCCGGGGGACAAAGAGTTCCAGCCGATCGAAGAACGCGTGAAGGTGCATAAGTAACGCATCTGATCGAAGGATGTGTAAAGTGCATAAATAACGTATTCGACAGAAGAAAGAGCTTTGGCCAAATGCGGCCAAAGCTCTTTCTCATTGCCGGAAAAAGGCGTTTCGGCAGAAAAGTTGTACCGGACTAGCCGGAAAGCATAAAAACATGTACAATAAAAACCGATACAATAAATAGAGCCTTTTGATGAACGGCAAGCCCGCAATATGCGAACAACAGGGGGAAACTATGAGTATCCAGAGCGTAGATCCGCGCACATTGAAACAAATGATCCAATTGCAAATCGCCCAAAGTCTCGATTCCAATTCTTCGACTAGTCCGCTCAGCGCGACTTCAGAAGACGGAACGTCTTTATTCGATACATTGCTTGCCCAGTATGCAAACGGCAATGCGAATGGGGAAGCGGACGCAACAACCGATCCTTCGGCCATGCTGGCTCAGCTTTCCGCTTTGCCTAACTTGTATGGGGCGCTGCCGGCAGGCAACCTATCCGCCGCCGGAAGTGCAGGTGCAAATTCCGACTATGAATCGTTAATCGCTGCAGCATCAGCGAAGTACGGTGTTAATCCGCTGCTGGTCAAGAGCGTCATTCGGACGGAATCCGGCTTTAACGCGAACGCCGTTTCTTCGGCAGGAGCGAAAGGCTTGATGCAGCTGATGGACGGCACTGCTCGCAGTCTTGGCGTAACGGATTCGTTTGATCCACAGCAAAATATTGAAGGCGGAACCCGTTATCTTGCTTATCTGCTTGGCAAATACAACGGCAACGAGCAAGTCGCTTTAGCCGCTTATAATGCGGGACCTGGACGGATTGACCGACTAGGCATCTCGACGAATGCCGAACTAGCTGCTAACGCGCATAGGCTGCCCGACGAGACGAGAAGATATGTAACGAAGGTGCTTCAAGCCGGCCTGTAAGAAGGCTTGCAGAGGAGCTTATTCCGCAATCAACGGACAAGGACTTAACAGATCACGATAGCAAGCCGCTTGCTGCGGATGCCGTCGTTGATCTTTTTATTTATGCACGGAAATAGGGAGGTGGCCGGGCACATGTTATATTTTGACCATTGCGCTTCGACTCCGCCGTATGACGAAGTCGTCGATACGCTGGCCGAAGTAATGAAGGCGCATTACGCAAATCCTTCTTCGATCCATAAAGCAGGGGCCGATGCGGACAAGCTGATCGGCCGCTCGCGTGCGCTGTTAGCCGGATTGTTTGGCGCAATGCCGGAGGAAATCGTATTTACTTCCGGCGGAACAGAGAGCAACAATTTAGCTATCAAAGGAGCGGCCCGCAAATACAAAAGCCGCGGCAATCATCTAATCACAACGCAGATTGAGCATGCTTCGGTTTACGATGCTTTCCGTCAGTTGGAGCAGGAAGGATTTCGCGTCACCTATTTGCCGGTAGATGCGAACGGCATCGTCGACTTCGAGCAGTTAAAGGCATCGCTGACAGAGGAAACTATTCTGGTCAGCGTCATGCACGTCAATAACGAAGTTGGTTCCATTCAGCCGGTCGAGGAGATCGGGAAGCTATTGAGCGGGTATCCGCGCATTTTGTTTCACATTGACGCTGTGCAAAGTATTGGCAAGCTGCCGATTCGGCCGAAAGAATGGGGTGCGGATTTGCTGAGCGGCTCCGCTCATAAGGTGCGCGGACCGAAAGGCGCCGGCTTTTTGTACGTTCGCGCCGGACTTGAACTGCTGCCGCTTTTCTCGGGAGGCTCTCAAGAGCGCGAGCTGCGCGCCGGTACGCAAAACGTGCCGTCTATTGTGGCATCGGCTAAAGCGTTCCGCCTATCGGTGGAATCGTCGGCCGCGCGAAGAGCAGCTATGTATAAGCTGCGCAGCAGGCTGATCGGCCATCTGAACGGTATACCAGAGCTATCGTTGAATGGCAGCGCGGATGAGGCGTTGGCGGCGCCTCACATTATCCATTTTTCTTACCCCGGCATGAAGCCTGAAGTTATTGTTCATATGCTGGAGGAGGAAGGCATTATCGCTTCCACCAAATCGGCCTGCTCGTCCAAAGACAGCAAGCCGAGTCGCGTGCTGCTGGCGATGGGACGAGACATTGCGCATGCTTCGGGAGGGATTCGAATCAGTCTGGGTGATGAGCATACTGAGCCGGACATCGACCGGCTTGCCGCCGCGTTGAAGAGAATGATCAACAAGCTGAAGCCGCTTGAAAGGAGCGCAAAATAAAAGTGCAATACGATACAATTATTATCCGCTACGGCGATCTTATAATGAAGGGACGCAACCGGGCGCAATTCGAGAAACGGATGCTCCAGCAATTGAAGCTAAAGCTGCACGACTTCAAAGCGCTGAAATACCATAAGCTTTACGGCCGGTTGACGATTACGTTAAACGACGAGCCATATGAGGAAATTGCAAGCCGTCTGAAGGACATTTTCGGCTTATCGACCTTTAGTCCAGTTGTGAGCGTGCCGCCCGAATTGGACAAGATTAGAGACACTGCCCTTGGGTTGATGCAATCGCTGGACAAGCCGCCCGCGACGTTCAAAGTGAGCGCCAAACGGGGCTGGAAGTCGTTCCCTCATACGTCGCAGGAATTGAACCATCTGGTCGGCTCCCATGTGCTGCGAGCTTCGGAGGGACTTAAAGTCGACGTACACCGTCCGGAGGTCGAGCTGCGAGTGGACGTGCAAGAGGAAGCCGCTTATGTATTCAACACGATTGAAAGAGGACCTGGAGGCTTCCCATTCGGCTCGAACGGGAAAGCGATGCTACTGCTGTCCGGCGGCATAGACAGTCCTGTGGCCGGCTGGATGGCGATGCGGAAAGGGTTGGAGCTGGAAGCGGTACATTTCCACAGCTATCCGTTTACGAGCGAGAAAGCGAAAGAAAAGGTAATCGATCTGGCGAAGAGATTGTCTCATTACGCCGGAGCCCCGCTTAAGCTGCATCTGGTGCCCTTTACCGAGATTCAAACGACTTTCGCTCAGGCGAAGGAAGACAATTTGATTATTACGCTCATGAGAAGAGCCATGCTGCGCATAACGGAACAGCTTGCTATCAAGAACGGAGCAAACGGCATCGTCACCGGAGAAAGCTTAGGTCAAGTGGCCAGTCAGACGCTGGGCAGTATGAACGTCATCGGCAGAGCGACTGATCTGCCAATGCTGAAGCCGCTCATCATGATGGACAAACAGGAAATTATCGACGATGCAGTCCGTATCGGAACGTTTGAGACGTCGATTTTGCCTTACGAGGATTGCTGTACGCTGTTCTTGCCGAAATCGCCGAGTACAAATCCGAATCTATATATAGTAGAACGAGTTGAGAACGGACTGACCGAGCTTAATCGCATGATTGAAGAAGCGGTTGAGAAGACCGAGGTTATGAACCTTACGCCGGATGCGGCAGACGCCTCCGAAGAGGATCGCTGGTTTTAATAATAGAAAGCGCCGTTCCCGTAGTACGCGGGGACGGCGCTTTTTTTCGTTTGCTTAATGATCGCTGCCGCCGCGTTGCTGCGCAGCCGCTTTATTACGTTTGTTTGTCAGTATGCCGGCTCCAAGAACGGCGACGATGACGAGAGCGATAAATCCCCAGTAGATGAACGGGTTGTCTGTGAAAAACGATTTATAATATTTTTCGTTCATCAGCATCTTTGCAGCCGTATAGGCTAGAATGCCTGAACCGACATAAATAATCCAGTTGTAGCGATTAATCAATTTAATGAAGAGCGTGCTTCCCCATACGATTACCGGAACGCTGATCAGCAGTCCCAGAATGACGAGCAGCATGCTGCCGTGCGCCGCACCCGCAACAGCGATAACGTTATCGATGCCCATGGCGGCATCAGCGATAATAATGGTTTGAATGGATTGCCATAGCGTATTGCCGGCTTTCACATCGCCATGTTTATCATCCTGCAGAACGAGCTTGTAAGCGATCCAGACGAGCAGCAGTCCTCCGATTAAATGAAGCCAAGGCAGCTCGAGCAATCGTACGACCACGACCGTTGCGATGATTCGAATGCCGATAGCGCCGACAGTTCCCCATAGTACGGCTTTCTTTTGCAGGTGAGGGGCCAAGTTCCGTGCTGCCATGCCTATGACGATCGCATTGTCGCCAGCCAAGATCAGATCAATAAACACAATGTTGAGCAGAGCCAGCCAAAAATCAACAGAGGTAATGTCCATATTTTAAGTCCTCCCCTCTTTTAACTTCTAGAAGACAATTCATGTTACGGATGAACTTGGAAATTAGATTCAAAATTTTTTATGGACATATTCCCCCCTGCTTGGACATACAGCTGAAAGGAAGGGGGCGAGCTCCATTGGAAAGCTTAATGATATTGCTTCAAATTGTCATGATCAATTTGCTGCTCAGCGGGGACAACGCCGTTGTTATTGCGATGGCCAGTCAGTCGCTGCCCAAACAGCAGCAGCGGAAAGCGGTATGGTGGGGAGCAATGGCCGCCGTCGGTTTGCGCTGCCTGCTTACGCTGGCCGCTATTTCACTGCTGCAGACGCCTTATCTGCAGGCCGTGGGTTCCTTGCTTCTGCTCTATATCGCGGTCAAACTGTTAATTGATGCCGATAACGGAGGAGAGGTACACGCGATAAAAAAAGCGAATACGCTCGGCCAAGCCGTTCGAACCATCGTTGTCGCCGATTTGGTGATGAGTCTCGACAATGTGCTTGCGATTGCCGCCGTGGCCAAAGGGGAAACCCTTCTTATTGTGCTCGGCATCGCTTTGAGTATACCGATGATCATATGGGGAAGCCGCTTGCTCGGAACGCTGCTCGTCAAATTTCCTTCTTTCGTCTATATCGGTTCCGGCTTGCTTGGTTATGCTGCGGGGGGAATGCTCGTTCACGATCCCGGGCTTACCGGTCATTTCGCAAACGCCCCTGCCGTAATTGTCCAGTCGCTGCCGCTGTTTTGCGCGCCGCTTGTCATCGCGTTTGGCATTATGATTCGTCGAATGAAAGCGCAATAGCAGGAAGCTGCCACATTTTCATGTGTAATTCGTTCACAAACCGTTCACAAAGTTCGCTTGTGAACGGTATTTTTTTTTTATTGTTCCTTCTGTTCCCGCTGGCATTTTCACCTCAGTTCCATTAAACTAGTAAAGATAAAAACTGTCGTCTCTCGTCAATACTTGCGGGTAAGACGGTAAGGAGCGGAAAGCGAATGCCTAATAACAAATATTCCGCTGGAATTATTGTATTGCTGGCAGGGGTCGTTATTTTACTCGGCAAACTGGGTGTATTCAGCTTTTTGGGGGCCATGTTTTGGCCGATCATCATTTTAATTCCCGGTATTTTGCTGCATGTTTTTTACTTCGGCAGAATGCTGCCGGCGGTCGTGCTTGTTCCAGGCGGCATCTTAACGGTATACGCCTTGCTCTTTATGATTTGCAACATTTTCGGGTGGGATTCCCTTAAATATTTGTGGCCGCTGTTTCTGTTCGGCATTGCCGTCGGCCTATACGAATATTACATGTTCGGTAATTCCCGCACCCGTGTTGTACTTACGGCGGCTATTGCGCTCGCGGCGGCTTCCGCTGTGTTTTTCGCGATCGTCGTGCTGTGGGGCTGGGGCATTTACGCAATTGCGATCGTATTGATCGCCGTCGGAGCATGGATGATGTTTGGCAAACGGGCGCGTTGGTAACCAAAACCGCAAACCAGAGCCTACAAAACTAGACAAATTGGAGTGGATTACAAGTTATGCAAGCAAGAGAAAACATCCGCAATATCGCGATTATCGCGCACGTCGATCATGGCAAAACGACACTGGTCGATAAGCTTCTTCAGCAATCCGGCACGTATAGAGATAACGAAGCCATACAAGAACGCGCCATGGACTCCAACGAAATTGAACGGGAACGCGGTATTACGATTTTGGCGAAAAATACGGCCATTACGTATAAAGATTACTTGATCAATATCGTCGATACACCGGGCCACGCCGACTTTGGCGGCGAAGTAGAACGGATTATGAAAATGGTCGACGGCGTACTTCTAGTAGTAGATGCGTTCGAAGGCTGCATGCCGCAAACGAAATTCGTATTGCGCAAAGCACTGGAAAGCAACCTTACACCGATCGTTGTCGTCAATAAAATCGACCGTCCAAACGCCCGTCCTACGGAAGTAATCGACGAAGTTCTCGATTTGTTCATCGAGCTTGGAGCGAACGATGAACAGCTGGAATTCCCGGTCGTTTACGCTTCCGCTCTGAATGGAACGTCGAGCCTCGATCCGGAGAAGCAGGACGAGAACATGCAAGCGATGTACGAGACGATTGTTAGCCACATTCCGCATCCGACGGAAAATGTCGAAGAGCCGCTTCAATACCTCGTAACGCTGCTTGATTACAACGAATACTTGGGCCGTATTGCAGTCGGCCGCGTCAATCGTGGCGTCGTGCGTCAAGGTCAAGCGATTGCGGTCATTAACCGCGAAGGAAAAACAAAACAAGCTCGCATCGAGAAGCTGTTTGGCTTCCAAGGCTTGAAGCGGATAGAAATCGAAGAAGCGGGCGCGGGCGACATCGTTGCGATTGCCGGTATTCGCGACATTAATATCGGCGAGACGATTGCTGATCCGGCGCATCCCGAAGCGCTGCCTGTATTGAAAATCGACGAGCCTACGCTGCAAATGACGTTCCTCGTCAACAACAGCCCATTCGCGGGCCGAGAAGGCAAATGGGTCACTTCCCGCAAGCTGCGCGAGCGTCTGTTTAAAGAGCTGGAGACCGACGTCGCACTGCGCGTTGAGGAAACGGACAGCCCGGACGCATTCGTCGTATCGGGACGCGGCGAGCTGCACCTTGGTATTCTGATCGAGAATATGCGCCGTGAAGGCTTCGAACTGCAAGTGTCCAAACCGGAAGTTATCATTAAAGAAGTCGACGGCGTGAAGAGCGAGCCGTACGAGCGTTTGATGATCGACGTGCCGGAAGAGAGCATGGGCGCGGTTATGGAGAGCCTTGGCACACGCAAAGCGGAAATGGTCAACATGGTTAACAACGGCAACGGCCAAGTGCGTCTTGAGTTCATTATTCCAGCGCGCGGGTTGATCGGATACCGGACAGCTTTCCTGACGCTGACGCGCGGCTATGGCATTATGAACAGCGCCTTCGACAGCTACGGTCCGCTCGCAGGCAGCGGCGTCGGCGGCCGCCATCAAGGTGTGCTTGTATCGAGCGAAACGGGCAATTCGACGTTCTACGGCATGATGGGCGTAGAAGACCGCGGCATCCAGTTCGTCGAGCCTGGCACTGAAATCTACGAAGGCATGATCGTCGGCGAGCATACGCGTGACAACGATATTATCGTCAACATTTGCAAAGAGAAGCAACTGAACAATATTCGTTCCGCAGGCAAAGACGATACGGTGAAGCTGAAGACGCCTCGCCTGTTCTCCCTTGAGCAAGCGCTCGAATATTTGAACGACGATGAATATTGCGAAATAACGCCGAAATCGATTCGTCTGCGTAAAAAGATTTTGAACAAAAGCGAGCGCGAACGCGCCGAGAAGCATCGCAAAATGGCGCAATCGGGCGTATAAGGCGGTTTAGGAGGCTAAAGGCATGCAACAATGGCTGAGCGAGAATTATCTCGTATCCTATCTTCTCATCCTTGCGTTTACGATTTATATCTTTAATACGGTGTTTCGGGCCAATAATCAGAGGCTGCCGATTTTAAAGGAAATACTCGTCTATATTGTCATGGCGATCGGTTCGTTCGTCCTGATGATCTTGCAGGTCGACAAGCTGCCGATTATCCAATGCATGGGCATTGCTGTCCTTATGATGCTGATGCTTCGCGGCCGCCAGCTTTACGACAAGATGAAAAGCAAGCAGTCTGGCGGAAACGCGGCAAGCGAAGCGGAAGAAGCGAAATGAAGCTGGACGATGCCTTGTTTAATTGGCTTCAAATTCAAATTGTCGCAAGCGGCCGGCCGGATGACCGGGCGGCCGTAGACACGCTCGATTTTTTCTCGCAGCTGCTCGCTGAGGATCACGGCGTCACCTCGCTGCAAGTAACGAAAACGGACGAGACGATGGTTCATGTCCGTTACGAAAGGGAGGGTCGAACGAAGCTGCAGATGTATCCGCGAGAATCAGCGGAGCAGCTGCTGCACGATATTCGTTCCAATCCGAAATACAATTGAGACTTGAAGGTGAATGCGCGATGACTCAAGGTTCAGATAAGCTTCCTCCTCGCGGAGCGGCAAGAAGAAAAGGTTCTGCTTCTCCGTCGCCCGGAAAGCCCAAGAAGAAAAAGAAAAATCCTGTCTTGCGTGCTGTTTTGGGCGGTTTGCTGGCTGGTGTCATTCTGGTCGGCGCTTACTTTGGATATTTGGCATGGAAAGCCGATGAGGCAATAGGCAATATCGGGGAAGAAACGGTCGATAACATCAAAATCAAGCCTTCGGAATCGGTGAAAAATAAGGCGGTCAGCATGGTGCTGCTCGGGCTCGATTCCCGTCCGAAAGGTGGCGGCATGAATACCGACGTCATGATGGTGGCGGCATTCAACCCGAATACGAAATCGGCAACTGTCGTATCGATTCCGCGCGACTCTCTGCTTGTCCTGGACGGCTACGCCGATCGCAAGGCGAATGCGCACTACAACGCTTTCTATAATCAGAAGCTGAAAGAGCTGATTAAGGAAGGCAAATCGGCCAAAGATGCAAAGGTACCTGCGGAAGCCGACGCGAAACGCGCCATGAGCGACATGATGGGCAAATATTTCGGCATTGAGACGAAGTATACGGCCGTAATCAATTTCAAAGGTTTTACTGATGTCGTCGATGCGCTTGGCGGCGTTGAAGTCGACGTCGATATTCGGATGAAATACAAAGATACCTTTGACGGAACAGATATCGATCTGCAGAAGGGCCGCCAGCTGTTGGATGGCGACAAAGCGCTCGATTTCATCCGCTATCGGAAATCAAACGACGGCAAGAATATGTCCAGCGATTTTGACCGGAATAAACGCGAAACCGAAGTGATCGCTGCCGTTGTCGATAAAATGAAGTCGGTGGGAGGCATCACCAAACTCGGCGGAGTCATCGAAGCGGTTGGCGATAACTTGAAAATCAATATGCCTTCCAGCGAAATTAAAAATATGATGGCCGCCTACTTTGGCATCAACAGCTCCGATGTTCAATTTATTTCTCTCGAGGGCAACTGGAAGAGCCCTTACGTTTACTTGAACGAACCGAAGCTTGCTGAAGCCAGAGCGGCGCTGCAAGCAAAAATGGCGGAATAACCGTAGACTGTCGCATTGAAGATGGATATAATGGGATTACGGATGCCGAAATGATTCTCGACCAAAGGAGGTCATGCCGATGACCGATCCTATCGAAGCCATTGAAAAGCTTAAGCCGAGAAACACGTCGTCTGCGGAGTCCTCTGCGGCAGACGGGCGGATGGGTGCGCTTGCGCCTTCTGAGATGTCCGTGTCTGGTCGTTCTCATACGTTCCGCGTACCGGTTGGACAAGTGCCGGACGCCATAAAGAAAGCCTAGTGATCATTTCACTAGGCTTTTTGCGTTCTTAATGGCGTTACGCTTCCGTTAAAGCCGATTGGGCAGCTTAGGAGCCTGCTGCATCTCGGGCTGCATCGGTACGATTTCCCGCGGCACTTGCGGCACGATCCGACCGATAATGTCGGCCATCTCTTCGGCGAAACCGGAGATCGGCCTGCCGCGCCGAATGTCGGCGCTCATCTCGTTCAGTCTTTGCGCCATATCGATATCGGCCGTCACGATCGCATCGATGCCGTACGGGTCCTTATGAAATGCTTCAGCAACCGAATACTTGATCGTACCGACGCGTGAGCGATCGGTTGTGCCGTCCACATCGATGCCGACGACGGCCGTATTGCCGAAAACGACGCAATGCGCGCCTTTTACCCCTTTGATGCCCATGGCAAGCTGCTCGAGATGCTTCGCAACTTCATTGGAGTTTTTAATCTCCTTTTTTTGCGGAGCTGTCTGTTGGGCGCGAACGCCTTTATTATTTTGCGGAGAGGGTGATGTCTCGTTTCGGGCGACAGTGCTGCAGCCTGCCATAACAGCGATAATGGCAATTGACGCAATCCACCGTTTGTACATGTTGGCCACCTCGTCTTTCAATTCCTGATTGCAGGTAATGCTGTCCAACCGTAGTGTACCCGCAGTTCCGTTTGGCTATGTATGCCTTTCTATTGAACCATCTACGCCGGGAGGGTTTTCATGAAAAAAATATTCGTGCTCGATACCAATGTGCTGCTTCATGATCCGCAAGCGATCTTTGCCTTTGACGACAATGAAGTCATCATACCTGCGGTTGTATTGGAGGAGATCGACTCGAAAAAAAGGCTTGCCGACGAATTAGGCCGAAACGCCAGGTCTGTCTCCCGTCTGCTGGACCGGATGCGCGAATCCGGCCATCTTCATGAAGGTATCGTTCTTCCCGGAGGAGGACTGCTTAAGGTAGAGCTGAATCATCGCAGCTTCATCCGCGTACAGGAAATGTTCGGGGAGATGTCCAATGACAACCGGATATTGGCCGTTGCGCTTAACTATCATATGGAGCAGTTGGAAGCGGAGCAAACGAGCAGCGTCGTTCTCGTCAGCAAGGATGTGCTCGTCCGTATCAAAGCGGATGTACTCGGTTTAATGGCTCAAGATTACTTGTCGGACCGCACGGTATCGACCTCGGAATTTTACGCCGGTTACGGGACGTTGTTCGTTCACCCTTCCGTTATCGATGAATTTTATACGTATCGTTTCTTGACGATCAAGAACCTTCAGCTGGGCAGCAGACTGAACCCGAATGAGTTTATCATTTTGCGGGACGAGATGGGCACATCCAAATCGGCTTTGCTGAAAGTGAGTCAGGACGGCGCCAAGCTGGAGCCGCTTTACTTGAGCAACGACCCGGTGTGGGGCATTACGGCGCGCAACGCTCAGCAGAGAATGGCACTCGAGCTGCTGCTGAACGACGATGTTCCGCTCGTTACGCTGACGGGCAAAGCGGGAACGGGTAAAACGCTGCTCGCGCTAGCCGCCGGGCTTTTGAAGGTGGAAGACGAGCATAAATATAAAAAGCTGCTGATTGCGCGTCCGGTCGTGCCGATGGGTAAAGATATCGGTTATTTGCCTGGCGAGAAAGACGAGAAGCTGCGCCCATGGATGCAGCCGATCTACGATAACCTGGAATATTTATTTGATACAAAAAAAGCGGGGGATATCGATAAAATTTTGATGGGGCTTGGCAGCATTCAGGTCGAGGCGCTCACTTATATACGCGGCCGCTCGATTCCGGGTCAATTTATTATTATCGATGAAGCGCAAAACTTGACGAAGCACGAGGTGAAGACGATTGTCTCCCGCGTCGGTGAAGGCAGCAAAATCGTGCTGATGGGCGATCCGGATCAAATCGATCATCCTTATCTCGATCAGGTTAGCAACGGGCTTACGCATATCGTCGAGCATTTCAAGTATGAAAGCTTGAGCGGCCATATGACGCTTGAGAAGGGCGAACGGTCGCGGCTTGCGCAGTTGGCTGCCGACCTGCTTTAATCCATCTATGATGCCGTTCTTCGGTTCTCGCTTTATTTGGGAATCCGAAGAACGGCATTTTTCGTTTTGAATCCAATAATCTCATTTGGACAACATTTGGAAAAGTTGCTATTATAATTGTAATTGTTCATTTGCGTGAACGACCCGGTTTTTTCGCATGGCTTTCAAGCTGGTTGCGGCGCTGCTGCCTTTTCTGCTATTGGCGGCGCGCAGTAACATCTAGGAGGGAGTATGTGTCCGCGAGGAAATATTGGTTCATCTTGGCTGGGGCTGCTTTGTTGACCGTCATTTTATTTGTTCCGGGTACGAGCAATCCAGCTCCCGTCTTTACCAGCGAGCAAGGAGGGGGACCCGATTTCGTCCCTGCCGCACGTGAAGGAGCCGGCGAACAGGTGGACCGAATACTTGTAAACGTTTCCATGAGCCCCGAGGAATATATGAAACTGAAAGAAGCGAACAACCGATTTATGATGAAATATCCGAATTCGGTTGTACTCATTAACAATATCGAATCCGGCAAGGATGCTTACGGAAGCTGGAAGGAAAAGCTCCAAGTCGGAAATGCGCCCGATATCATGCTGATGGATAGCGGCTGGATTCAAGAGTTTGCCGTTCGCGGCTATTTACGCTCTGCAGACGGCTCGGCCATCGCCGATACGTTGTCAAACCAGCCCGTCAAGCTGCTGTCTCCGCTCAAGTGGAACGGATACCTATGGGGCATTCCTTACGATGCCGATCCCTATTTGCAAGTTTGGAACCGGTCGAAGCTGGAGGAGGAAGGGCTGCGGGAGCCGCCTGCGGACTGGACGCTTTACCAATCGCTCGTACAAAAGATGCAAGCTGCCGATCCGGAGCTTGTGCCGATCCACTTGACTCCAGGCAATCTCGATCAATTGCTGTTCTGGTTGGACAGCTGGCCGTCAGGGGGCGGTAAGGACGCTGCTTATATGACTTCCGGCTCCGCCAAGGCGAAAGAGGAACAGCTTCGCTGGCTCACCGCAATTGCAGGATGGGGCGGAACGACCCCGCCGCAGCCGGTGAATCGGCTGTTCGTCGGATCCGAGATGGAACGCCGGAAGCAGCTTTCGACGGTCATCCGCTGGTCCGACTACCGGGCATTGTCTGAGAGGGAGCAAAATAAGCTGGTCTTAGACAAATCGGGTCTTCGCCATCCTTGGCTGAACGGCAGAAGCTTTGCGGTATCGGCCGCTTCCGAGCAGCCGTTCATCGCCTTCTCCTGGATCAAAGAAATGCTCAGTGCGACCGTGCAAGAACAAAATTATCAACTGTCGGGCCGGCTACCGGCTAACAATTTATTGTACGGATTGACGGAAAGCGGCGGCTATAGCTCGAATAGGCCGCTGCCGCCATCCTGGTGGCTGCCGCTGCTCAATGACGACACGGCGGAGCCGGCGCCGGGACCGGCGTGGCAAAGCCAACGAGGGCATTGGGAAGAGCAATGGCGCCGGCTTAGCTCCGGCGCCATCGATGCCGAGCTGTTCCTCGACTCGCTTATAAACTGATTTTTAAGAGCACGGTCAATTCGCCGTCCTCGATCGTTACTTCCTTTGCTTTCAAAAACGAGATGATTAGACCCGGATAAAAGCCGAGATCGAAGCGGTTTTCGAGATCACGCCTCGTTGTATCCGGCAGCGCGAAACCATTAAAGCGAAGATCGTCTACATGGAAGATAAGGCCGTTTTGCGGCTTGTCTTCCACGGTATAATGACCGGAAATGCTGAGCTCCATACCGTCTCGTGTTCCTTGAGCGGTCACTTTGCCGTCCTTGAAGACGAAGGCGAACGACTCGAAACGAGGGTCCTGCTCGCGCAGAAATTGGTTCAGCGAGTCTTCGGGAATATGCAGCGTATAATTGAATCCGTCTATTTCAAGCATTTCTTTGTTGTCCTGCACCCACTTGGGCAGCGCGCCCATCGCTTTCGATAATGCGCTGAAGTACAGCTCGACCTCACGGAGGCCGGCGGTTTCCCAATAATCGGTTAGTTCCTTCATCATAAGACGCAGCCGTTCCGCATCAGATCGGCCCGCCAGCTCGCCGTCAATCTGCTTCTCGAGCGCCAGCACTCTTTCTCTTTGCGTTCGTAATTTGCCTTCGGTCTCCTCGAGAGCGCTTCTTTTTGCTTCCAGTTCATCCTGCTGTTTTCGGATTAAGGCGTAACCCGCCTTATAATCGTTTAAAATCGCTTTATCATGGCTGAAAATGATGTCGATGTAGTCCAAAATAGCCAAAAAATCAGCTAAGGAACGGAATTGCAGCAGCGCGCGCAGCAGCATGTCGCGCTCGCCCATATAGTAGGCGCGAAGCACCTTGCCGGCTTCCTCGCGCTTTTGTTCGATTTGGTTTTCTTGTTGCTGAAGTCGTTTGCCGATTTGTTCAAGATCGCTTTCGATCGCCGTTTTTTGGCGGCCGATGCGTTCGATTTCTTTGTCAATTTCAACGAGAGACAAGCTTTTCTCCAGTAAATCCGCCATCCGTTCGTCCTCGGAAGGGGTAGGCTCGGCTGTAACGGGGGGCGCCACTGACACCAGCAAACAGACGATAAGCAGAATTAGAATCATTTTGCCGTCGTTAAACGTTCGGATCGTCACATGCCGCCTCCTCTCTGACGAACGTCTCTGCTAGGCCTGTACAGCTATCATTGTATGCGGCGATTCAATCTATTATATCTTATAGGGTTGGAAAGTTTAAGCGAAAAAGGAGAGCGGCTTGCACATGGAGGAAGAGAACGGGCTGGTCGTCCGAATTAGGGCGGAGATCCTCGAATCAAGTCCCCATAGCGGTTGGCAGCGGGGGAAAGCGGGAGAGAAACGGGACGTACGCTGCATGACTTTTGAACGGTATATGTCTTTATGCCTCTATGACGAGCGGGACGGTTACTATCGATCCGGACAGCCGCGTACTGGGAGGCAGGGGGACTTTTATACGAGTCCGGCGGTGGGGGCGGTCATGGCCTCATGCGTCGCCGAAGCGTTCGGTCGGTACGCGGAGACTTGCGGCGAGCCGGTTCAAGCCATTGAATGGGGAGTGGGAGATGGGCGGCTAAGCCTGCAGCTCTTTGATCTTTGGGCGGAATCCGGCTCCTCTGCGCGGCCATACCGCCAGCTGCTGATCGAGGATCATCCGGGTCATGTCGAGGCTGCCAAGAACGGCTTCGTCCATCGTGGAGCTTCTCCGGCAGCTGTACTCTATCGCACATCGAGGCAAATCGTTCATGAGTTCGATGAACTGTTTGGCGGGCATTGCGTTTTTCTCTTGGCCAACGAGCTGCTTGACGCTTTTCCAGTTCATCGCGTACAGCGGTTGGATGGAGAACTCGTCGAGCTGGGAGTGACCGTCACTGAAGACGGCGGATTCAATTATGCGTTTATGCCTCTCTCTGAACCGGAAATTGCGATTACGCTCGAACGGGACGGCATTTCTCTGAAGGAAGGCCAGCAGACAGAGGTGGCGCTTGCGGCGTGTCGTTGGATCGGAGAGCTCGGACGATTAAAGCGTGGAAGGCTGCTGCTGATTGATTACGGTCACGAAGCCGAGGAGTATGCGGCGCCGCATCGGATGCTTGGCACGTTGTTGTGCTATTCAGGGCATCGTGCGACGGACGAGCCGTTCCGGCATCCAGGGCGGCAGGATATGACCGCACATGTGCCCTTTACATCGATTCGCCGCGCAGCGGAGCGCTCCGGCTTCCGCGTCGTTTATTATGAGACGCAAAAACGTTTTCTTGCCGACTATGGCGCCCTTGAACGGCTGCGAGACCACAGCGATGCCGACCCGTTCAGCGAAGCGGCCAGAACGAACCGGGCGATCCGCCAGCTGCTGCTCAGCGACGGAATGAGCGAGACGTTCAAGGTGATGATACTGGACAAAGTAGAATAAGAACAGCATGAAAAAGCGGGCTCTAGCTGAACCGCTTTTTCGTGCTGTCGAGAGTATGGCTCGAGGGGATATTTGAATTTTTAGTAGTGAATTTCTTCCCGTATAGATCCAAGTCATTTATATCTATTCAACGTGCGGGGTTTCGCATCATGACGGCGGTTGACCGACCATACTATTCAAAGGGGTAAAGGCGCATCCTGCTATATACGGCGATCGGGCGACCACGCTTTTCAAAGATGCAAAGGCGCATCCTGCTGTAAGACAGTTTCAAGCGCTCTGTCCAAGGGGAAATTGATCTTTTAGCGTGGGCAGTGCTGATTTTGTGTGACGGATCCCCATCATTAAAGCAAGTAGCTTACGGTTAAGACGACGATAACTGCTATTTGCAGTTTCATAAGAATAGCTGCATTGCAGGTTCGTCGAACAAAATAATGATTGCTGCCGTCGAAGAGCAACGTCGCTGCGGCTGTTTGCGGGACGTCACGGGGGAATAGCTGCATTTTTGCAGTTATTCCTTTGCTTTTTGAGCTAAATAACAGAATAACTGCAAAAATGCAGCTATTTTAAGAGTAATCTTCCCGTTTGTGGTGTGAGGTAGGGAATAACTGCTTTTATGCAGTTATTTCCTTGAAACATAGTTGAATAATAGAAAATAACTGCCATTTAGCAGTTATTTCGAATCAAACTTAAAATCAGAGCATGACTGAAAAGGAGTGAACAGCGAAGGGGCAGAGGGATTCTGGAGAAACGAAAGTGTTCGATTTTAAAGCCAGATTCCTACCGCAAACATCTATAAATAATGGAATCAGGCTTGAACGGCGATCGGAAGAACCCTCTTCCCCGCAGCGCTTCCCCTCACTTAAAGTCAAGCACTGATTTCGGCTTTTTAGCCGGTATTTCAAAGCGAGAAATTAAAAAAGCGACCCCTGAGGGTCGCTTTTTATTTGTGTTACATGTCCGCCGATGGGCGGATTCAGGAGCCGATTAGAACGGCATTCCCATTTTAAATACGGTCCAATACGTAAAGCCTACGAACGAAATGATCATATATCCCCAAAACATCATTATGTACGTTCTTTCCGTAAAGTTCAAATAGCCGAAAAACGTGAATGCTACCGCTTGTGCGAAGAACAGAAGCGCGAATTCCGTCATATGACCTGCAAAAGCCATCAGGCCGATTACCAGCGTCCAAAAACCGAGTACCCGATACATGCGTGCCATGAAAACATCCCCCCTTAGCTGCGACCCGAATTTCCCGAATTTCTATTGTACATTATAACGTTTGGAGATAACAGTGTAAACAAGTTTACTGGCTTGTTTTAGAAATTTTTTGCATGTAAAGATAGCTTTCGCCTATAGTTTGCGCATGAAACGATGTAAATATGTATGAGTAATTCGAAAAATGGTTATACAAATTAGTATCCAATAGATTCTATGAACTCTACCAAGGGCATAGAGATAAAGTAAGCGCCTTTACGTTAGGAGGTTTTGATCGCATGACAGCAGTAAGACAAGATGCGTGGAGTCCGGACGACGATCTAATTCTCGCCGAGGTTACACTGCGCCATATTCGCGAAGGCAGTACCCAATTAGCAGCATTTGAAGAAGTCGGCGAACGAATCGGGCGGACTTCCGCCGCCTGCGGATTCCGATGGAACAGCTGTGTCCGCAAACGTTACGAAGAAGCGATTCAAATTGCCAAGCAGCAGCGCCAAAAACGCAGCTACTTGAAAAAACAAGCGATTATCGCAACGCCTCATGTCTCATCGTTAACCGTTTTCGACACGGAAGAACGAGCGTTTCGGACGGATTCACTGACAACGGAGGAAGGATTGTCCGTCGATTCAGTTATCCGGTTTTTGAAGCAGTTCAAATCAACCTATCAAGACGTCAGCCGTCAAATCAAATCGTTCGAGAAGGAATTGAAAGAAAAGGACGAGGAGCTTGAACGGCTGCGCGAAGAAAATGAGAGATTGTCCAAGGAAGTCAGCAGTGCGCAAACCGATTACCGGGCCGTCAATGATGATTATAAAACATTGATACAAATTATGGATCGGGCACGCCGATTGGCGGTGCTTTCGCATGAGGAAGAAGCAAAGCCACGGTTCAAAATGGATGCGAACGGCAATTTGGAACGAATCGAATAATAAGGAAAAGGAGCCTTTCTTGCACGTACGCTGCAAGGCGGGCTCCTTTTTCTTATTCGCGCGCAATGGATATTTATGCTAATGTTAATGCGAGAGACGTTCGTTTCATGGAAGGAACGAACGGAACGGTTTTTATGCGGAGGATAAGATGGCAGCGAATATCGGCATTGTTGGCGGCGGAGCGATCGGTCTGCTGCATGCAGCGAAACTGGCGTTAAGCGGCTGCCGGGTTACGGTGTGGACGCGAACGGAAAGCCAAGCATCGTTCATTCAAAGCGAGGGTGTCGAGCTTGTCCGAGACGGGCAGTTCTATCGGGTCAGAATGGACGGGCGATGGATTGAAGCCGATGCAGGACAATTAGAGGCGGAGTCGCAGGCGTACGACTGGCTGCTGCTTACGGTAAAGCAGAGCCATATAGACGACGAGCTGCTGAGAAACTTACGGGAGCTTGCCGGAGAAAGCACGCCGGTGCTTTGTTTGCAAAACGGGATCGGGCATATGGAAAAGCTGGAGCTTTCCCTGCCAGGAGCACCGCTTTTTGCGGGCGTTACGTCTGAAGGAGCCAAAAAACTTGGTCCCGCTTCGGTCGAACACACGGGCAGCGGAACGCTTTATTTTGGAGCTTGGACAGGCTCAAAAACGGAAAAAACGGGCCAAATGGGCGAAAATCGCCAAAATTTATTGATTAATGCACTAAAATTGGCAGGATTCAGCGCTTTTCTGTCGAATGAAATCAAAGATCGGATTTACCAAAAATTGCTGACCAATGCGGTAATTAACCCATTGACTGCGCTTTACGATATACCGAACGGGCTTCTCCCTCAGCACTCGGGAAGGCTGAAGCTTATGCGAAGCCTATATGAGGAATCGGCGGCTATTCTGGCGGCCGACGGCATGGTGCCGGACGAGAACGGATGGAACCGTATCCTGTCTGTGTGCGAAGCGACCTCGTCCAACATTTCATCGATGCTTGCCGACGTCAGAGCGGGAAGAACGACCGAGATCGATTGGATTAACGGAGGGCTTTCGGCAATCGCTCAGCGCAACGGCATTCGCTCTTCGCTTAACGATGCGATGACAGCCATTGTGAAGGCGATGGGCAGTACATAACGGGAGGAGCGTAACGATGGGCTTTATATGGGATGGCATTCGCAACGTGTACGCCATAATGGCCGTCATACCCGTCATTCCTTTCATTCTTATATATTTCGGCTATGGCGCGTACTCGGGTGACCGAAAGAAGGCGCTGCGGCTTGCAATGGACGTGACGACGGCTTTGCTGATCGGCTGTGTTGCCGTGTTATTCGACAGCTTGTTCGACAGCGGCTTTGGCATTTACGGCATTTTGCTCGTTATGCTGATCGGCGGCGGACTGATCGGAAATGCACAATTTCGCAAACGGGGAAATGTAGATGTGAAGCGTGTATTTCGCGCGATTTGGAGGCTGGGCTTTTTTACGATGAGCATGCTTTATGTTTTATTGATGTTCTTCAGCCTCGGAAAAACAATTTTGGCGGTATAGCTGGTTCTAACGCTTCTATGATGCGAGACGGCCGGACCGTCGCTTGAGCAGCCGGTCCTGGACCGGCTGTTTTTGCTTTGACTAAGGCGGCTCACATTGTGTACAATCAATTTGTTCGAATATAAGATTTTACATGAATCGTTTTATTATAAATGATGGGCTTATATTTTTACGCGCGAGCAGGCTTTCCGGTCGAGGATTAGGGAAAGCTTATCCGGTCATGTCTGTCTCACTTACATTACTTACGTAACTAACAGGAGGTACGGGCTTCATTATGTCGACAGAACACTATTCCTTTGCGAGCGCCCAACCGTTAACGGAGGCATATATACATCAAACCGACGAGCAAGCAGGCGCTTTGTACGGTTATCATCCAAGCAATGAGCAGGACTGGGTCAAACGTGTGAAGCGGCTGGACGAAATGGCTGGCAAGCGGGTCGCTGCCACCGAAATAGCCGGTGTATTAAGAAGCTATAACGAGAAGCTAAACGCTGCACCTGAAGCGATGGCGATGATCAGCGCAATCGCCGAGGGAGCCCCGGTTATCGTCGGCGGACAACAGGCCGGCTTATGGACAGGACCGCTAATGGTCGTGCACAAGGCGGTATCTATTATCGGAGCGGCGAAGTCGGCGAGCGAGCAGCTTGGCCGGACGGTCGCACCGGTTTTCTGGATTGCTGGCGAAGACCACGACTGGGACGAGGCGAACCATACGTATGTGCTGACGCAGGAGCAGGAACTGCGTAAGCTGTCCGTACAGCGTCCGGAAGGGGCGCGTACAGCGGTAAGCCGGACTGAGATCGACGCCCAAACCTGGGAGACGCTGCTGGCGGAACTAGCCGAATCACTGCCGCATTCCGAGTTCAAGCCGCAGCTGCTGGAGCAACTGGCCGCTTTGGTCCAGGACTCCCATTCTTTGTCGGATACGTTTGCGGCTATCTTGTCCTTGCTGTTCGGCAAGGAAGGGCTCGTTATTCTTGAAGCCGACGATCCGCAGCTGCGTAAGCTCGAATCGCCGATGTTCCGTACTCTGATCGAGCGGAACGACGAGTTGGAGCAAGCTTACCTCGCGTCTGCGAAGCGCGTGAAGGAGCTCGGATACGAGCTGCAGGCCGATGTCGTGCCAGGCAGCGCCAATTTATTCGTTTTTCAGCAGAGCAAGGGTGACGAACGAACGCTCCTGCATAAAATGGAAGGGGCATTTCAAGACCGTAAAGGAACGATTTCTTTGACGGCCGAGCAGTTGCTTCAATTGGCCGATGATCATCCCTGTCAATTGAGCAATAATGTGTTGACCCGACCGCTGATGCAAGATTACGTGCTGCCAGTGCTTGGCGCCGTTCTTGGACCGGGCGAAATTGCGTATTGGGCATTGACTGGAGAAGCGTTCCGGACGCTCGGCATGGAAATGCCGATTATTGTGCCTCGTATGTCATTTACGCTTGTGGAAGGCACGATTGCGAAAAATATGATCAAGTACGAGCTTAGCTTCGCGGACGTCGCGGAGAGGTTCGAGGAGCGGAAGAAGCAGTGGCTCGCAGCGCAGGATGAACTGTCGATCGACGACCGGTTCGCAGCGGTCAAACAGTCTTTTGTCGACAGCTACGGGCCGCTGCTGGAGCTGGCCACGTCGATTCAGCCGGGACTCGGCAAACTCGGCGAGACGAATAAGCAAAAAATCGTTGAGCAGATCGAATATTTGGAGTCAAAAACAAAAGATGCGTTTACGAAGCAGTTCGACGCTTCGATTCGTCAGTTGGATCGCATCGCATTGTCTTTATGGCCGAGCGGAAAACCGCAGGAACGCGTCCTGAATATGACCGCTTATTGGAACCGATACGGAACCTCTTGGCTGTCGAAGCTGCTTGAAGCGCCGTACGAACGGACGGGCGGGCATCAAATCGTACATTTGTAATTCAAAAGCATTCCAAAAATTTATTATATTTTATTGGGGAGGCCATTCATGAGCACAATTGAGCAAAGCATTATTCGTGATATCGCGCTTGCGCCGGAAGGACATTTGAAGATCGACTGGGCGAGCGCCCATATGCCGGTTCTGAACCGGATCCGTGAGCAATTTGAAAAGGAATTGCCTTTCAAAGGACTCAAAGTGACAATTTCGCTTCATTTGGAAGCGAAGACTGCTTACCTGGCCAAAGTCGTTCAAGCCGGCGGAGCGGAAGTAACTATTACGGGCAGCAATCCGCTGTCGACGCAAGATGATATTTGTGCGGCGCTCGTTGAAGACGGAATTACTGTATTCGCAAAGTACAATCCTACGGCGGAGGAATTCAAGGCGCTTAACGTCAAAGCGCTGGAATCGAAGCCGGATCTGGTCATCGACGACGGCGGCGACTTGGCGACGATCCTTCATGCGGAACGCCCGGATTTGCGCGTCAATTTGCGTGGCGGCGCAGAGGAGACGACGACCGGTATCATCCGTTTGAAAGCGATGGAGAAGGAAGGCACGCTGCAGTTCCCGATGGTCGCTGTAAACGACGCTTATTGCAAATATTTGTTCGATAACCGTTACGGAACGGGCCAATCGGTATTTGACGGCATCAATCGGACGACGAACCTGGTCGTTGCCGGCAAGACGGTTGTCGTCGTCGGCTACGGCTGGTGCGGTAAAGGCGTAGCGATGCGGGCGAAAGGACTTGGCGCGAACGTTGTCGTAACGGAAGTGGACGCGATTAAAGCGGTTGAGGCTTATATGGACGGTTTCCATGTGATGCCGATGCTGGAAGCGGCGAAAATCGGCGATTTCTTCATTACCGTTACAGGCAACCGCGATTGCATTCGCGGAGAGCATTACGAGGTAATGAAGAACGGCGCGATTTTGTCCAACGCCGGTCATTTCGACGTCGAGTTCAACAAGCCGGAGCTGGCGGCTCAGTCGACCCAAATTCGCAAGGTGCGTCATAACATCGAAGAATACAAGCTGAAGGACGGACGCAGCATCTATGTGCTGGCGGAAGGACGCCTAGTCAACTTGGCGGCAGGCGACGGCCATCCGGCAGAAATTATGGATACGACCTTTGCGCTCCAAGCGCTTGGTTTGAAATATGTGAACGAAAATTATCAATCGATCGGCAAGCAGGTTGTCAACGTTCCTTACGAAATCGATGAGCAAGTGGCCCGCTACAAGCTCGATTCGTTAAATATTGGCATCGACAAGCTGACTAACGAGCAGATTGCGTATCTGGACAGCTGGAAGGAAGACTAAGAGATTACGATCGTCACAAAATAAATAAACCGACAGTGTACGAGGCTGTCCCGGAAGGCCATTGCGGCCGGAAGGGACGGCCTCTTCTCGTATGTGACCCGTGAGGCGCTGGCTCGTGAACATGAATTAACGGAATGGGACGCGGGGTTGCCGCCGTACAATGAGTAAAGGAGGGATTTCAGCATGAAAAGCTCCGTCGATACGATCAAGCTGATGGACCGTTACGGTGCTCGCAATTACAGTCCGCTTCCCGTCGTGATCGCTCGCGCCGAAGGGGTATGGGTCGAAGATCCGGAAGGGCGCAAATATTTGGATATGCTAAGCGCTTATTCTGCGTTAAACCATGGTCACAGGCATCCGGCTATTATTCGGGCGTTGAAGGAGCAAGCCGATAAGGTCACGCTTACCTCCAGAGCGTTTCATAGCGAGCAACTCGGGCTATTGTCTAAGAAGCTGGCCGATTATACCGGGAAATCACGTATATTGGCCATGAATACAGGTGCCGAGGCGGTCGAGACGGCGCTTAAGGCTGCACGCCGCTGGGCTTACCGGGTGAAAGGCGTGCCGCCGGGCAAGGCTGAAATCATTGTATGCGAGGGTAATTTCCACGGCAGAACGATTACGATTACGTCCTTTTCATCCGAAGAGCCATACCGTGACGGCTTTGGCCCGTTCACGCCGGGCTTCCGCATTATCCCGTATGGCGACTCGGAGGCGCTCGCACAGGCCATTTCGCCGTACACGGCAGCCTTCCTCGTCGAACCGATTCAAGGGGAAGCGGGCGTCGTCGTTCCTCCGGACGGTTACTTGCAAGAAGCTTATGCGATCTGCAAGAAACAAGATGTATTGTTCATTGCCGATGAAATTCAGACCGGCTTCGGCCGGACGGGCAGGAAGTTCGCTTGCGACTGGGAGGGAGTAGTGCCTGACGCCTATATTGTCGGTAAAGCGCTTGGCGGAGGCATCGTGCCGATATCGGCGGTGGCCGCGGACGAAGATCTGCTCGGCTTGTTCGAACCGGGCTCTCATGGGTCGACCTTCGGCGGCAATCCGCTCGCCTGTGCTGTCGCCGTCGCCGCCTTGAAGGCGACGGAGGAGGAACGGCTGGCCGTAAGATCAGAGCGTCTCGGCGTCTATTTCAAGGAGCGACTCGCTTCGATCCAGCATAGCGATATTATCGAGGTAAGAGGAAAAGGATTGCTGATCGGCATGCAGCTTTCTGTACAGGCAAGGGCGTACTGCGAAGCGTTGTTTCAGATCGGAGTTTTGTGCAAGGAAACGCATGCAACGACCATCCGGTTTGCTCCGCCGCTAACAATCGAGCAAGAGGAGCTGGATTGGGCGCTGGAGAGAATAGAGGAAGTGTTTCGGCCATGAGCGGGGACAGCCATACAGCAATTAACGTTACGATCGTCCATGCGCCATTTGGAGCCGGAGCCGGCCATCCTGGCAGCGAAGCCGGCCCTGCTGGGCTGGCCCGGCTGGATGTGTCCGGCCGCCTGCGATCGGCCGGCTGCAGTATCGCAGACATAAAGGAAGCGGACTTGCCGGGGCCGGGCCGGGTGATGCCCACTCCGGAAGCGGCATCCTATTCGTTTGCCGTTCCGGCAATGAAGCATGCGGCGGAGGTGTTCGACGCGGGCCGAATTATTGCGCCGCTTGTCAGGAGGGCTGCCGACGCGGGAACGTTCCCACTGACGATCGGGGGCGATCACAGTATCGCCATCGGTACGGTGGCCGGGTTAGCGGCAGAGGGCCGGGAGATGGGCGTCATTTGGTTCGACGCCCATGCGGACCTGAACACCGAGGACAGCAGCCTCACGGGCAATATGCACGGCATACCGCTTGCAACTGCGCTCGGCCTCACCCGGCTGCAGGCAGGCGCTATATCTGCCGGAGCGGGAGAGATCAGTCCTATGCGGACCGTATTAATCGGCGTGCGGGAAATCGATCCCGCCGAAGCGGAGACGATCCGCAAGCTGGGCATCCGCTGCTTCGGCATGTCCGACATTCGGCGGCTGGGGATGAAAGCCGTCGCTGAACAGGCGCTTGCTATTGCTGGAAACGGCGCAAACGCCATCCATTTGAGCTTTGACATCGACAGCATCGATCCGGCCGAAGCTCCGGGAACCGGAACGCCGGTCGCGGGCGGCGTATCCTCTCGTGAAGCGAAGGAGGCGCTGGCCTTATTTGGCCGCTCATCGAAGCTGGCTTCGGCCGACTTTGTCGAGCTGAATCCGCGGCTCGATCAACAGTGGAGAACGGCTAAGCTCATGGCGGAACTCATCGAATCCTTATTTAAATAGAGAATAATCCCCCTATGTTGCAACATTTATCCATTTTATTCGTCATATAGGCGAGCGGGCGCAGCATCCGAGGTCTCGGTCTCTCGAATGGCGCTTTGTCTCGCGGAATGCGAAACAGAAAAAGGGGGATTTTTCATGCGTAAACATTTCGTTCTACTGCTGGCGGTCATATTAACCGTGCTGCTTGTGACATCCGGCTGCTCGTCGTCCAATCAATATGGGGGGAACGAGAATACAGCTGCAAGCACGTCTGATTCAAAGCTGTCCGAAGGCCAGACCGTAGCTGCGAAGAATGAAGTGGCTGAAAGAGCTGAGGGTGATGCAGGTGAAGCGAACACAAGTGGCGGCGGAGAAGGCGGATCCATCGGTAATATTGCGCCTGCAGCCTCATCGAGTGAAACCGGATTTAGCCAGAAGCTGATTTACAAAGCAAGTCTGACGATGGAGGTTGGCGATTACGACAAGGCGGTTACCGAATTGCGCAATGCCATTCATCAGAGCGGCGGCTACATTCTGCAGTTCCAAGATGAACAGTACAAATATGAGAAAGGGTCTACTTATACGATAAAAGTGCCGTCGGGTAATTTTACATCCTTCATCGATCGATTGGACGGAATGGAGCATAAACGATTCGAGCGGCAGATCGGAGCGACGGACGTCACCGAAGAATATGTAGATCTAGAGTCCCGGTTGAAGGCGAAGCTCGTCGTAGAGGAACGCCTGCTCGGATTTATGGATCAAGCCCAGAAGGCGGACGACCTGGTGAAGTTTTCGCAGCAGCTGTCGACTGTGCAGGAGGAAATTGAAAGAATCAAAGGGCGTATCCGCTACCTGGATCGCGGCGTTGCTTTTTCTACAGTTGAGCTAAGGCTGTACCAGACTTCCGAGCATGCCTACGACGCCAAGCCGACGCTTGGCAAACGCATGTCGAAGACTTTGTCGGCAAGCGTAGACACGATGGTTAATGTATTGCAAGGGCTGATGATTTTTATCGCAGGAGCTCTTCCAGTCGTCGTTTTCCTGGCTATTCTCGCTTCGCCGGTCATATGGCTTGTGCGGAGAAACAGCAAGTCCAAGCCCGCTCGGCCTGTGAGCGTGCAGAAAGAAAAGATAAACGGAATTCAAAACGATAAGGAAGCTGGACCGCCAGACGATCGGAACGATATCAGTTAACAGCATAAATTATTTTTCGAAAATCCTGCTACTTAGGCAGGATTTTTATTTTAGGTGGCGAACTACTCTATCATTGTGGGGGAAAGTGGTGTAAAGTGGTGGATATGGGGGAAAGGATGGGGCTGTCTCATGTTTATGGGTGAATACCAGCATAGCATTGACGATAAAGGCCGCATCATTATTCCGTCCAAATTCCGGGAGTCGCTTGGCGCTTCTTTTATCGCTACGAGGGGTCTCGACAACTGTTTATTCGTATATCCGATAAGCGAATGGAGCGTTCTGGAGCAAAAGCTCAAGTCGCTGCCGCTTATGAAGTCGGACGCTAGAGCGTTCACACGTTTCTTTTTTTCTGGAGCGACGGAATGCGAGCTGGACAAACAGGGAAGGGTAAACTTGCCAAGCCATTTGCGCGAATATGCCAAGCTTGACAAAGATTGCATGGTGCTGGGCGTATCCAGCCGAGTGGAGATTTGGAGCAAGGAAACCTGGGACGGCTATTACGAGCAGTCCGAGCAGACGTTCAATGAAATCGCCGAGAAGCTCGTCGATTTCGATTTCAACTTCTAAGGCAAACAACAAGAATGGGAGGATTAAAGCGTGTTTCAGCATATTACGGTACTCATGGAAGAGGCGATCGAAGGATTGGCCATCAAGCCGGACGGCATTTACGTCGACTGCACGCTCGGGGGCGCCGGCCATAGCGAGCGTATCGTTTCCCAATTGGGCGACGGCGGCCGTTTGATCGCTTTCGACCAGGACGACGCGGCGCTGGACAACGCACGTGTAAGGCTTGCTCCCTATATGGATAAAGTAACGCTGGTTAAAAGCAATTTTCGTTATTTGCAAGAAATGCTTCTCACGTGCAATGTGCCGACGAAAGACGGCGTGCCGCAAGTCGACGGCATCCTGTTCGACCTTGGCGTATCCAGCCCTCAGCTGGACGAGGCGGAACGGGGCTTCAGCTACAATCACGACGCGCCGCTCGATATGCGGATGGATCAGGACGGGGCTTTGACCGCCTACGATATTGTCAACGGCTGGGATGAGAAGGAAATCGCCCGGATCCTGTTCCAATATGGAGAGGAAAAGTTTTCTCGTCAAATTGCCCGCAAAATCATCCAAGCCCGTGAGGTGGCGCCGATTGAGAAAACCGGCGAGCTCGCCGAGTTGGTGAAATCCGGCATTCCGGCTGCGGCCAGGAGAACGGGCGGACATCCCGCCAAACGATCTTTCCAGGCGCTGCGAATCGCAGTGAACGACGAGCTTGGAGCGGAGGAAGACGCGCTGGAGCAAGCGGTCCGCTGTCTCGCTCCAGGCGGCCGCGCGGCAGTTATAACGTTTCATTCGCTGGAAGATCGGATTTGCAAGCAGTCATTTGCGAAATTTGTTGAAAAATGCACCTGCCCGCCCGATTTTCCGATGTGCGTTTGCGGGGCAAAAGGGACGATTCGGCTAGTCAATCGGAAGCCGATCATACCGGGAGAAGAGGAGCTGGAACGGAACCCGCGCGCGCGATCCTCAAAGCTGCGGGTAGCCGAAAAACTGTAATTTAAAGGGGGTACTTTCATTGGCTTATATGAACGGTAATTTGGCCATGCAGCCGAAACGGAAACCGGATCAGAAAACAGTCATCCGCGAAACGAAGAGAGTCGTTGTAAAAAGAAAGTCGTTGCCGACGCAGGAGAAACTGCTTTATCTTTTTTCCGTTGTTGTTGTGGTGGCCGTTCTTTGCGCGATTCTGATCCGGCAGACGCAAATATACGATATGAGCGTCAACATCAAGCAAATGAACAACGAATATGAGTCGATGAATGTAGAGATGATCGAGTTGAAGCGGCAGGTGGAAATGCTGAGCAACCCGGAAAGAATACGCAAGCTCGCCGAAGAGCAGGGGATGGCCGTCGCAGAAGACGCGGGCATTACCGTGAAGACGTCGGACGGAACCGCCTCCGCCATGAACGCAAATAGGTGACGCTATGCATAAAAGAATCCGATTACGCACGTTGTTGTTTGGAGGGTTCCTGACCCTCCTTTTTCTCGTTTTAATTAGCCGGGTTTTCTATGTTCAGGTCGTGAAGGGCGATTATTGGTTCGATTTGGCCAAGACGAGATGGTCGGCCCAAGAAAAGCTCGTCGCGCATAGGGGTAATATTACAGACCGCAACGGCAACGTCCTTGCAATGGATACGCTCGCCTACACAGTCGCAGTCAGTCCATATGCCATCAACAAGCTGGAGCTGTCGGAAGAAGTGGTAAAAGGGCTTCACGACATTCTCGGCAAGCCGGAGGACGAGCTTCGCAAGCAGATTAACGCCCAGAATGAAAAGGGCGAATTTTATAAACAGCGCGAAATTCGCAGAGAAGGCCTGAAAATCGACAAAGAAAAGGCCGACAAGGTCAAGGAATTTCGCCAAAGCTTGATCGAGAAGCATAAGCTGAAAAGCAACGTCGATGTTGGCATCTATTTGATGTACGATCAGAAACGCTATTATCCCCGGGACTCGCTGGCCTCTCAGTTGATCGGCTACGTTGATATGGAGGGCGAGGCGAAAACGGGCGTCGAATCGTCGTTCGACAAGCTGCTGCGCGGCGTCGATGGCGAACTGAAATATGAGAAGGACGGCAAGCGGATTCAGCTGGCGCGGGGCGAATTCGAGTACGTCGCGCAGCAGGACGGGAAAGATATTAAATTGACGATCGACTCTGAGATACAAGGCTACGTCGAACAGGCGCTGAAAGAGATCGTCAAGCAGTATAATCCGAAAACGGTGACGGCGATCGCGGCCGATCCGAAGACGATGGAAATATTGGCCATGGCCCATATGCCAACGTACAATCCGAATACCTATTGGAAAGCCGATTTCGACAATGCATACAACCACTCCATCCGGTCGCTGTACGAGCCGGGCTCGACGTTCAAGATCGTAACGCTCGCTGCAGCCGTGGAAGAGGGGCTTTTCAACCCTGGGGATACTTATCAATCGGGCAGCATTCGCGTCGACTCGAAGTCCAAGCCGATCAGAGACAGCAACAGAGTTGGTTGGGGCAGAATCTCGTATTTGGACGGCTTAAAGCATTCAAGTAACGTCGCTTTCGTCAAGCTGGGGTACGAGCAGCTTGGCGGTCAGAAGCTGCTCAGCTATATCAACAGCTTCGGCTTCGGTCAGAAAACGGGCATTCAGCTCAGCGGCGAAGCGGCGGGCAAAATCAATTTGAACTTATCCATTCCCCGCGATATCGCCAGCGTAACGTTCGGACAAGGTCCGGTGCAGGTAACGCCGATTCAACAGCTTACCGCCGTAGCGGCCGTAGCCAACGGAGGCAAGCTGCTGCAGCCGCAAATCGTCAAGGAAATTTATGACCCGACAACGAAAACGACGCAGACGTTCGAGCCGAAATTCGTCCGTCAAGTTATTTCGGAAGAAACTTCGAAGAAAGTCGGCGAGTACTTAGAGCAGGTCGTCTCTGACCGAGTGAACGGGACGGGCCGTAACGCTTATATCGAAGGCTATCGCGTTGCCGGCAAGACAGGTACGGCGCAAAAGACGGTAAAAGGGGTGACGGGGTATTCCCTGTCCAAGTTCGTCGTTTCCTTTATCGGTTACGCGCCGGTCGAGAATCCTAGAATCGTTCTGTATATCGTCGTCGATGAGCCGAACAACTCTTTAGCCAGCGGCGGCGGCGTTGCTGCTCCGGCATTTAAGGAGATCGTGTCCAAGACTCTGCGCCATATGGGCGTTGCGCCAAGCTACGAAGTCAAGGACAAGGATAAAGACAAGGATGGAATGGAAGAAACGAAGAAAGAAACAGTCAAAGTTCCGGACGTTCGGGAGCTGACGCTGTCAAACGCTAAAGCGCAGCTGAAATCGAGATCGTTGACGTTCGAAGTGGTGGGTGAAGGTTCTTCGATTGTGCAGCAGGTGCCTGCCGCGGGTACCCTAGTTCACCCGACTCAGCGCATTTATCTGATTACCGAACAGCGGGAGAAAGTAAAGGTTCCCGACTTGACCGGCGTTTCACTTCGCGACGCGGTCGAAATCAGCTCGGTGCTGAATGTGAAGCTCGTCATCGAAGGCGAAGGCTACGTGGTTTCGCAGAAAGAAGAGCAACGGAACGGAGAACGCGTGTTGACGCTGAAGCTAGAGCCTCCTCTCGGCTCGGACACGCCGAGAACGGAAGACGGCGGCTCTGACGAGGATGTGGAAGGAGCTGCCGGAGAAGGCTCGGACAGCGATTCTGCGAACGACGCGCCGGAGGGCGGCGATCCTCCCGCAGGAGAGTGACAAAGCTTGTTCTACTCCACGGTTGTCCCGAATAATCTGGGAATGAGCGGAGGCGAAGGCCTACGCGTTTCACTAGAGTTTTCGGGCGGAAGGGGAGCAAGTAATGAAAGTATCGAACGTGACGGTGCGTCGCAGGCTGTTTGCCATATTGGTTATTGGAGTGATCGCTTTTCTAGGGCTGATGTTGCGGCTTGCTTACGTCCAGTTGTGGCAAGGATCCGAGCTGACCGAAAAAGCCGAGAATTCTTGGCGGCGCGATATTCCGTATATGGCCAAGCGCGGCGAAATATGGGACCGGAACGGCACAAAGCTGGCCTACAACGTCAGCTCGCCGACGGTTTGGGCGGTGCTTGCCCAAGTGAAGGATAAGCCGGCGACCGCCAAGGCGCTGGCGCCTTACTTGGATATGACAGAGGAAGAGATAACGAAGCTGCTTGGCAAAAAGAAAACGATGCTTGTAGACCTGAAGCCGGGCGGCCGTAAAATGACGCTGGAGAAGGCATCCGAAGTAAGAGCGCTTAATTTGCCCGGCATCGTGGTCGCCGAGGACAATAAGCGCTTTTATCCGTTCGGGAGCTTGGCCGCGCATGTACTCGGCTTTACGGGCATTGACAATCAGGGCCTTACGGGAGTTGAATTAAAGTATAACGATTTGTTGACGGGGCTGAAGGGCAATGTTTCCTTTTTGTCCGACGCGAAGGGCAGGCAAATGCCCAATTCCTCGGATACATACGTCGAACCGAAGCAGGGCTTGACTATGCAGTTGACATTAGACAAGCAGATTCAGTCGGTGATGGAGCGGGAATTGGATCAGGCGATGGCTTCGCTGCAAGCCGACAACATTATTGCAATCGCCATGGACCCAAACAACGGTGAAATTCTCGGCATGGCGAGCCGGCCAACCTATGAGCCGGCCAATTACAAAGAGGTGCCAAGCGAGGTATACAATCGCAATTTGCCAATCTGGATGACATACGAGCCAGGTTCGACGTTTAAAATTATTACGCTCGCCGCTGCGATCGAAGAGAAGAAAGTGAGTTTGACGAACGAATATTTTTACGATCCCGGCGCAATTGAAGTCGGCGGAGCGAGACTCCGCTGCTGGAAGAAAGGCGGCCATGGCAGCCAAACGTTTCTTGAAGTGGTGGAAAACTCCTGCAATCCGGGCTTCGTTACGCTGGGGCAGCGGCTTGGCAAAGATAAATTATTCGAGTATATTAAAAATTTCGGGTTCGGCACGAAGACAGGCATCGACATCGGCGGCGAAGAGAACGGCATTTTGTTCAAGCTGAATCAGGTCGGACCGGTCGAGCTTGCGACGACTGCTTTCGGGCAAGGCGTGTCGGTTACGCCGATTCAGCAGATCGCAGCGGTATCCGCAGCCGTCAACGGCGGCACTTTGTATAAGCCGCATGTGACGAAGGGCTGGATCAATCCGCAAACTGGCGTGGTGGTGCAGCGCACCGAGCCGGAAGCGGTTAGACAAGTGATCTCGGAGGATACGTCCAAACTGGTGCGTGAAGCGCTCGAAAGCGTCGTCGCCAAAGGTACGGGACGGAATGCCTTTATCGACGGTTACCGGGTCGGCGGCAAAACCGGAACGGCGCAGAAGGTCGTTAACGGACGTTATTCGCCGAACGAGCATATCGTCTCATTCATTGGCGTCGCTCCGGCCGACGATCCACAGATCGTCGTTTACGTCGCTGTCGACAATCCGCAAGGCATTCAATTCGGCGGCGTAGTCGCCGCGCCAATTGTACGCAACATTATGGAGGATGCGCTGACTATCCTTCAGGTGCCGCCGCGCGACAAGCAAATCGGCCGGGTGTATAAGCCGGGCGAAACACCGATCGTGACTGTTCCGAATCTCGTTGGCAAGACGGTTTCCGACATTTATGAAGATATGAATATGAACTTTAATCTCTCATCGGCAGGCAGCGGCGGCACGGTAGTCCGTCAGGCGCCGGCGGCCGGCACGAGAGTTGAGCGCGGATCTACGATCCGCATCTATTTAGGCAGCGAGGATGATATATCGCATTCTCATTGACTATAATGGAAGATAGCAGTCCGCCTAGGGCAAGGAAGGCGGCAGAATAAAGGCGTATGCTTCCGATGCGGTTTTTGTTGCGCAGCGACGCTCTTAAAATAGATTACGCTCCACGAACCTTATGAGGAGGCTTACACTATGCAATTGCAGCAATTGGCCGATCTATTACTGACATCCAGGCTAATAGGAGACGGAGGAACAGCGATTAGCGGAATCGAGACCGATTCCCGGCTGGTCCGGGAAGGCGATCTGTTCATTTGCCTGCCCGGCCATACGGTTGACGGGCATCAGTACGCACCGCAGGCCGCTGAGCGCGGAGCGGTCGCTTTCGTAGCCGAACGGCCGCTGGACGTCGATGCGCCGCAGTTGATCGTGAAGGACAGCAGGCTGGCGATGGCGGTTATCGCAGATCATTTCTACGGTCACCCGAGCCGGTCGTTAATTTTGATTGGGGTGACTGGCACGAACGGCAAGACGACGACGACTTATTTGATTGAACAGATATTAAATGACAGCGGCCGGCAGGCGGGTGTTATCGGAACGGTCGAAATGCGCTATGCCGGACAATCCGTTCCGATGTCGGGCACGACGCCGGAAGCACTGCAACTGCAGCGCTACTTATCGAAGATGGTCGATGCGGGCACGACGCACTGCGCGATGGAGGTGTCGTCGCATGCGCTGGAGCAGGGCCGGGTCAAAGGCTGCAAATTCCGCACAGCCGTCTTTACGAACTTAACCCAGGACCACTTGGATTATCACGGCACGATGGAGCGTTATGCGGCCGCCAAGGGCTTGTTTTTCTCCCGTCTTGGGAACGAATACTCAGCCGATCCGGCGGAGCGCTCGTTTGCTGTTCTGAACGTCGACGACGCCGTCTCAGCCGAGTATGCTGCGCTGACGTCGGCCGAAGTCGTGACCTACGGCATCGAACGAGAGGCGGACGTGCGGGCTACAGCGGTTTCGATTACGCCGCAAGGAACCTTTTTTCATCTCGAAACGTTTAAAGGGAGCATCGATATTACGCTGCAAATGGTCGGCAAGTACAACGTCTATAACGCACTTGCAGCCGTCTGCTGCGCCTTGATAGAGGGCATCGGGCTGGAACAAATCAAAGCGAGTCTTGAAGCGCTGCCAGGCGTGCCGGGGCGCGTAGAGTCGGTCGTAGCCGGCCAGCCGTTCGCGGTTGTCGTCGACTATGCCCACACGCCCGACGGTTTGGAAAATGTACTGCGCGCCGTGAAGGAGCTTCAGCCAAAGCGGCTTCTGTGCGTATTCGGCTGCGGCGGCGACCGCGACCGAACGAAGCGGCCAATTATGGGTTCGATCGCTGCTAAGTACGCCGACTATGTATTCGTCACATCCGATAACCCGCGTACCGAGGACCCGGAGCTTATTTTAAAGGACATCGAAGCGGGGCTTATCGCCGATTCGGTTGACCGGGACCGCTACGAGCTGATCGTCGACCGCCGCGCCGCAATTCAAAAAGCGGTTGAAATGGCAAGCCAAGGCGATGTAGTATTGATTGCGGGGAAAGGCCATGAAACTTATCAGGATATCGCGGGCGTCAAGCACGATTTCGATGACCGTTTGGTGGCGAAAGAAGCGATAAGGGGATTATTACATTGATTAATCGAACATTGGAGCAAGTCGCCGAAATGTGCGGCGCCAGATGGAATAAACAGGACGCTGCGATTCGGATTGCGGGCGTCGGCACCGATTCTCGCCGTGTAACGGCGGGACAGCTGTTCGTGCCGATTGTCGGGGACCGTTTCGACGGGCACGACTATGTTAAGCAGGCGCTGCTGGACGGCGCGAGCGCGTCGTTATGGGAACGGGGCCGCGCGGTGCCGGAGGAGCTTGCAGAGGCGCCGCTGCTGCTCGTTAAGGATACGTTAAAGGCGCTGCAGCAGCTAGCCGCCGCATACCGCGAGGAGCTGTACGTACGCGTCATCGGCATTACGGGCAGTAATGGCAAGACGACGACGAAGGATATGGTTGCGGCCGTCCTCGGCACCTCTTATAAGGTGCATAAGACGGAAGGGAACTTGAACAACCATATCGGACTGCCGCTGACGGTTCTGCAACTGGATGAAGAGACGGACTGCGCCGTGCTGGAGATGGGCATGAGCGGCTTTGGAGAAATCGAGCTGCTGACGAACATCGCCAAGCCGGACATCGCGGTCATTACTAATATTGGAGATGCGCACTTGCAGCAGCTCGGCTCTCGCGAGGGCATCGCCAAAGCGAAGCTGGAAATTGCGCAAGGCTTGCAGTCCCGCGGCTTGCTGCTCTATAACGGCGATGAGCCGCTGTTGAAAGCGGAGCTCGCCCGCACGCCGCTGCCGGAAGGTACTGAGCTGCAGACGTTCGGCCTGCAGTCGGACAATGACTGGGCGGCCGATAACATTGAAATAGGCGCAGTTTCATCCGCCTTTGCCGTCTCACGCCAAGGACATGCCGACGCGGGAGCCGTCTACGAAATTCCGGTGCCTGGCCAGCATAATGTCAGCAATGCGCTTGCTGCTATTGCGGTAGGCCGCCGGCTCGGCATTTCCGGCGAACAGATTCGCGAAGGACTTGCCGGTCTTACGCTGACCGGGATGCGCATTCAGCCGGTTCGGGCGTATAACGGAGCGATGATTCTGAACGACGCTTATAATGCGAACCCGACCGCCGTGCGCGCGGCTATCGATCTCGTGGGGCAGCTGGAAGGGTTCCGTAAAAAATGGATTGTGCTCGGCGACATGTTCGAGCTCGGGCCGGATGAAGCGAAGCTTCATCATGAAACGGGTGCATACGTGACGCCAGAAAAAGCGGAAGCTGTGCTGACTTGCGGCACGCTGTCGACGCATACGTCCGAAGGCGCTAGAGTTTCTTTCGGCGACTTGGCGGACGACGACAGCATTGTTCATTTCGACGATAAGGAAAAGTTGGCCGACTGGCTGAAAGCGCGGCTAGCGCCTGACGATCTCGTACTCGTCAAAGGATCAAGAGGTATGCGTATGGAACAGATTGTCCAAACTTTGGAAGCGGGGTGAGGAAATGGACATGATGGTCATCTTGTTTACTTTAGGCGCTTCGTTTCTGCTAGCTGTTTTGCTAGGACCATTGTTCATCCCTTTGCTCAGGCGAATGAAGTTCGGGCAGCAAATCCGGGTTGACGGTCCGCAAAGCCATTTGAAGAAAAGCGGCACGCCTACAATGGGCGGCATTATTATTATGCTGGCCCTGCTTATCGCATTTTTAAAGTTTTCCGATAAAACGGCCGATTTCTGGGTGCTGCTGACCGCTTCGCTCGGTTTCGGGCTTGTCGGCTTTCTTGACGATTACATTAAAATCGTATTCAAGCGGTCGCTTGGCTTGACCGCCCGCCAAAAGCTGTTTGGCCAATTGCTGTTTTCCATCATCGTATGCGCCCAGTTGTACAATATGAATCACAGCACGTTCATTGCCGTTCCCGGCACGGGCTGGGGCTTCGACATGGGCTGGTTTTATTACCCGTTTGTCGTTATTATTTTGTTCGGCGCCAGCAACGCGGTCAACTTTACGGATGGCCTCGACGGGCTTCTGTCCGGTACAAGCGCCATCGCCTTCGGCGCTTTCACGATCGTGGCGCTGCAAGCTTCCGAGTATGAATCGGCGATTTTCTCGGCAGCGATGATCGGCGCCGTGCTTGGCTTTCTTATTTTCAACGCGCATCCGGCGAAGGTGTTCATGGGCGACACCGGTTCACTTGGAATCGGAGGCGGCATTGCCGCCGTTGCGATCCTGACGAAGGCGGAGCTGTTGCTTGTCGTCATCGGGGGCGTGTTCGTGCTTGAGATGCTCTCTGTCATTTTGCAGGTGTCGTCCTTCAAGCTGCGCGGCAAGCGCATTTTCAAGATGAGTCCGATCCATCATCACTTCGAGCTGTCCGGCTGGTCCGAATGGCGCGTCGTGACGAGCTTCTGGTTCGTCGGACTGGTGCTGGCGCTGGTCGGGCTGGCGCTGTCGGGCGTATTTTAAGGCTGCTTCCGGCAGCCGCTGTCAGATTCGGAGCGCCTGGCGCTTCCGGACACTGGCCGCGGGATGTGCGGGGGGTCAGCCCCTAACAGCCGGCACGCTGTTAGGCGAAAGGACAGAAAGGACCCGCATCCGCTCCGCGTCTGCGTACGTTGCGGCCGTTTGCGGGCTTCCGTCTTTTCGCCATGCAGCGTCCTTCCAGGCAGGGAGGCGGCATGCGATTCCGTTTTTAGGCTATGATCTTGCTTCCAGCATACAAAAGGAGCTGCTGTATTATGAATCATCCGGAAACGTACCGGAACCGCAAGATCGTCGTACTAGGTCTTGCGAGAAGCGGCGTAAGCGTCGCGAAAGTTTTCCATTCCTTAGGAGCCGACGTTGTCGTCAACGATAAAAAAGAACGCGAACTATGTCCCGAAGCGGACGAATTGACCGCTTTGGGCATTTCTGTACTGTGCGGATACCACCCGGACGATCTTGTCACCGCCGAAACGGCGCTGTTGGTCAAAAATCCGGGCATTCCTTATACGACCGGCCCGATTCAGCGGGCGCTGGAGCTTGGCGTCGAAGTCGTCACGGAAGTAGAGGTCGCTTATTGGCTTTCACCTGCGCCCATTATCGGCATTACTGGCTCTAACGGCAAAACGACGACGACGACCTGGCTCGGCGAGCTTCTGGCTGCGGCCGATCTCAATCCCATTGTGGCTGGCAATATTGGCACGCCGCTATGCGAAGCTGCGGTTGCCGCGAAGGAAGATAATTGGATCGTCGCTGAGCTTAGCAGCTTTCAATTGAAAGGAACGGCGGCTTTCAGGCCTAGCGTTGCGCTGCTGTTGAACGTCGTTGAAACGCATCTCGATTACCACGGCGGAATGGAAGATTATATTGCCTCGAAGGCGAAGCTTTTCGCCAATCAAACGGAGCGGGATATCGCCGTTCTGAATTGGGATGATGCGGTATGCAGGGAAATTGCGGCTGGCTTGCACTCGCGAGTGCTGCCGTTCTCGCTGTATGAACGGCTTTCGCAAGGCGTATGCGTTGAGCCGCCTTACTCGAAGGACGGCGGCGAGGAAGCCGACCGTCATATCGTTTGGCGGCAAGAGGATGGAACGGAGAAGGTCATCGTGCCTGTCTCCGAGCTTGGCATTCCGGGCCGCCACAATACGGCCAACGCGCTTGCCGCTATCTCGGCTGCTCTAAGCGCCGGAGCGGCGCCGGAGCAGTTGGAAGGCGTGCTGCGCGGCTTCAAGGGCGTCGAGCATCGGTTGGAATATACGACGGAAGTGAATGGCGTCAAATACTACAACGATTCGAAGGCGACCAATCCGACGGCAACGACGATGTCGGTCGGCTCGCTGTCCGCGCCGATCGTGCTGATTGCCGGCGGGCTGGACCGCGGATCCGATTATATGGAGCTGCTTCCGCTGTTTCGCGACCGGCTGAAAGGCTTGGTCACGCTGGGCGAGACGAGAAGCAAGCTGGCAGGCGTGGCCGAACTGGCAGGTTTACAGCACGTCCGATTGGTCGAACCTGCTAAGGACGCCGAATCGACGCTGCGCGAAGCGGTCCGCCATGCCTCGGAGCTTGCGGAGCCGGGCGATATCGTCCTGTTGTCGCCTGCGTGCGCGAGCTGGGACATGTTTCAGTCGTATGAGCAACGCGGGCGCATTTTTAAAGATTCGGCGCATACCTTGTAAGTAGGGGGCTTGTCCCTACTTACCGCTAAGAGGTGTGTTTCGCTATGGCAAAAGCCAAGTCCGCCCCGGACGTATGGATGATCGTCTCTATTGCGCTTATTCTCGCAATCGGATTGATAATGGTATACAGCGCAAGCGCCGTGCTCGCCTTTCATGAACACGGCGACAAGTTTTATTTTGTCAAACGCCAATTTATATGGGCGGTAATCGGCATCGGCGCGCTGCTGGTGACGATGAACACCAATTATTTGGTCTGGCGGAAGTGGGCGAAGCCAGCGCTGATTATTTGCTTCGCGCTGCTTCTGATCGTATTGATTCCTGGTATCGGCGTCGTTCGCGGCGGAGCGCGCAGCTGGCTCGGCATCGGCTCCTTTGGCATTCAGCCGTCGGAGTTCATGAAGCTGGCGATGCTGCTCTTTCTCGCCAAATGGTTGTCCGAGAAGCAGCAGACGATTACGCATTTTACGAAAGGCCTGCTGCCGCCGCTAGGGCTGGTTGGGTTGGCCTTCGGCTTAATTATGCTGCAGCCTGATCTTGGTTCGGGGGCAGTTATGGTCGGCGCATCCATGCTGCTGATCTTTACGGCGGGCGCTAGAATTATCCATTTGGCTTCGCTTATGGGCGTCGGCGTCTTCGGCATGATTGGTCTGATTATTGCAGAGCCGTACCGGTTGGACCGGATTACCGGCTTTTTGGACCCTTGGGCCGATCCGCGCGGCACCGGCTATCAAATTATCCAATCGCTTTATGCGATCGGACCGGGCGGCCTGGTCGGCCTCGGGCTCGGCATGAGCCGCCAGAAGTTCAGTTACTTGCCGGAGCCGCAGACCGATTTTATTTTCTCGATTTTATCGGAGGAGCTCGGTTTTATTGGAGGAGCTTCACTCATTTTGCTTTTTCTCGTGCTTGTATGGCGGGGGATCCGGGCGGCGATTTCGGCGCCGGATACGTTCGGCAGTCTGCTTGCGGTCGGGATCATCGGAATCGTCGGAGTGCAGGTGCTGATTAATATAGGCGTCGTCATTGGCGCGATGCCGGTTACCGGCATTACGCTGCCGCTCGTCAGCTACGGAGGTTCTTCGCTGACGCTGCTGCTCACCGCACTAGGCATTCTGCTGAACATTTCGCGTTATTCGCGGCAATGATAAAGCGGCAGTTGCGGACATGTATCGAAGAGGCCGGCCGGCGCCATTAACGGCGTGCGGCGGCTAACGAAAGGCGGACGACAAGGGCCGGCGTTCAGCGGGCTTATGACGTCCGCCTTGTTTTTACGCTATAATGAATTGCGGTGTTGCTAGTCGTTACTGGTGTCAGCCGTATAAAACATATAGTAGCAATCGGAATAACCGTGCTAGAATAAGAATCGAACAAAGCTTCCGGCGGAGCGCGCGGGCCTAATGGGCGGCTGTCACACTCGGCGGGCGCAGGGCATAGGATACTCTATAAATCGTGACCGTCACCTATCGGCAAGGTCATGACTATCGCATCGCGATCGGATTTGCCTGAAAGAAACGGCAGCCGTAACCGTACGCGCATCCTCTTATCCCGGAAGCATAAGGAGGTACGACCTTTGAAACATTTCATCGAGGAGCTTGAGCAAGCGGCAATCGGCCGATTGCTGTTTGACGAGCCGCTCTCTAATCATACAACTTGGAAAATCGGCGGTCCCGCCGACATTCTGCTCATTCCGGAAGGCAAAGAACAACTCGTATCGGCTATTCGCCTGCTTCATAAGCATGGGATTCCTTGGACCAGCTTAGGTCGGGGCTCGAATATGCTCGTAAGCGACAAAGGGGTTCGCGGCGTAGTCATCAAACCGAAGGACGGACTGGATTATGCGCGTTTTGACGGCGATGTCGTCTATGCGGGAGCGGCTTATTCCTTCATTAAGCTGTCGGTTATGGCCGGCAAGGAGGGGCTTACCGGTCTGGAGTTCGCAGGGGGGATTCCAGGAACGGTTGGCGGAGCTGTTTATATGAACGCCGGGGCGCACGGTTCCGACGTGTCACGTATTTTTAGATCAGCTGAAATTGTGCTGGAGACAGGTGAATTGGTTCGATACGAAGGCAAGGATATGAATTTTTCCTACCGCCATTCCATTCTTCAGGAGAAGAAAGGGTTTGTACTGGAGGCTGCCTTCGAGCTCTCCCCCGGAGACCGCAAGTTGATCACCGAATCGATGGCTGCGCATAAAGAAAGACGTCTTCGGACGCAGCCGCTGCAGCTGCCTTGCGCAGGCAGTGTGTTCCGCAATCCGCCAAACGATCATTCTGCGAGGCTGATCGAAGCGGCCGGGCTGAAGGGCTTTCGCGTCGGAGGAGCCGAGGTTTCCGAGCTTCATTCCAATTTCATAATTAACACAGGGCAAGCGACAGCTGAAGATGTTCTCACCCTCATGTCACATATCCAAGGAGTAATCCGGGAGCAGTTCGGAATTTCCTTAGTACCGGAAGTATTGGTGGTGGGTGAGCGGTAATTCGGAGGTGATACATTGGACAAATTGGTGATCGAAGGCGGGAAACCTCTCTCAGGAACCATTGTTATCCAAGGAGCGAAAAATGCCGCTTTGCCGATATTGGCAGCAAGCTTGTTGGCCGATGGGACGACAACGATCGAACATGTGCCTAAGCTGCTTGATATCGAAGTTATGCTGAACATTTTGCGGGAATTGGGTTGCCGCGCCGAGCATACCGGGGATACGGTCGTGCTGGATACCGCCACGGCGCATACGTCGCATGTGCCCGAATCGCTAATGGGTCAAATGCGGTCTTCCATCTTCCTGATGGGCCCGCTGCTCGCAAGATTCGGTGAAACGCAGGTTTACCAGCCCGGCGGCTGCGCGATCGGGGAACGCAAAATCGATTTGCATTTGCAAGGGCTCGAGGCGCTCGGAGCGGAAATCGAGGAGCTTGGCAACAAAATTGTGTGCCGGGCGGAGAAGCTGCGCGGCGCCGATATTCATCTCGCTTTTCCGAGCGTAGGCGCAACTGAGAACATTATGATGGCGGCCGTATTGGCTGAGGGACGGACGACGATCAACAATGCCGCTCGCGAGCCGGAAATTCAAGACCTGCAGCGTTTTCTGGTTGCGATGGGCGCGAAGGTGTTTGGGGCTGGAACGGACACGATCACAATCGACGGTGTGGCGTCGTTGACGCCTTGCCAGTACAGTGTCATTCCGGACCGCATCGTAGCAGGAACTATTATGGTCGCGGCGGCCGCAACACGCGGGCAAGTGACGCTGATGAATACAAATCCGGGGCATTTATCGTCGCTCATTCACGTTCTGCGCCGGGCGGGTGTTCAAGTTGCGGTAGACGGTGATATAATTAGGGTTGGAAGTTCGTCCCGCCCGAAAGCGGTGGAGCGGATCGTAACCGCGCCTTACCCGGCTTTTCCGACCGATCTGCAATCGCAAGTGATGGTGCTGTTGGCATTGGCGGACGGCGTAAGCATCATGAAGGAGACCATTTTCGAAGGCAGGCTGAAGCATGTCGACGAATTGTCCCGCATGGGGGCCGATATTCGCGTCGATCTGAACGCGGCTATCCTTCGAGGCGTGCCGAGATTGTACGGCGCGACTGTGGAAGCGACCGACCTAAGAGCGGGGGCAGCCTTGGTGATTGCCGGACTGGCGGCGCAGGGCAAGACAATTGTAGAGCAAATTCATCATATCGACCGCGGCTACGATCGGATTGAATCGATGCTGAGCCGTCTCGGAGCGCGCATATCGCGTTATTCTCCTGTACCGAACAACTTATCGAACTGATATTACGCATAAGGCAAGTCGAACGACCGGCTCCCGCCTGTTTGGGGGACCGGATGCTTTTTAGGAAGGATGGGACAAGTATTGAGCTCGCAGATGCCTGTATTAAAAAAGCCCGAAAGGCCAAGAAAGGGCAGCCGCAAGCTGGTGGCTGTTCTCCTTCTTTTATTTGCCGTTATTCTGGCCGTACTCTTTTTCAACTCTTCGATTAGTAAAATTTCCTCTATTAAAGTGAACGGGGCGCAGTACGCAAACGAGAATGATATTAGACAAGCGTCGGACATCGAAATTGGAGATGCGTTTTTCGGCACTTCCTCCGAGCGGATTGAGAATCGGATTCGCGCTTTGAAGCCGATTCAGGAGGTCACCGTTGTAAAAAAGTTTCCGGGAGCGGTTACAATTTCGGTTAAGGAATTCGAGGTTGTCGCTTTTGAAATTGCCGCGGACGGCGCGATGACGGCGATTATGTCGAACGGCACGAGCGTCGTCTCGTTAAACAACGATGTGTTAATGGACAAGCCGGTATTGTCGGGGTGGAAGGTAGGCGATCCGCAGCGGGCGGAGTTGACCAAGCAGCTTGGCACGATAACCTCAAAGCAGTTGTCCGATTTATCGGAGATCATTCCTTATCCGTCCAAAGCTTACCCGGATCGAATCCGCATTTATACGAGAACGAAATTTGAGGTCGTCACCTCCATTTCGGTGCTGGCTAGCAAGATCGACGCGCTGAACGCTGTCATCGAAACGCAGGAGCCGGGGAAGATAACGATGCTGCTTGCTGACACTTACGTTCCTTTTGATGGAAATAATGCAGAAAATATGGAATCCGACTAAAAAGAGACTACTCAATAGCTTGAAAGAATGGTAGAATTTTAGATAATGTATAATTGCGACATAGGTCTGCCTACGGTGCGTGTTTAACGATGTTCAGGTTGTAGAAGCGCACCTTCACATTAGAATATTGAAAATTTTGTTGAAAAAAGAGGGAAAATATCAACTACGTTGAATATGTAGAAAGACGTTTCCGAAGTATACCTATCGAAGCTCTATATTTTATTAGTTGAAACGGAGGTGCCGCGGGTTGAGCAGTAACGACATCATTGTCAGTTTGGACATCGGTACATCCAAAGTTCGTGCTATTATTGGTGAAGTGAACAACGGAACCATTAATATTATTGGAGTTGGATCTGCCGACTCGGAGGGTATTCGCAAAGGGGCTATTGTAGATATTGACCAAACCGTCCAATCGATCCGTAATGCGGTGCAGCATGCGGAGCGGATGGTTGGCATTCAAATATCAGACGTGTACGTCGGCATTCAGGGCAATCATATTGCGTTGCAGACGAACCATGGCGTTGTTGCCGTATCCAACGAGGATCGTGAAATAGGGGAGGAAGATATTGAGAGGGTGCTCCAGGCCGCCAAAGTAGTTGCTTTACCGCCTGAGAGAGAAATTATCAATCTGGTGCCGAAGCAATACTTGGTTGATGGTCTGGAAGGCATTTCCGACCCGCGCGGCATGATCGGCGTTCGCCTGGAAGTTGAAGCGACGATCGTGACCGGTGCGAAGACCGCTATACATAACTTGATGCGCTGTGTTGAGAAGGCGGGACTTCGAATTTCGGGCGTCATTCTAATGTCGCTCGCTTCTGGCGTTATGGCGCTTACGAAGGACGAGAAGTCGATCGGAACCGTTCTTACCGATATTGGGGCGGGCTCGACGACGATTACCATTTTCGAGAACGGCGGACTTGCGGCTACTTCGACGCTGCCAATCGGCGGGGAGTACGTAACGAACGATATCGCTTACGGGCTTCGTACGCAGACTGAGCAAGCAGAGAAGATTAAGCTGAAGTACGGCTGCGCGTTTGTCAGCGACGCCGCTGAAGACGTGAAGTTCAAAGTAACCCGTATGGGCAGCAATTTGGAGAAAGAATTTACGCAGGTCGACCTTGCTAGCATTATCGAGCCGCGTATGCAGGAAATCTTCCAAATGGTTCGCCAAGAAGTGGCTCGTCTCGGCTTTGGAGACAAAGTGAACGGCTACGTTCTGACGGGCGGCTCCGTAACGATGCCCGGCACGATGGCGCTGGCGCAAGCCGAGCTTGAATCGACGGTTCGCGTGGCGCTTCCTGATTATATCGGCGTTAGAGACCCTGCGTTCAGCAGCGGAGTCGGCATGATTCAGTACGTGTCGAAATATATGGGAGTTCACAGCACGGCTCCAGCAAAGAAAACGACAAACCGCAAGACGGGTTCCACCGCTTCATCCAAACCCGGTATGTTTGAACGGATAAAAAATATGTTTAACGAATTTATTTGATCGGGGGAAACGATGATGTTGGAATTCGATTTGGATCTAGAGCAACTCGCTCAAATAAAAGTAATTGGTGTAGGCGGCGGCGGAAGCAACGCTGTTAACCGAATGATCGAGAACGGCGTTAAAGGCGTCGATTTCATAACTGTTAATACGGATGCGCAAGCTTTGCATTTGGCGAAGTCCGAGCATAAGCTGCAAATCGGCGACAAGCTGACGCGCGGTCTTGGAGCGGGCGCCAATCCGGAGGTCGGCAAGAAAGCGGCTGAGGAATCGCGCGAGCTTGTTATGAACCAGTTGAAAGGTTCCGACATGGTTTTCGTAACCGCAGGCATGGGCGGAGGCACAGGCACGGGCGCTGCGCCGGTTATTGCCGAGATCGCTCGCGAGTGCGGCGCGCTTACCGTCGGCGTTGTAACGCGTCCATTCACTTTTGAAGGACGCAAGCGCTCTGGACAAGCGGAATTTGGCATTGAAGCGTTGAAGGAAAAGGTTGATACGCTTATCGTCATTCCAAATGACCGTTTGCTTGAGATTGTAGACAAGAAGACCCCGATGCTGGAAGCGTTCCGCGAAGCGGATAACGTTCTCCGCCAAGCTGTGCAAGGCATTTCCGACTTGATTGCTGTTCCTGGCCTCATCAACCTCGACTTCGCCGACGTGAAAACGATCATGACCGAGCGTGGTTCCGCGCTGATGGGTATCGGCATCGCAACCGGCGAGAACCGTGCTGCCGAAGCTGCTAAGAAAGCGATCATGAGCCCGCTGCTGGAAACGTCGATCGACGGCGCGCGCGGCGTTATTATGAACATTACCGGCGGCGCCAACCTGTCGCTGTACGAAGTAAACGAAGCGGCTGAGATCGTTATTTCCGCATCCGACCCGGAAGTGAATATGATCTTTGGCGCGATTATCGATGAAGATTTGAAAGACGAGATCAAAGTAACGGTCATCGCGACTGGCTTTGAGCACAAGCCATCCGGCACGGCTCGCCGTGCAGCGCAGCCTGTGCAATCCGAGCCGGAGACGCGTCAACCGTCTTCCGCATCGAGCTCCTCGTCGCAGCATGCGTCTTCGAACAATGTAAAGCCGTTCGGAGCGAACTCCTCGAGCGACCAGCTTGAAATCCCAGCGTTCCTGCGCAATCGCCCGCGCAGCGACCGTTAATAGCATGTATAGAACCCCCGCTTGCCTTTCTGGCAAGCGGGGGTTTCTTTGTTTTTCAGAGAAGCTGGTAGTGTGGATTGAATTGTGTGGTGGTGTGAGGGTTGGATGCATGCGGCAAGTAGCTGAGTATATTGTATGGTATGTGGTGTGCGGTGAGAGGAGTATAGCTCGTTGAGACGCTGGATGTAAGCAGCCAAGTAACTAAGAGTACATAGTGTGGCATGTGGTGCGCGTTGAGAGAAGTATGGTGCATGAGACGTTAGATGTAAGCGGCAAGTAACTAAGAGTAAATTGTGTGGTATGTGGTGCGCGTTGAGAGAAGTATGGTGCATGAGACGTTGGATGCATGCGGCAAGTAACTAAGAGTATATTGTGTGGTAGGTGGTACGTGGTACGTGGTGCGCGGTGAGAGGAGTATGGTAATGCGGCGTTGGATGCATGTAGCAAGTAGTTAGAAGTATATAGTCTGGTATGTGCAGGTATGGCCATAATTTATGAAGGGATGGAGGGATACACGAAAGTAATGCCAAGCGTGCGGTGTGGCATTTGTAAGCGCGATGATGTGTGAAGGCACAAGGTACGCAGACAGCTGCAATTAAAGCTATTATTGGGCAGCCTTTAAATGTACCAGAGGAGATAAGCTGTAGGGCACCAAAGCGCAAAGAGGCAGTCTGTAAGGCTCCAAAGCGCCTTACAGAAGCGAAAAACGCGAAAGAGCTGGTCTGTAAGGCTCCAAAGAGCCTTACAGAAGCAAAAAACGCGAAAGAGCTGGTCTGTAAGGCTCCAAAGCGCCTTACAGAAGAAAAAAACGCGAAAAAATCGGTCTGTAAGGCTCCAAAGCGCCTTACAGAAGCAGAAAACGCGAAAGAGTCGGTCTGTAAGGCTCCAAAGCGCCTTACAGAAGCAGAAAACGCGAAAGAGTCAGTCTGTAAGGCTCCAAAGCGCCTTACAGAGGTGAAAAACGCGAAAGAGCTGGCCTGTAAGGCTCCAAAGCGCCTTACAGAAGTGAAAAACGCGAAAAAGTCGGTCTGTAAGGCTCCAAAGCGCCTTACAGAAGCAAAAAACGCGAAAGAGCTGGTCTGTAAGGCTCCAAAGCGCCTTACAGAAGCAAAAAACGCGAAAAAGTCGGTCTGTAAGGCTCCAAAGCGCCTTACAGAAGCAAAAAACGCGAAAAAGTCGGTCTGTAAGGCTCCAAAGCGCCTTACAGAAGCAAAAAACGCAAAAAAGTCAGTCTGTAAGACTCCAAAGCGCCTTACAGAAGCAAAAAACGCGAAAGAGCTGGCCTGTAAGGCTCCAAAGCGCCTTACAGAAGCAGAAAACGCGAAAGAGTCGGTCTGTAAGGCTCCAAAGCGCCTTACAGACTCGAAAAACCCTACAAGACCAACCAAAGAGGCCAAAGCACCCCACGGCCACAGTGCAAACAAAGTGAGCTTTAAAATTTGAAAATCCGCTAAGGAGACTTACACTATCGGTTGTGGAGCTTCTGTTGATTGACTTGATAACTTTTTGTTCGTTGTGTTCCTTTCCCGGTTGGCTGAAGCAGTTCAGCGTTCACTAGCTTCTCTATTAGCACCTGTGTACGTTTTTTGCCAATTGACAGATGTTGAATAATATCGATCGGTCTGAGGTTTCGATTCAAATGAACAGCTAGGCGGATAATTTCTTGTTCCAGTGCACGATCCACTTTTTCTTTATGGCTAACGTTGATAAGTTGCGAGTTCTCGATCATACGGCTGCCGAGATACTGCTGCAATAGCTGGATACAGCTCATCGGCTTCTCATGTACATCGTCATATGCGAATCGCAACACGGTCCAGCCGTCTATGACAAGATGATTTTGTCTCATGCGCGAATCGGAAAATTGCCATCGGGACACGTTTGATGCATGCGTGGAGTACCCGTCAATTTCGATAGCTACCTTAAAGGTATGGTTTAGATAGGCAAAATCTAAAAAGCGCATGCCGTCTTTAAAGTCGGCAACTTCATATTCAGGATGTAAGTGGTCCAACTGTTTGAATGCGGGGATCCAAACTTTTTCGATAAACATTTTTTCGGCATGGCCGAGTCCTTCTTCTAGTTTTCTACGAGCATCCCCTTTTCGCAGACGTTGATGGTAAGCAAGCCATTGCTCAACATTTGTCATAATCGACATTGCCATTTCCCCTTTCATAAAACTGCCTCAAATACAATTTCTGAAGAGCATAGAAGTTTACAAGCCTAGTCAATAAAATACAAGCTCGGTGAGCTCACAAAATGACAACAAAAAAACGCCAAAATTCGAGGATACAGCAGCGTTCGTCGGTTTCATTGAAACCAAGCGTCGCTTCTTTCCTGACATTGGCGTGTTCTTCACAACCATCTATAGCTTTGAGTGGATTATACTACATGATTCTAAGTCGGACAAGAGAGTCTGAGCGAATGGATTGGGCAGAAACGGTGCAATGGTACGGCGGTAATATCTCATGTTTCAGTAAAGAGCCAATTAGCTGCTAGCAGCAACGCGCGAGCCTAGGCCTTTACCCGTAGGCAGTATAGCGGCAACATTGTGGTCCTGACGCGCGGTGCCTTCGGCGCCAGAACGCGCACTGGGAGAAGCGCGCGAAGCCCAAGCCCTTACCCGCAACGAAGTGCAGCAGCGGTCTAGGAAAGCCTCGCATCATAGACTTCACTGGTTGGAGTATCGTGTGAGACGGAACAAACACGGAAAACGCCGAATCGCGCACAGTCGTGCTCTATCGGAGGGTACTCTGCAACACTCGTGAAGCAGCGCGAGGCATCCCGTTTTTTCTATGCAAGGTCGACAAAAAAAGATGTGTCATGCCGTCATGATTAGACAGACTTTGAAATAGGATTTGAATATACTAGTGTCAATCGTTCTCGCCGGGCACCGGTTGGCCGTCTATTTTTTATAGGCGGGGCGCGGGATGGCCGATGGCAGGAAGGTGACACTGTGGCCGTATATGTCGATGTTATGTTTTTGCGAGAGCTGCTTGTCGACGGAAGCCTGCTGCTGACAACTGCCTGGGTTCGCCATATAAAAGCGAGTCCGTGGCGCGTTCTAGGAGCTTCTTCCATCGGAGCGTCCTATGTTGTACTGATGCTGTTTCCGCAGTTCTCGATGCTCTTCACGCTGCTTGTCAAAATCGCGATCTCGCTGCTCATGCTGTGGGTGGCTTTCGGCTTCGCCTCGCTTCAACATTTTGCCCGGAACGTCGCTGCTTTTTACACCGTGAATTTCGTAGCCGCCGGCGCCATTCTGGGCATCTATTATTTGCTGATGCAAGGCTCCGGAGAAGTGTGGCGAACGCTCTCTTTTGTAAGCGGCGGCATGCAGGTGGAGTTGAAAATGGGCTTTATCTATCTATTGGCAGCGTTTTGTATCGGTCTGTATATATACCGCACCGTGTTAACGCAGCGTCGTGAAAGGGAGCTGGTGCAAACCCATCTAGCAGAAGTAATTATTGAAATCGAAGACCGTGAACTCCGTTGTATCGGCTTGGTCGATACGGGCAACCAACTTTACGATCCGCTGACTCGGACGCCGGTTATGGTTGCAGAGGCGGCCTTATGGGGAGAAGATCTGCCCGATGCCTGGCTTCAGAGCATCAAGGAGGAGCAGGTCGATCGTTTAGTAGCCGGAATCGGAGATGAGTCTTTCAAGTGGCAAGAGCGGCTGCGGCTCGTTCCTTATCGGGGCGTGAACCGCAAATCGCAGTTTATGCTCGCCTTGAAGCCGGATTGTGTTCGGATCGAGCGGGAGGGAAAGGTGTACGTGAACCACAAGGTATTCGTCGGCCTGGACGGCGGGAAACTGGCGGCCGATAGCGCGTACCAAGCGATCATCCATCCGACTCTCGTTCAGAACAGTCAATGAACATGAAATGGAACGATATTCATATTCGGGGAGGGATGGGCCGGATGCTCGTCAAATGGAGATTAGTCCTGCAGTTATATTATTATCGAGTTTTGTTTTTATTCGGATTAAAAAGCGAACAGATTTACTACATCGGAGGCAGCGAGGCGCTTCCGCCGCCATTGACCCGAGAGGAAGAAGAGTATTTGCTAGACCGACTGCCGTCGGGCGATTCGGCGATTCGCGCCATGCTTATCGAACGCAATCTCCGGCTTGTCGTCTATATCGCCCGCAAGTTCGAGAACACAGGCATTCATATCGAGGATTTGGTTTCGATCGGCGCAATAGGCCTCATTAAAGCGGTCAATACGTTCGATCCGGAAAAGAAAATTAAGCTCGCCACTTATGCTTCACGCTGTATCGAGAACGAAATCTTGATGTATTTGCGGCGCAACAGCAAGACGCGGACCGAGGTGTCGTTCGACGAACCGCTCAATATCGATTGGGATGGCAACGAGCTGCTGTTATCCGACGTGCTGGGTACTGAGAACGATACGATCTACCGCAACATCGAAGAACAGGTCGACCGCAAGCTGCTTCACAAAGCGCTCGACAAGCTGTCGGAGAGAGAACGCATTATTATGGAGCTTCGTTTCGGACTTGCCGACGGAGAGGAAAAAACGCAAAAGGATGTAGCCGATTTACTCGGCATTTCGCAGTCGTATATTTCCCGATTGGAGAAAAGAATTATTAAACGTTTGCGCAAGGAATTCAATAAAATGGTGTAGTTTCAAGGCTTTTCAACCGTTCTGCAGCCATTCCGCGGCCGTTTCGGAAAAGGAATAAAAAAGGGGTCCAAGGAGATAATGTACATTAATGTTTCTCCTTGGGAGGTAATCACGTTGACCCGAAATAAAGTCGAGATCTGTGGAGTGGATACTTCGAAACTGCCTGTGCTGACTAACGCTGAAATGCGGGAATTGTTCACCGCATTGCAAACCCGAAATGAGTGGGCAGCAAGAGAGAAATTGGTTAACGGCAACTTGAGGCTTGTGCTTAGCGTCATTCAACGGTTTAACAATAGGGGAGAATTCGTAGACGACCTGTTTCAAGTCGGCTGCATCGGACTTATGAAGGCGATCGATAACTTCGATCTTAGTCAAAATGTGAAGTTCTCCACCTACGCCGTACCGATGATAATCGGAGAAATTCGCCGTTACTTAAGGGACAATAACCCGATTCGCGTATCGCGCAGTCTGCGCGATATCGCCTACAAAGCTTTACAGGTACGGGATAGCCTGACGAATCAAAATTCCCGTGAACCGACGATATTCGAAATTTCCGAGGCGTTGAACGTGCCGAAGGAAGATGTCGTCTTCGCGCTCGATGCGATTCAAGACCCGGTATCGTTATTTGAGCCGATCTATCATGACGGCGGCGATCCGATCTATGTGATGGATCAGATTAGCGACGATAAGAACAAGGATGTATCGTGGATTGAGGAAATCGCGCTTCGAGAAGCGATGCACAAGCTCAATGATCGCGAAAAAATGATTTTATCGATGCGCTTCTTCGAAGGCAAGACGCAAATGGAGGTTGCCGACGAGATCGGCATTTCGCAAGCGCAAGTATCGCGGCTGGAGAAATCGGCCATTCAACAAATGCAAAAGCATGTAAAAACGTGACGGCGCCGCATGGCGCCGTTTTTTTATCGTCCATTGGAGCAACTTTCTTTTCCCTGTTCCGTCTAATAGTTGGAAATTAAATCCTATTAGACTAAATGGAGGTCTTGATGTCTGTGACTCAATTTATATTTTCGAATCATTTGAAAAAATCGGCTGCGTTAATCGTGCTCTGCCTGTCTTTGCTGTCCGGCTCTCTCTCAGCTGCAGCCGCGGAAGCCAGCTCGAATACGGGTACAAAAGCGACGGAAAATTCGCTGTTAAGAGCAGAGGCGATTATTCCGTTTGGGAGCAAAAAAGCGACGGTAAACGGAAAAGAAATGACGATCGAGCCGCTTTATGAGACAAACGGGGTGACCATGGGGCCGCTTAACGTGCTCATCAAGTTATTCGATCTTTCAATCAAACCAGTTGGAGGGTCTTCCAAGGCCATCATTATTTCGAATGAGCTTTACAGATCGCATTCAATGGAACTGACGCCGGGTCAAAAAATCGCCATCTTAGACGGCCAGATGGTCCGCCTGCCGGCTGCGCCGACCGTCAAAAAGAATTCCACAATGGTACCTTATAGAGCTATTATTGAAGCCTTCGACGGCAAAGTCGTCTTTGAAAAGGATAAAAAAGCAATCCGTATTCAAGTGCTTGATCAGCCTGTTGTCGATTCGAAGCAAAGAATCGGGGACAGCAACTTTGGTTGGTCGCTAGGCGCTCCATTGCAAATGGAACTGATTGATCAGTCGGAATCGGGCGATCATATTTTGTTTACCGGCTTTTCCGGTGGCTCCTTTAACGTATCGGTAACCGTTGAAGAGAACGACAAAAAATTGACCCCGCAGCAGCTGATTGAGAGCATGAAGTCCACCTTGCACCCTTCGGAGACGGTGAAGAGCACAGCCGTTTCCAAGCAGCCTACAGGCGATTTTGCTTTCCTGGCTACCTCGCATAACCAGGCATTCAATACTTATTACTATCAATATTGGGGTATCCAGGCGAATGATCGTGTTTATTGGCTGACGGTCTCTCAGAACAGCGTGCGATATACGGCGGAACGCGATCGCATTTCGAAAGCGCTGCTGCAATCCTTCCGAACCTCCTTCGACGAAAGCGATCCTAATCTGCGGGATTTTGCGATTAAGCCGCTAAGTTAAGCATAAAGCCCGGATGGGAAGGGCGTTTCTAACGCCCTTCCCATCCGCCATCATGCTGCGTCCTGACGCACGGCGCCTTCGGCGCCATAACGTGCGCTGGGAGAAGCGCGCCGGCGTAAAAGGAATACTGCTGTTTTTTTACCCTGCCGGACATTTTGGGCAAATCCCACATATATATTAAGGGAGGGCAACAGCCCTTTTTAAGCCGATCCCGTGGGAAAAGGGGTTAACTTCATGAAAATATCCGATTTCCAAACGAAAGACGTCATTAATATCGTCGATGGAAAAAAGCTGGGTCAAATAAGCGATCTCGAGCTCGATCTGCGGCAAGGGCGAATCGATTCGATCGTCATCCCCCAATATACAAGGTTCCTCGGCCTGTTTGGCAGCGCGGGCGCCGAGGTCGTCATTCCTTGGCGCAATATTGTCAAGATTGGCGCCGACGTTGTGCTCGTCCGAATTGACGAATCGAAGCAGCGTCCGGAGGAGGACGATTTGCACGCCCGCACATAACAGGGTAAACTTGCTAACAAGAGGTGATTGCCCGTATGGAACTGGAAGTATTTGAATCTGTACAATTGGCGAAGGGACCTTCGCTTTTTTTGTTGTCTTCGTGGATCAAAGACAATGACAGGCTGACGGTCGGCTTCAGCGGAAGAGACGGCGGCGTCAGCGCGAGTCCATGGACTTCGCTCAATTTTGGCTTACACGTCGGAGATGAAGACGAAGCGGTCGTCCGCAATCGGCGTCTGCTGGCTGAAGCGCTCGGCTGGCCGTTCGAGGCTTGGACTTCGGCGGAGCAAGTGCACGGCTGCGAGGTCGCAGCGGTTACGGCGGACGAGCGGGGCAAGGGCCGGAATAGCCGCGCAGAGGCGATACAGGATACGGATGCGTTAATGACGGATGTGCCGGGCGTACTGCTGACTTCTTTTTACGCCGACTGTGTGCCGCTTTATTTCTATGACCCTGAGCACGAAGCGGTGGCGCTTGCGCACGCTGGATGGAAAGGGACGGTGCTGGAGATCGCGGACAAGACGGTTCGTGCGATGAAGGAGCGGTACGGTTCAAGGCTGGAAGCGATTCGCGGAGCGATCGGCCCTTCGATCGGCGACTGTTGCTACGAGGTGGACAGTCATGTGATCGAACGAATCGAGCCTTTATTGGAAACGTTCGACAACGGTGAACTTAGTGGCGAAAAAAGAAATTCCATGATGAAAATGGTGGAAAACGGCAAAGCTATGGTAAACTTGAAACAAATGAACCGACAGATTATGATAAAAGCAGGAATTTTGCCGATTCATATCGAAATGTCACAATGGTGCACGGGCTGCAACCGGGAATATTTTTATTCCCATCGTATGGAAGGCGGCTCGACTGGCCGGATGGCCAGTTGGATCGGTATTCGGGAGAGGGGAACGCATGAGTAGCAGTAATACGATGTCCGAACGAGCATCGGACGTTGAGGCGCGGATCGCAGCCGCATGCGCGAGAAGCGGACGCGACACGAATCAAGTCAATGTTATCGCAGTAACGAAATATGTATCGATTGCAACGGCGGAAGAAGCATTCCGCGCAGGCTATCGCCATTTGGGAGAAAACCGCTGGCAGGACGCGCAGGCCAAATGGCAGGCGATCAGCGGCGGTGACGGAACGAACGGCGGAGAACAACCGGTTTGGCATTTTATCGGATCGCTGCAAACGAATAAAGTGAAGGACGTCATCGGCAAATTTACATACATTCACTCGCTGGACCGGCAATCGCTTGCCAAAGAAATCGACAAGCAGGCCTCCCGGCTAGGTATCGTCGTCCCGTGCTTTATTCAAGTCAATATTTCGGGCGAAGACAGCAAGCATGGACTTGGGCCCGAACAGGTCAGCGCTTTTTTGCAGGAGCTGAGCAGCTTTACTTCGCTGCGGCCGGTCGGTTTGATGACGATGGCGCCGTACGAAGCGGAGCCGGAGGAGACGCGTCCCGTGTTTCGCGCGCTTCGTGAGCTGAGGGACAAGCTGAACGAGGAATTGAAGCTTCAGCAGCCGTTGACTGAGCTGTCTATGGGCATGTCGAACGATTTTGAAGTGGCAATTGAGGAAGGGGCAACATGGATCAGACTCGGCACAATATTAGTGGGAAAAGAGGGATGATATCATGAGCGTCATGAACCGTTTTATGAACTTTCTTGGGTTGCAGGAAGAAGAAGAAGTGATTGAACGCGAGCGGGTAACGCAAACGGAAGAGCAAGAGGTTGAAACTTCTCCTTTCGAATCACGTAAAAGTACAAAGAATAATAATGTCGTGAGCATACACTCGCAAAAAAATGTCAGAGTCGTATTGAGCGAGCCCCGCTCCTATGACGAGGCGCAGGATATCGCCGACCACTTACGCTCGAGAAGAGCCGTTATCGTCAACCTGCAGCGCGTTCGCACCGATATTGCCGTTCGTATCGTTGATTTCTTAAGCGGTACGGTATATGCTTTGAACGGCAACATTTCCAAGCTCGGGCCGAACATTTTTCTGTGCTCCCCGGATTCGGTAGAAATTCAAGGAACCATTACAGAGATGCTCGCGGAGGATAACGATTACACTAGAATGAGGTGACCTTGAATTGAATCTTACTATTTACAGTGTTGTCAACAATCTTCAGACGATCTACTATGTTCTCATTATTGCCTATGTACTGCTCTCCTGGCTGCCTAACGCTCGCGACAGTTTTATCGGACGTTGGCTAGGCGTTCTTGTAGAACCGTATTTGAGCATATTCCGCAGGTTTATTCCGCCGATCGGCGGCATGCTGGACATTTCTCCGATCATTGCGCTCTTCGCGCTTCGCTTTATCGCGATGGGGATTATCGCCGTGCTCGAATTTGTTGTCAATTTATTTGGTTAAGGAAGGTCTGAGTGATGAAACCAGCCCTATATGAACATTTCCACCCGGAAGAGAAGCCATTCGTCGACCGGGCTTGGGAATGGGTAGAACGGTCCGCCCAGCAGCATGAGCTGAAGCGGACCCCTTTTTTAGATCCGAGACAGGCGCAAATCGTGGAGATGCTGGTTAATCGCAATCCCGATGTGCAGCTGCGATTTGACGGTGGACATCCGGATGCTGAGCGCCGCAGGGCGATCATCGCTCCGGATTATTTGAGTTTGGACGACGAGCCGGCGGGCCTTTCCGTGCTGGAAGTAACCGGTGCAGGCACGCAGCTGGAGCTCGATCATGGAGATTATTTGGGCGCCCTCCTAGGTCTTGGCATAAAACGGGACCGAATCGGAGATATTCATGTGCATGAAAGCTTCTGTCATATAATTATTGCGGACGAAGTTGCCGATTATTTAAATATACACCTGAGACAAGTGCATCGGGCGAACGTGTTAACCGATGTGCGGCCATTGCGAGAATTGCAGCCGGTCGTTCCGAAGCTTCAAGAGATGTCGTTCACGGTAGCCTCCATGCGTTTGGACGGCATCGCCAGCGACGTGTACCGGATCAGCCGCTCGAAGATTGTCGACCCGATTCGGGCGGGCCGCTGCAGAGTAAATTGGAAGACGGAAGAGGATCCTTCCGAGCAGCTTCGGGCGGGGGACGTCGTCTCGTTGAAAGGGCTCGGCAGATTCAAAATATTGGATGTCGACGGTGTAACTAAAAAGGGAAGAATTCGCGTCGTTATTGGGAAATTTATTTAATCGGATTGCAGGATTTTGGAAGTAGTTGTCGAATCCAATGCACAGCGAATGTTTCCGAAGTACAGCCGCTTATACCGGCTAATACGTGGAGGAGGTGCGCCAATGCCGTTGTCGCCATTGGACATACATAACAAAGAGTTTGGTCGCAGATTGCGCGGCTATGACGAGGACGAAGTAAACGAGTTTCTCGATCAGGTCATTAAAGACTATGAGTCGGTTATCCGCGAGAATAAGGAGCTTCAAAACCAAATCTTGAACCTCCAAGAAAAGCTTAACCATTTTGCGAATATCGAAGAAACGTTAAGCAAGACGATTATCGTCGCGCAGGAGGCGGCCGACGAGGTTCGCAGCAATGCGAAAAAAGAAGGACAGCTGATTCTGAAAGAAGCGGAGAAGAACGCCGACCGCATCGTGAACGAGTCGCTCGTCAAGTCGCGTAAAGTCGCGCTCGAGGTCGAGGAGCTCAAGAAGCAGGCGTCCATTTACCGCGCCCGTTTCCGCACGCTCGTCGAGGCGCAGCTTGAGCTGCTCAGCCAAGACGGTTGGGATACGCTGGAGCACTCGCAGCCGACGGCGGCTGCAACTGTCGAACAATAGAGCGCATGAGGGCAGCAAGCCGGTTCCCGCAGCTTGGATTTGCGCGGGAAGCCGCCCAAATCCGCCAAGCCGGCTTTTATCCGTTTGACAAGCGAAACGCGATAAGCTATAACTAAGGAATATAAGGCATACAAACCGAATTCGTTTTAAACTTCGTTGACGAGAACGAGTACGCTTCTTCGTTCGATCTTCAGAGAGCCGCCGATTGCTGAAAGGCGGCGTTCGAACCGAAGCCGAATATCATCTCCGAGAAGCAGCGCCGAACATGAACCCGAGCCTGTCCGACTATGACGACAGAGACGCCGTGGTGCATTATTAAGCGTTGACGGAACGTCCTCCGTTACAGGGACCGCGAATGGACATTCATTCGCGCCAGAGGTGTCGCATCCGGCTGCTATAGCCGTGTTAGGGTGCGAAACAAGGGTGGTATCGCGAGCAAAGTCTCGTCCCTTTTTATAAGGGACGGGACTTTATTTATTTTAACCAGGGGGTATGGGCATGCAACGCGTTGACGTCAAAGAAAAGGCGAGGGCACGCGAGCTTCGCGTGTTAAAGCAATGGCAAGAGGAAGACACGTTCAAGAAATCGATCGACAACAGGAAGGGCAAACCGAACTACGTATTTTACGAAGGGCCGCCTACCGCAAACGGAGCGCCGCATATCGGCCACGTGCTGGGACGCGTCATCAAGGATTTTATCGGCCGCTACAAAACGATGCAAGGCTATCGCGTCGTCCGCAAAGCGGGATGGGATACGCACGGTCTGCCGGTCGAGCTTGGTGTAGAGAAGCAGCTTGGCATTTCGGGCAAGCAAGAGATCGAGAATTACGGCGTTGAGGCGTTTATTAAAAAATGTAAAGACAGCGTATTTGTCTACGAGAAGCAATGGCGCGAGCTGACGGAAGCAATCGCGTACTGGACCGATCTCGACAATCCGTACATCACGTTGAAAAATGAATATATCGAAAGCGTATGGCATATTCTCTCGACGATTCACAGCAAAGGGCTGCTGTATCGCGGCCATCGGGTCAGCCCTTACTGCCCTTGCTGCCAGACGACGCTCAGCTCGCATGAGGTGGCCCAAGGCTATGAAGACGTTAAAGATCTGAGCGCGACGGCGAAATTCAAGCTGACGGACAGCGGCGAGTTTGTACTGGCTTGGACGACGACGCCTTGGACGCTGCCGGCCAATGTGGCGCTTGCGGTCAATCCAGAGCTTGAATACGTCCGCGCGGCGAAAGATGGCGCAATCTACATCGTGGCGAAAAACTTGGCCGAGAGCGTATTGAAAGAAAACTACGAAACGCTGTCGACTGTTAAAGGCTCCGAGCTGGTCGGCCTGAAATATGAGCCGCCTTTCCGCTATGTTGCGATCGAGCACGGCCATGTCGTGATCCCTGGCGATTTCGTCAGCGATACAAGCGGTACTGGTATCGTTCACATCGCACCCGCTCACGGTGAAGACGACTATAAAGTGGCTCGCCAAAACGGCATCAGCATGCTGAGTGTTGTGAACAACGCTGGCCGATACGTCGAAGAAGTGACCGACCTGGCGGGACGTTTCGTCAAGGATTGCGACGTCGATATTGTCAAAATGCTGAGCGAGCGCGGATTGCTCTACTCGAAGGAGCGTTACGAGCACAGCTATCCGTTCTGCTGGCGCTGCAAATCGCCGCTGCTTTATTACGCGACGGAAAGCTGGTTCATCGAGACGACGAAAGTTAAGGATCAGCTGATCGCCAACAACAGCAACGTAGACTGGTATCCAGGACATATTCGCGAAGGCCGTTTCGGCAAATTTTTGGAAGACCTCGTCGACTGGAACATCAGCCGCAATAGGTATTGGGGCACGCCGCTCAACGTTTGGGTTTGTGAAGCGACAGGCAAAGAATATGCGCCGTCGAGCATTGCCGACCTGCGCGAGCGGGCAATCGGCGATGTGCCTGAAGACATCGAGCTGCACAAGCCGTATGTCGATGAGATCAAGCTGAAATCGCCGTTTGCCGAGGGCGCGGTCATGAACCGTACGCCGGAAGTCATCGACGTGTGGTTCGACAGCGGTTCGATGCCATTCGCACAGCAGCATCATCCGTTCGAGAACGATGAAACATTTGCAGAGCAATATCCGGCGGATATGATCTGCGAAGGGATCGACCAAACGCGCGGCTGGTTCTACAGCCTGCTGGCTGTATCGACGCTGTACAACGGAAAAGCGCCTTACAAAGCGGTTATTTCGACGGGCCATATCCTCGATGAGAACGGACAAAAAATGTCCAAATCGAAGGGCAACGTCATCGATCCTTGGGAAATCATCAATGAATACGGCACCGACGCATTCCGCTGGGCGCTGCTGGCGGATAGCGCGCCTTGGAACAGCAAACGCTTCTCGCGCGGCATCGTAGGCGAAGCGAAATCGAAGGTCATCGATACGATCGTTAATACGCATGCGTTCTACGCGCTTTATGCGTCCATCGACGGCTTCAACCCTTCAGAGCACGAAGAGAAGCGTTCGAACAACAAGCTGGACCGTTGGATCGTTTCCCGTCTGAACAGCTTGATCCAATATGTGGTGAAAGGGCTGGAGATCAACGACTTCCTGAACCCGGCGAAAGCGATCGAGACGTTCGTCGACGAGCTAAGCAACTGGTATATCCGCCGTTCGCGCGACCGTTTCTGGGGAAGCGGGCTTAGCGAAGATAAAGTAGCGGCTTATCAAACGCTGCGTCATGTGCTGCTGACGCTGTCCCGCGTAATTGCGCCTTATGCGCCGCTGCTCGCGGAAGACGTGTATGGCAACCTCGGCGGAGAGGGCAGCGTCCATTTGGCCGACTATCCGGCTGCTGACGAGTCGGCAATCGACGCCGTGCTTGAGCGCGACATGGAGAGCGCGAAGCAAATCGTCGAGCTTGCGCGCAACGTGCGCAACGAGACGAGCATCAAAACGCGTCAGCCGTTATCCGAGCTCATCGTGTCGCTAGACCGTGACTTCGATCTGGCGGAGTACGAATCGATTATTAAAGACGAGATCAATGTCAAATCGATCGTCGTGGAAAACAGCGACAGCGGCTTTGTCGACTTTACGCTGAAGCTGAACCTGAAAGTGGCCGGCAAAAAATACGGCAAAAACGTTGGTCCTATTCAGGGCTATCTGAAAGGCCTGTCGGCGGATGAAACCCGTGCGATCGTGAATGGCGGCAGCTTTGAGTTCCAATCGGCGGAAGGCGAGACGATCACGGTGACGCTGGAAGAGCTGCTCGTCGAGAAGCAAGCCAAATCGGGCTTTGCATCTGCTTCGGACAGCGGCGTAACGGTAGCGCTGAATACGGACATTACGCCTGAGCTGGAGCAAGAGGGCTGGGTGCGTGAAGTCATTCGCGCCGTTCAAGACACTAGGAAGAAACTTGACCTGCCGATCGAGAAGCGGGTCGATCTCGTGCTTGGCGTGGATGCGGAGCTGAAAGCAGCGCTTGACGCATTCGAGAACGTACTGCAGGAGAACGTGCTGTTGAACAGCGTAGCCTATGAAACAGTCGCCGGCATGGAAAACGTGCAGTTGGGCGAGAAGACAATCGGCATTCTGATCCGCGGCTAGAACGGATGCTTTAGCATATTGCTCCCGGGGTTAAGGATATAGTATAAGGAACGCGTCGTTCCATAACGAACGAGTGCTTCTCCGCTAGGAGGAGCCTCGTTTTTCCTTTTCTATATCACCCGAGGGAGGCAGGGAATATGAGCGGGTCGCGGAAGAATCGCAAAAAGGATGAACAGCGCGAGGAGCGGGAAAACGGGCATGAGCCGTCCGTCGTTGAAAGCGGCGAGCCCTCCTTGGCAAGACTGGAGAAGCTGCTTAGTAAAATCGCCATTGATTTGGAAAAGTCGCAGATCGCCGACTACGTTGATCTCGTGCATCATCCGTTCAAGCTTATTTGGCGCAACGTTTTGGCCGGAACGGCAAGAGGCGTCGGCATCGCGATCGGCTTTACTTTTTTTGCAGCGACCATCCTTTATGTGCTGCAAATACTCGGCGCGCTGAATTTGCCGATTATCGGCGACTACATCGCGGACATCGTAAGAATTGTGCAGATTCAATTGGAAGGAAAAACGTATTAAGGCGGCGAGAACGCATGCGCGTTCAGGCCGCCTTTTTTTTCGTGCCCTCGTTTACGATTCGTTGTCTTCCAGCAGATGGTCGCCTTCGCCGTCCTCCAAGTAACGCCGGTACTCGCGGTTTCGGACGATCTCGACATGGTTGCCTGTAATGTCGGTGGCAAGGAAGCTTTCAAGCGGTTCGACATAACCGTCGTTTTCGTCGGCTTCAATACCGATATGATCATAATCCGCCGCATCGCGGTTCTCGGACATAGCCGGTGAGCTGGCATTGCCCCACTGCTCGACGATCTGCCAGGCGTCTTCACCGTCGAAAGATGCAATTTCGTCATCGGTTTCGCCGGGGCTCGAACGCCCGAACGGATGGTGAATCATCGCTTCCTCGACCGGCCTGTCCGTCGTCCGCTGCTGGCGCGGCGAATGCTCCAGACAGTAAAGCGTGTCCGGCAGCGCCTCAAGCCGCTCACGCGGTATTGCCTTGCCGCACGCGATGCAGGTCCCGTATGTGCCGTCGTCCATCGCTTTTAAAGCGGAGTCGATTCTTGCTAAATGAAGCTCCTGCTGTTCCACCAGAGCAATGTCTTTGCCCCTCTCGAACATTTCGGTACCGAGGTCGCCGGGATGGTTATCGATGGGCGACAGCTCCCCCGTATTGTCGCGAAGTGAGGAGCCTAGTCCGTTGTGGTCGCTCTCCGCCAATTGATTTTCGATCGTTTGTTTCTCTGCTTCCAGCCGCCCGCGCAAACCGGCGAGCTCGCTATGGCTCAGATTCGTCATGTTGGTTCATCCACCTTCCTCTTTCTCCATAGAAATAGCTTTCGCCGCAGCTCCGTTTTTCATGAACGGAAGCGCTTGGCAACCTGATGGGAGAGACTGGCTCCAATAGGGTTGTTATGCTACAATAGCTTGGGACAAACTAGGAGGGATTCGGGTGCGTTACTATTATTTCTGGATTGCGGCAATCGTGTTCGTTATCGACTACGTGACGAAGAAAATCATTGCCACGCAAATGCAAATTAATGAGATGATCAGCGTCATTGGTAATTTCTTTATCATTACCTCGCATCGGAATCGCGGCGCTGCGTTTGGCATTTTGCAGGAGCAACGGATATTTTTCATCATCATAACGGTCGTTATTGTGGCGGGAATTGTATGGTACGCTCACATTAACCGGAAATCAGGCAAAGGCTGGCTTCTAACCGGGTTAGGTCTCGTGCTGGGCGGAGCGGTTGGCAACTTTCTCGATCGTGCGCTGTACGGCGAGGTCGTCGATTTTCTGATGTTCAACTTCGGCAGCTATACGTTCCCGATTTTTAACGTTGCGGACATGGGCATCTGCATCGGCGTCGCTTGTATTTTGATCGATACGCTGCTTACGCCGGGCGACAAGAAGAACGCAAGCCAAAGAGAGGAAAAGGAACAGAACGAGCATGAACAGCAACCTATTTAATGAACAAGAGCAAGAAGAACTGATGGAGTTTATCGTTCAGCCCGAGCAATCGGGCGAGCGAATCGATAAGTATGTAACGGAAAGTCTAAGCGACGACACCGTATCCCGCACGCAAGTGCAGGAGTGGATTAAAAAAGGCGCGGTTATGGTCAACAATGTAACTGTTAAAGCGAACTACAAGCTGACAAGCGGTGAAACGGTATCGATCCGCGTGCCGGAGCCGGAGGACGCAGCCATCGTACCGGAGGCGATTCCGCTCGACGTTGTTTATGAGGACGCGGACGTGATCGTGATCAACAAGCCGCGCGGCATGGTCGTTCACCCCGCACCTGGCCATTCGTCCGGCACGGTCGTGAATGCGCTGATGCATCATTGCCAAGATTTGTCCGGCATTAACGGCATGCTGCGTCCGGGTATCGTCCATCGCATCGACAAAGATACATCGGGCCTGCTTATGGCGGCCAAAAACGATTTGGCGCATTTGTCGCTCGCCGAACAGTTGAAGGAGCACAGCGTCACTCGCAAGTATATTGCGTTGGTGCATGGCAATTTGCACCATGATCGCGGAACGATCGACGCTCCGATCGGACGCGACGAGAAGGATCGGAAGATGTATACCGTAACGGACCGCAACAGCAAGCATGCCGTTACCCATTTTGTCGTACTGGAACGGCTGAATGACTACTCAATCGTCGAGCTGCAGCTGGAAACAGGAAGAACGCACCAAATTCGCGTTCATATGAAATATATTGGACATCCGCTCGCAGGGGACCCGGTATATGGACGGAGCAAAACGGTGGCGCTTCAAGGGCAAGCGCTGCATGCGGCGGTTATCGGCTTCATTCATCCGCGCTCGGGCGAATACTTGGAATTTGAAGCGCCGATTCCGGCCGACATGGAGCATGTGCTGAATTCGCTTCGTTTGCGATAAGATAAGGCGACGCTCAAAAGCAACGGATAAGAGGCAGGCCATTCGGAAGCTGAAGAGGGACAGCAAGGCGGTAAAAGGCGCCAACGGAGAATAATGCAAACATTTCGTTACATTCTTCATTATTTCGGATCGTAAAGTATATTATCCTAAAGCTAATCGTACACATATGATCAATGAACATTAGTTTATAAGGATAGGTGACCGAAATGACAGCCATTAACCACAATTATTTGGAGCTGCAAGGCAGCTACTTGTTTTCCGAAATTGCTAAACGCCGCACGAAATTCGTGCAGGAAAATCCGAATGCGGAAATTATTAGTCTCGGTATCGGCGACGTTACGCGCGGCCTACCGGAAGCCGTAACGAAAGCGATGCACGCGGCGGTGGACGAGCTTGCCATTCCGGGCTCGTTCCGCGGCTACGGTCCTGAGCAAGGCTATGATTTTCTTATCTCTGCTATTATTGAGAACGACTACAAAGCGCGCGGCATCGATATCCAAACAAATGAAGTGTTTGTGAGCGACGGGTCGAAATGCGACGTCGGCAACATTCAAGAAATTTTCAGCACCGACAGCATCGTAGCAGTGCAGGACCCTGTATATCCGGTATACGTGGACACGAACGTCATGGCTGGCCGTTCCGGCAAGTTCAATAAAGAAACGAACCGCTATGACAATATCGCCTACTTGGAATGCACGGCCGAGAACCAGTTCAAGCCAAGTCTTCCGGATCGCAAGGTCGATATCATTTACTTGTGCTACCCGAACAACCCAACAGGCATGACGCTGTCGAAAGAAGAATTGAAAAAATGGGTCGATTACGCAAAAGCGAACAACTGCCTCATTTTGTACGATTCGGCTTACGAAGCGTTCATTCAAGAGGAAGAGGTTCCTCATAGCATTTACGAAATCGAAGGCGCTAAGGAAGTGGCGATCGAATTCCGCAGCTTTTCCAAAACGGCAGGCTTCACTGGCGTTCGTTGCGCCTACACAGTTGTGCCTCGCGAGCTGAAAGGCTTTGACGCGAACGGCAACGAAGTGCTGATCAACGATCTGTGGAACCGCCGCCATACGACGAAGTTCAATGGCGTTTCGTACGTAACGCAGCGCGGCGCTGCAGCGATCTACTCGCCGGAAGGCAAAGAGCAGATTCAAGCGCTTGTCGACTATTACATGACGAACGCGCGCATTATTCGCGATGGTCTCGCTTCGATCGGCTTGGAAGTGTTCGGCGGCGTCAATGCTCCTTACATTTGGTTGAAGACGCCAAACGGTCTCGATTCTTGGGCATTTTTCGACAAGCTGCTTTCCGAAGCGCATATCGTCGGTACGCCGGGTGTCGGCTTCGGCCAAAGCGGTCAAGGCTATTTCCGCTTGACGGCGTTCGGCAGCCTTGAAAATACGGAAAAAGCGGTAGAGCGCATTCGCAATTTGTCGCTGTAATTGCATAGCAACGATCAACGATTCGGACGATTCATCGTCCGAATCGTTTCTTTTTCAGCTGATTTGAAAATGGTCGTATCGCGTCTTGACATCTGATGTCGAACGTGGGATAATTCCTTTGATAAAGGAAGTACCTTTAACTCAGCCCTGTGAGGCTGGCAAGGTAGCGTGAAATAAGGAATCGAACAAAGCGCGGGATTGGAGTCTGCTCCTACCGCAGTCCTGCAGGGGCTGCGGCGGCAGGCCAACCCTTTCGCGCGCCTCGATTCGAAAGCTCCTTGCGTACATCGCGAGGAGTTTTTTTTATGCGAATACCGCACCTTGGCGAAATGCATGCTGGATAGGCGAGGAACACGACGGGAGGCGGCAATGGACGATGGAAGAAGAGCATCTGGTCATTATGGATGAGACAGCGATTCGCAGGGCGTTGACGCGCATTGCCCATGAAATTGTCGAAAAGAACAAAGGCATCGACAACTGCGTGCTGATCGGCATTCGGACAAGAGGCATTTACTTTGCGAGACGAATAGCCGACCGGATTCAGGACATTGAAGGAAAGCCGGTTGAAGTTTTCGACCTGGATATTACTTCGTACCGCGATGACCGGATAACGGCTAAGCAGGAACTGGTGGAGATTGCGTCGCTGACTGGGGACCTGAATGGAGAACCGGCAAGCGTAAAGGACAAAAAAGTGATTTTGTTCGACGACGTGCTCTATACAGGCCGCACGATTCGCGCCGCAATGGATGCGGTCATGGATCGCGGTAGGCCGCAAAGCATCCAACTGGCCGTTCTGGTGGACAGAGGCCATCGCGAACTGCCGATCCGCCCCGATTATATCGGCAAAAACGTCCCGACCTCGAAGCAGGAGCAAATCGCAGTATCTATGACAGAAATCGATCTGAAAGACCAAGTAACGATCATTCATCAGAGGGGGCAAGCCGGATGACGCTGACGAAATTAAAGCAACGGAGTTTGCTCGGTTTAAAGCAATTGGACAAGAACGAAATCGAATCGATACTGGATCGGGCGGCCTACTGGGAACAGCATCCTTCCAAAGTTCATACGGTTATGCAAGGCAAATTTGCGGCGAACATGTTTTTTGAGAACAGCACGCGCACCAGATTTTCGTTCGAGGTTGCGGAGAAAAGGCTAGGAGCGGAAGTGCTGAACTTCTCGGCGGCCGTATCGAGCGTGCAAAAAGGCGAATCGATCTACGATACAGTTCGGACGCTGGAATCGATGGGCATCGACGTCGGTATTATTCGACTGAAGCCGATCGGCGTACTGGCCGAACTGGCCGAGAAAATAAAAGTACCGCTCATCAATGCCGGAGACGGCAACAACGAGCATCCGACGCAAGCGCTGCTCGACCTTTACACGATGCGCAAGCAGTTCGGAAGTCTGCAGGGCTTGAACGTATCGATCATCGGAGACGTCAAGCATAGCCGGGTGGCGAGATCGAATCTGTATGCGCTCAGCAAGTTCGGCGCTAAGGTGAGCTTTTGCTCGCCGGAAAATATGCAGGCGCCTGAGCTGGACGCGCCTTACATCTCGATGGACGAAGCGCTGAAGGCCGACGTCGTTATGATGCTCCGCGTTCAGCTTGAGAGGCACGAGGGCGGCATGCTGAGCTCGGCTGAGAATTATCGCGAACAGTTCGGTCTGACATCCGAGCGAGCAGCCAAAATGGCCAGCCATGCGATCATTATGCATCCCGCGCCGATCAACCGAGGCGTTGAAATCGATGACGAGCTCGTCGAGTGTCCGCAATCGCGCATTTTTGCGCAGATGGAGAACGGCGTGCCGATTCGGATGGCGGCTGTAGAACGGGCGCTCAGCTAACTGACGTTAAGGAAATGAACGAGGGAACGGACGCCGCGTCAGCGGCGGCGTTCTTGCGATACTTATAAAGTAGACCGAATAAAACCGGAAGGGGAACAAACAATGTCATTATGGATTATGAACGGTAACGTATGGGACGAAGCTTCCGGCTCTTTGGTCAAAAAGCATGTACGCGTCGAGGGCGGCGCTATCGTGGAAATTGTAGACGGCGTAAACGCGCCGGATACGGGATCGTCGGAAGTTATCGACGCGGCTGGCAAGCTTGTATCGGCTGGCTTGATCGATATGCACGTCCATCTGCGCGACCCAGGCTTCGAGTACAAAGAGGACATTGCAACGGGCACTCGCTCGGCAGCGAAAGGCGGCTTCACGACGATCGCCTGCATGCCGAACACTCGTCCGTCCACGGATACGCCTGAAACGGTAAAGTACATTTTAGATAAGAACGAAAAAGAAGGCGTCGTACGGGTTCTGCCATACGCCGCGATTACGAAAAACCAGCTCGGCCGCGAGCTGACTGATTTCGCAGCGTTAAAGGAAGCGGGCGCAATCGGATTTACGGATGACGGCGTGGGCGTGCAAAGCGCGCAAATGATGAAAGACGCGATGGCGCTTGCGCAATCGATGAACATGCCGATCATCGCGCATTGCGAAGACAACACGCTCGTTGAAGGCCTGTTCGTCAGCGAAGGCGAGTTTGCTCGCAAGAACGGCTTGAAGGGTATCCCGAACGAATCGGAAGCGATTCACGTCGGCCGTGACGCGCTGCTGGCCGAAGCGACAGGCGTTCACTACCATGTCTGCCACGTCAGCACCGAGCAATCGGTTCGTCTCATTCGTCTTGCGAAGCAGATCGGCGTACGGATTACCGCGGAGGTTTGCCCGCATCACTTGATCCTGTCGGACGAGGATATCCCGGGCATGGACTCCAACTGGAAGATGAACCCACCGCTCCGCACGCCGCGAGATGTGCAAGCGGTCATCGAAGCGCTGGAGGACGGCACGATCGACATGGTTGTTACCGATCACGCTCCGCATAGCGCCGAAGAAAAGGCGCGCGGCATGCAGTTGGCTCCATTCGGCATCGTGGGCTTCGAGACGGCGTTCCCGCTGCTCTACACGAAGTTCGTCCTTACCGGCAAATGGACGCTCGGCTTCCTGCTGAAGCGGATGACAGCCGATCCGGCTCGCGTGTTCGGCTTGCCGACAGGACGAATCGAGACCGGCGCGCCGGCTGACCTGACGATTATCGACTTGGACAGCGAACGAGCGGTCGATCCGGAAACGTTCGCTTCGAAGAGCAACAACACGCCATTCGGCGGCTGGAAGCTGCAAGGCTGGCCGGTAACGACAATCGTAAACGGTGCTGTCGTATACAGCGAATAAGCACCGCAGAAATACAGCAATACGATTCCAGAATTACGAAGACCTGAGGAGTGATACGGATGCAAGCAAGATTATTGTTGGAAGACGGAACGTTGTTTACGGGGCTTTCTTTCGGAGCGGAGACGCAAACGATCGGGGAAGTCGTTTTCAATACAGGCATTACCGGTTATCAAGAAGTTATTTCTGACCCGTCCTACTGCGGACAAATCGTCACGATGACTTACCCGCTCGTAGGCAACTACGGCATCTCGCGCGATGACTTCGAGTCGATTAGCCCAAGCATTCACGGCTTTGTTGTACGCCGCTACGAGCCGGTGCCAAGCAACTGGCGCGCGCAATATTCGCTTGGTCAATTGCTGAAGGAATACAACATTCCAGGCATTACTGACATCGATACGCGCATGCTTACCCGGATCATCCGCCATCATGGCACGATGAAGGGCGTTTTGACAACTGGCACGGAGCGTGTTGAAGAGCTGATGGAACGTATGGGCGCAACGGCGCTGATGACCGACCAAGTGGCGCGCACTTCGACCAAGCAAGTTTTCTCAAGCCCTGGCAATGGCGAGCGCATCGTCCTTGTCGACTTCGGTGCAAAAAGCGGTATTTTGCGCGAGCTGACGAAACGCGGCTGCGACGTTGTTGTCGTGCCTCACGATACGACGGCCGATGAAATCCGCAAGCTTGCTCCAGACGGCATCCAGCTGTCGAACGGCCCTGGGGACCCGAAAGATGTTCCTTATGCGGTGAAAATGGTATCCGAGCTGCTCGGCGAATATCCGATCTTCGGCATCTGCCTTGGCCATCAGTTGTTCGCACTTGCTTGCGGCGCTGATACGACGCGTCTGAAATTCGGCCATCGCGGCGGCAACCATCCGGTAAAAGAACTGGCGACGGGCAAATGCTACGTCACTTCCCAAAACCATGGCTACACTGTACTGGAAGATTCGATCAACAAAACCGAGCTTTCGGTAACGCATATCAACAACAACGATAAAACGATCGAAGGCCTGAAACATAACCAATATCCGGCATTCTCCGTGCAATACCATCCGGAGGCGGCTCCGGGACCGTTCGACTCGAGCTACCTGTTCGACGAATTCCTGGAGATGATTCGCACACACAAGCAAAACAACCCGCAGAAGCCTCGTCAAGCTGTGCTCGCTGCAACGTTGAAAGGAGAGCTTCAGTATGCCCAAAAATAATGAACTCAAAAAAATTCTCGTTATCGGCTCCGGCCCGATTGTCATCGGACAAGCGGCGGAATTCGACTATGCCGGCACGCAAGCTTGCCAAGCGTTGAAAGAAGAAGGCTACGAGGTTGTACTTATTAACAGCAACCCGGCAACAATCATGACTGATACAAACATGGCTGACAAAGTCTACATCGAGCCGATTACGCTCGACTTTGTCTCACAAATTATTCGCCAAGAGCGTCCTGACGGCTTGCTGCCGACGCTCGGCGGCCAAACGGGCCTGAACATGGCAGTAGAACTGGCGCGCGCAGGCGTGCTGGAAGCCGAGAATGTGAAATTGCTCGGTACGCAATTGACGGCAATCGAGAAAGCGGAGGACCGTGACTTGTTCCGCGATCTGATGCGCGAGCTTGAGCAACCGGTACCAGAGAGCGTTATCGTAACGACGGTAGAAGAAGCGGTAACGTTCGCGAATGAAATCGGCTATCCGATCATCGTTCGTCCGGCATACACGCTCGGCGGCACAGGCGGCGGCATTTGCGCGAACGAGGAAGAGCTGCGTGAGACGGTTGCTTCCGGTATCCGCTACAGCCCGATCAACCAATGCTTGATCGAGAAATCGATCGCCGGCATGAAGGAAGTTGAATATGAAGTTATGCGCGATGCGAACGACAACTGCATCGTGGTCTGCAACATGGAAAACTTCGATCCGGTCGGCGTTCATACGGGCGACAGTATCGTCGTAGCTCCTTCGCAGACGCTGTCGGACCGCGAGTATCAAATGCTTCGTTCCGCGTCGCTTAAAATCATTCGCGCGCTGAACATCGAAGGCGGCTGCAACGTGCAGTTCGCGCTCGATCCGCACAGCTTCCAATACTACGTAATCGAAGTAAACCCTCGCGTAAGCCGCTCTTCGGCGCTTGCATCGAAAGCAACGGGCTACCCGATCGCGAAGATGGCAGCGAAAATCGCAATCGGCTATACGCTGGACGAAATCGTTAACCCGGTTACGGGCCAAACGTACGCGATGTTTGAGCCTACGCTCGACTATATCGTATCGAAAATTCCACGCTGGCCGTTCGACAAGTTCGTTAACGCGAACCGCAAGCTCGGTACGCAAATGAAAGCGACAGGCGAAGTGATGGCAATCGGCCGCACATTCGAGGAGTCGATTCATAAAGCAGTTCGCTCGCTGGAAATCGGCACGCACCGCCTTCATCTGAAAGAAGCGTCTGCGCTTGAAGACGAAGTGCTGCGCACTCGCCTGGCGAAGCCGGACGACGAGCGCATGTTCCTGGTGGCGGAAGCGTTCCGCCGCGGTTACGCGCTGCAAGATATTCAAGACCTGACGAAAATCGACTGGTGGTTCCTTGATAAAATCGAAGCGATCGTCAATTTCGAGGACCGGATCCGCCGCGAAGTCGCTTTGACGAAGGAAACGCTGTACGAAGCGAAGCGTAAAGGCTTCTCCGATCGCTCGATCGCTGAAATTCGCAAAGAAGGCTTCCCGAACGGCAGCCACACGAACGAGCATGACATTCGCGCGTTCCGCAAAGAACTCGGCCTCAAGCCGGTTTACAAAATGGTAGACACTTGCGCGGCTGAATTCGAAGCGACTACGCCTTACTACTACTCGACCTATGAAACAGAAAACGAAGTAACGGAATCGAGCAAGCAAAAGGTGCTCGTACTCGGCTCCGGTCCGATCCGTATCGGCCAAGGTATCGAGTTCGACTACTCGACCGTTCACGCGGTATGGGCGATTCAAAATGCCGGCTACGAAGCGGTTATTATCAACAACAACCCGGAAACGGTATCGACCGACTTCAGCACGTCTGACCGGTTGTACTTCGAGCCGCTGTTCTTCGAGGACGTTATGAACGTCATCGAGCAGGAGAATCCGATTGGCGTTATCGTGCAATTCGGCGGACAAACGGCGATCAACCTTGCTGCTCCGCTGAATAAAGCTGGGGTACGCATTCTTGGTTCGAGCCTCGAGAGCATCGACTCGGCCGAAGACCGCAAAAAATTCGAAGCGCTGCTTCGCAAGCTGAACATCGCGCAGCCGGAAGGCAGCACGGTGACGTCCGTCGACCAAGCGGTTGAAACGGCGCAAAAGCTCGGTTATCCGGTGCTTGTTCGTCCATCCTATGTCCTTGGCGGACGCGCGATGGAAATCGTCTACTCCGACGAAGAATTGCTCAGCTACATGGAAGTAGCGGTGAAGATCAATCCGGAGCATCCGGTCCTGATCGACCGTTACATGCTCGGTAAAGAAGCCGAGGTTGACGCAATCTGCGACGGCGAAACGGTTCTTATTCCGGGTATCATGGAGCATATCGAACGTGCGGGCGTTCACTCCGGCGATTCGATCGCGGTCTATCCGCCGCAATCGCTCTCCGAAGACGTGAAGAAGCAAATCGTCGATATTACGGTTAAAATTTCCAAAGAATTGAAAGTAATCGGACTTGTCAACATACAGTTCGTCATTCATAACGATCAAGTATACGTCATCGAAGTTAACCCGCGTTCGTCCCGTACGGTACCGTTCTTGAGCAAAGTAACGAACCTGCCGATGGCGAACCTGGCAACGAAAGCGATTATGGGAACGAAGCTTGCGGAGCTCGGCTACGTCGACGGTCTGTGGCCGGAAGATGATTTTGTCTCGGTTAAAGTGCCGGTATTCTCCTTCGCGAAGCTGCGCCGCGTCGATCCGACGCTGACGCCGGAGATGAAGTCGACTGGCGAAGTTATGGGTCGCGACGATCAGTTCGCCAAAGCGTTGTTCAAAGGCTTGATCGGTGCAGGTATGAAAATTCCGATGTCCGGCGGCATTGTCGCAACTGTTGCCGACAAGGACAAAGAAGAAGCGACCGAATTGCTTCGCGGCTTCTACGAGCTTGGCTATAAAATTATTGCGACTGGCGGTACGGCCGATACGCTCGAAGCGGCGGGCATGCGCGTCAAACGCGTGAACAAGCTGAGCGAAGGCACGCCGAACATTCTTGATCTGATTCGCGAAGGCGAAGCGAACTTCGTCGTCAACACGCTGACGAAGGGCAAAACGCCGGAACGCGACGGTTTCCGTATCCGCCGCGAGGCAGTTGAAAACGGCGTTGTCTGCTTGACGTCGCTCGATACGGTCCGCGCGCTGCTGCGGATGCTGGAGACGATCAACTTCTCGTCCCGCGCAATGCCGGTTTTGCAAAAGAAATAGGATAACGTACTGAAAGCACGGCCAGCGCCAGTTGCTTCTCCGGCGGGGCGAACCGTCTTGCCGGAGAAGTCGGCGGATGGCCGTTTATTACGGCTATTTATGCCGATAAAGGAACGAGAGGAGCGGTCTTAATGGGGCTTACACGAGAGCAAGCAGCGGGTAAAATTATGGTTGCGCTCGACTATGCGAACGCGGAGAGCGCCGAGAAGCTGCTTAATGAGCTGCAGGGCATCCCTTGCTACATGAAGGTTGGCATGCAGTTGTTTTATGCGGCTGGACCTGCCTTTATTGAAAGCTTGAAAAAAAGAGGCTATCTTGTTTTTCTCGATGTGAAAATGCATGACATTCCGAACACAGTCAAGGGCGGCGCAAACAGCGTAACCAAGCTGGGCGTTGATATGTTCAACGTGCATGCCGCAGGCGGCTCGGCGATGATGGAAGCGGCGCTGGAGGGTGCGGACGCCGCACTTGCTTCGGGACAAGCCAGACCGTCGGTTATCGCTGTCACGCAATTGACAAGTACGAGCGCGCAGGTATTGAACGAAGAGATCGGCATCGCCGGCTCGGTGGAGGAAGCCGTTGTCCGCTATGCGAAGCTTGCGAACAAAGCGGGTCTGAGCGGCGTCGTCGCATCGCCTGTTGAAGTGCAGGCGATCAAGGAAGCTTGCGGAACCTCCTTCCAGACGGTTACGCCGGGCATTCGTCCCGCTTGGGCGGAAACGAACGATCAATCCCGCATTATGACGCCGAAGGACGCCTTGCTGCAAGGCACAGATTATATGGTCATCGGCCGTCCGATTACGGCCGCGGCTGAGCCGCGTGCCGCGCTAGAATCCATTATCGAGGAGCTGATTTGAAGATGAGCGAAGTAACATTGAGCAGCCTGCCGAAGGAGATCGCGGGCAAATTGCTGGAAATCGGAGCGGTGGCGCTTCGTCCGAACGAGCCGTTCACTTGGACGTCGGGCATTAAATCTCCTATTTACTGCGACAACCGGCTGACGATGGCTTATCCGGAAATTCGCGATCTGATCGCCGAAGGTTTCGCTGCCGTTATCCGGGCGAACTACCCTGACGTGCAAGTAATCGCCGGCACATCGACGGCGGGCATTCCGCATGCGGCGTGGGTGGCGCAAAAGCTGAATCTGCCGATGGCATATATTCGCGATAAAGCGAAAGGGCACGGCAAGCAGAATCAAATCGAGGGCCGCATCGAGCCGGGACAAAAAGTAATCGTTATCGAAGACTTGATCTCGACCGGCGGTAGCTCGCTCAAGGCCGGTCTTGCCGTGCGGGAAGCGGGGGCGGAAGTACTGTCCGTGCTTGCGATCTTCACGTATCAGTTCGAGTCGGCTGATGCTGCATTTGCGGCAGAGAACATGCCGATCGCAACGCTTTCCAGCTATACCGAGCTGATTCAGGCGGCTGTAGAAGCAGGGAAAGTGGGGAGCGGCGACGTAGAACTGCTGCAGTCATGGCGTCAAGATCCTCAATCATTCGGCCGATAAACGGCTGTTTTGCAACGATTTGCCACCCGTTCGTCCGCTTCGGCAGGATGAACGGGTGGCATTTTTACTTTAGAAACCTATTATTTCCGATATTTAGTCAAAATTCGACATTTATTTGAAAAATTCTTTAATAACCCCTTTGAATTTTGACGAATTATGCCGATATAAAGTTTATATTCGTGAACAGACAAGGGGCGCTACATCCATGAGATTGAATTTAGCAGTCAAGTTGGCATTAGTTGGGGCATTACCGATGTTCTTTTATATTTTAAACGGCTTTTTGCTTACCAGTATGCAAAAAAGTTCGTTGGACAACATGTCCGAAGGCATCTACGACACCGCTTACCGCACCTCATCGCTAGTTTTGAACGCGGACAGAGACATGTACCAGGCTTTTGCAGCTTACTTGGAATTAAACGACTCCAATGCGACTGATCCGGCCATTCGCACCAAATGGAAGCAGGAGCTGGAAACAAACTTGAAAGAAGTAAGCGAACGGGTGGCTGAGGCGAAAACGATTCTTAGCGATCCGAAGCTGAGCGAGTTGAAGAGCGAGGCTACAGGCAAAACGATTCCGGTTATTCTGGACGAGTTTGAGACCAATTTTACCGATTGGAGCAAATTTGTAGAAGCCAACGCTGATAAGGTAACCGATTATGCAACGAATGTTAAACTTCAAGAGCAGTTCAGCAATACGCGTGAAGCGTTGAACGATATCGGCGACATCATGGAAGTTTACGCTCAAAACCAATTGGACAGCAGCTACAAGGAATATAATATAAGCAGATTGTCGACCCTGTTGGGGCTGCTTGCTGTTGTTATCATATTAACTGTTTTGATCGTTATTACGTTGAGAGCGATTATGCAAAATGTGAAGCAAATTATGGTGAAGACGAAAATGGTGGCTGAAGGCGATTTAACGGCCCCGGTGGCGCTAAAGTATGGGAAAGACGAACTGGGCGACATTTTGCGATCGGTTGATAATATGATCGAAGTCGTTCGCAGTCTGATTGCCGGCATCTCCGCGCAAGCGCATGATGTCAACTCTTCTTCCAAGCAGTTGAACGATTCCTCGCTTGAATCCTCGGCCGCCTCTCAGCAAGTCGCGCACAGTATTCAAGAGGTGGCGGGCAGCACAGAGGTGCAGGCGCGCAGCGCGGAAGAAACGGCGAAAGCAATCGAGGAAATGACGATCGGCATTCAGCGTATTGCCGAGAATACGAATACATCAGCCGAGCAGTCCTCCAATGCTTCCGTCACAGCTGTTGCTGGCGGTGCTGCGCTCGAGCGGCTTACGACACAGATGAATCAAGTCAAAGAAGTGATTGGAAAGCTGTCCGGCGTCATTGGACTGCTTGAGACCCGTTCGCAGCAAATCGGAACAATTGCAGAAAACATTACGGGCTTCGCTAACCAGACCAATATACTGTCGCTTAACGCTTCCATAGAAGCGGCGCGCGCGGGCGAGCAAGGACGCGGTTTTGCCGTCGTAGCCGGTGAAATTCGCAAGCTGGCTGCGGGCTCGCTGGAATCGGCGGACGGCATTCACGAGCTTGTCGCCGAGACGAGGAACGATATTAACGGCGCTTCCGATTATATGGCGCAAACAGTTAAGGAAATGGAACAAGGCAGCGAGAGATTGAAGGAAGTACAGGCGAGCCTTAGCGAAATAACGGAAGCGGTCGATTTGATGAACGAGCAGCTTCAGGAAAACTCGGCAATTACGGAGCAAATGTCGGCCAGCTCTGAGGAAGTGAACGCATCCGTAGAGCAATCTGCATCGGCCGCCGCTTCCAATTTGGAGCGGACTGAAACGGTCGCAGCCGCGACAGAGGAGCAGCTCGCGCTAATGGAAAACATTGCGGCGTCGGCCAAACATTTGAACGAGGTTGTCCATGAATTGAACAAAGCGGTCAGCTATTTTAAAATTTAATCCGGACCCTTTCTGAGAAGGCGGACCCGCGCAGCGCAAGCTGTTCGGCGGGTTCGTCTTTTCCATTTCTAACGGGCGAAATTCGACAAAAGAAGATATTTCATGAAGATGTAACTTTTTCTGCTCCTGTTGCGTCTAACCATTTAAGATGAGAATTATGAAAGGGATTGGGAGGTTGAGCAACCGATTATGGCATGGGGGAAGCAAGCGCTAAAGAAGGGCGAAGAACAGCCGGAAAAGGCGGTACATAGCGAAAAACTGCTGCTCGTTAACAATGTGGAACGGGTATTTCAAGCAGGGGGCGCACCTCTGAAAGTATTAAAAGGTCTTAATATGGAATTGAGGCCGAAGCAATTAGTGATGCTGCGGGGGAGATCCGGCTCGGGCAAGACGACGCTGCTCAATTGCCTGGGAGGACTTGACACGCCCACTAGCGGCGAGATTTGGTTTAACGGCCGGCAGTTCAGCAAAATGAGCGACGACCAGCGGACGACGGTCAGACGCAAGGAGATGGGGTTTATTTTCCAAGCGTTTGCGCTTATGCCGCTGTTATCCGCGTGGGAAAACGTCGAACTCAGCCTGCGCATGGCGGGAACGCCGCGTCATTTGTGGAAAGAACGCACGGCGCACTGCCTGGACTTGGTCGGTTTGGGGAAAAGGATGCATCACCGGCCGTTCGAGCTGTCGGGCGGGGAGCAGCAGCGCGTTGCGATCGCGAAGGCGATTGCACATAAGCCGATTTTATTGCTGGCAGACGAACCGACGGCCGAATTGGATTCGAATATGTCTGCACAGATCATGTCGGTATTTCAAAACATTATTCGCACGGAAGACGTTACGATATGTATGACTACACACGATCCTACTATTATGGAGGTTGCCGATCATGTCTATGAAATGGTTGACGGGAGATTCATTTAAACGTTCAGCGGTCGTTATGCTGAGCGCTTCGATATTATTGACGAGCGGCTGCTCTCTGCTGCCGAAGGAACAAGAAGAGGAGGTACTGCCTGTCATAACGGCGCCGCAAATTGCGAAGAAGCCGGAATACGAAGTAAAGACGGATACGCTGGAGACGAAAGTGACCGTCATCGGTAAATTGATCTCGATGCAAGAGGAAAATCTGTTCTTCAAAATCGACGGCAAAAATTTGAAAGAGCTGAACGTGAAAGCCGGCGATAAGGTAAAAGCGGGAGATGTGATTGGCAGGCTGGACGTCGATTTGATGGAACGGGACCTCCGCAACAGACGTCTCGCTTTCAAGCGCGAAGAATCGCTTATGAAAGATACGCTGCGGCAAAAGGACGAGTTGGACCCCATCGATTTTGAAGAAAAAATGATTGCGTTCGAGACGAAAAAGCAGGAGTTGAGCGATCTTGAGGAGGAGATCGGCAAAGCGACGCTTACCGCGCCGTTTGCCGGGACGATCGTCAATCTGAGCGTGAAAAAGGGCGATTTGATTAAGGGCTACGACCATATTGCTATTATCGCAGATACTAGCCGTCTTGTACCGGCCGCTAAGCTGTCCAAGGATGAGCTGTCCAAAATCGCCGTCGGGATGCCGATCGTCGCGGAAATTACCGGTGCCGGAACGTTTAAGGGGACCGTTAAAGTACTGCCTATGATTAAAAACGACAACAACGGCAATGGCGGAAACGGCGGCAACGGCGGTATGGGTGGAAATCAGGAGCAGGAAAGCATTGAAGATTTCATGCAGGTTGAGATCAAGAACTTGCCAGCGAACCTCAACCGCAATACGCCATTATCTATTAATGTCATTACGAAACGGAAGGAAAATGTCGTCGTTATTCCGCCTTCCACGCTCCGTACGATCGGTTCCCGAACTTATGTGCAAGTGGTGGATGCCGAAGGCAAGCGGGAGGTCGACGTTGAGGTCGGACAACAAACGCCAACCCAGATCGAAATCATAACCGGCCTGAAACCGGGGCAGAAAGTTGTAGGTCGTTAACGTATGGGTATGCCGCTATTTCGATTCCTGTTCCGCAAAATGTGGAATACCCGCTGGCTCACGCTTAGCACGCTTGCAGGGTTAACGCTTGCCGTCGCTTTCGCGACGAGCATTCCGATGTATGCGGATGGAGCGTTAAAGCGGGTCGTCGCTCAATCGCTGCAGCAGAAAAGCGTGGGTCTCCCTGCTGGCTCGCTGCTTATGCGATACCAGTCTCCGGGCGCCAAAACCGATTTCACCTCTTTAACGGAGGTCAATCGGTATATCCAGGAGGATGTACCGGGAATGATTGGTTTTCCGTTCGATACGTTTGTTAAAAGCTATTCTATTCGCAGCGCCGACGTCGTTCCGGAAGATCCGGAAAAGGTGGATGCCAGCCGCAGCCGCCAGATGACGATGATGTCGCTCTCCGGCATCGAGGATAAGGCAGAGCTTGCGCAAGGGCGTTGGTTCTCGAAAGAAGCGGGCAGCGTCGACCTGATCGAAGCCGTCATGCTGGAAGAGGCAATGTACCGCAACGACGTCCATGTCGGCGACGTGTTTGAGTATCCCGTGTACGGCGGTTCGAATTTGACGCTGCGCGTTAAAATTGTCGGGGCGGTAAAGCCGCTTTCCGATACTGACCCGTTCTGGTATCAAGGCCTCGAAGGGCTGATGAATACGTTCCAGATCAGTGAGCAGGCATTTTCGAAAACATTGCTCGAGAAGGCGGGTATTTCGCTGCACAATGCCAGCTGGTACTATGCGTTCAATTTATCGGAAGTTAAGACGAGCGAGCTTTCCCCGCTCGGACGAACGCTGGAGAGGCTTAACATTGAGCTGTATCAGCGGCTGAAGGATACGAAGGTGGAAATTTCCTTCGCCGACACATTGAATGAATTCCGCAAGCAAAGTTTGCAGCTGCAAACGCTGCTGTTCACGCTGGCGGCTCCAATGATCGCAATGGTGTTCTACTTCATCGCGATGAACGCCCGCCAATCACTCGACAAGCAGCGAAGCGATATCGCGGTGCTTCGAAGCCGCGGAGCGGGGACCCGACAAATTATATGGATCTATTTGCTGGAGGGTCTCATGCTGGGCGGAGTTGCCCTCGTCGTCGGGCCGATGCTGGGCTGGTTTATGGCGAAGAGTATAGGTTCCGCCAATGGATTCCTCAGCTTCGTCAACCGCAAATCGATTCCGGTAGGCTTCTCCACAGAAGCGATGATCGCAGGCGGCGCGGCGGTGTTTCTGGCTGTCATGTCGACGGTTATTCCGGCCGTTATTTACGCCCGGTCCAGCATCGTCAGCTACAAACGGGATTTGGCCCGCTCGGACCGCAGTCCGTTTTGGCAGCGCTGGTTCCTTGACGTCTTGCTGCTTAGCGTAGCCGGTTACGGCTGGTATATGTTCAATGAGCGTCAAATGCTGACATTCCAAACCGGTATGACGACGGATCAGCTTAATGTGCAGCCGTTTCTGTTCTTCGTGCCGGCATTAGCAATATTCGCGCTTGGACTGTTCTGTCTGCGGTTGTTCCCTTGGCTGCTTAAGCTGTTCAACTGGCTTGGACGGAAGTTTCTTCCTGTACCGTTGTTCTTGACGCTGACGCAGTTGTCACGTTCGTCGAAAGGGTATTATCCGCTTATGATTTTACTTATTTTGACGCTGGGCTTAGGCGTCTACAACGCTTCTGCAGCAAGAACGATCGACCTGAACTCGACAGAGCGGACGCTCTACAAATTCGGTTCCGACGTTATCATTCAGACATCATGGGAAGGCACACCGGAATTGAAGCCATCCGGCGGTAATTCGGGCGGCGGCAATGGCGGCAATGGCGGCGGCTCGGGTGGCTCAGGCGGAGGCGGCGGTAATGGCGGCGGCTCCGGTGGAGGAGGCGGAAACGGAGGCGGCGGCAACCCTGGCGGGGGCGGAGCTGGTCAGCCTCCACCGAAGATGCTGTTCAACGAACCTCCGTTCGAGCTGTTCCGCAAAATGGAGGGCGTAGAGGCTGCTGCGCGTGTCTTGCAGACGAAAGGAAACGTAGTCGTCTCGGGCAAATCGATTGGCCAAGGTACGGTCATGGGCATCGATAATGTCGATTTCTCCAAAGTGGCGTGGTTCCGGAACGACTTATTTCCGATCCATCCATTCCATTACTTGAATTTTATGGGCAGTTTCGAGCAAGCGGCGCTCATTCCGTCGAAAGTAGCTGAAAAGTATCAGCTGAAGCCGGGAGACCCGATTTCCGTCGGCTTTGCCGAAGGTAAGCTGGATTTCGTTATTGTCGGCATTATGCCGTACTGGCCGAGCCAATACCCGGATCAATCGCCGTTTGTCATTACGAACTTGGATTACTTATACGATCAATTACCGATTATGCCTTACGAGGTTTGGCTGAAGATGAAGCCGGAAGCTAAAGTGGCGCCGATCGTGCTGGAGCTGCAAAAGCAAGGGATTGAGATCGCATCGATTAAGGATGTGCGGTCGGAGTTAACCACGCAGTCGAAGCATCCGACGAGAGGCGGCGTATTCGGTATTCTCTCGCTAGGCTTCCTCGTCTCTGTAATTGTGACGCTTACTGGCTATGTGCTTTATTGGTTCTTTAATTTATCGGGCAGGGTCGTACAGTTCGGCGTCCTGCGCGCAATGGGCTTGTCGCGCAAGCAATTGACCGGCATGCTCCTGTTGGAGCAGCTCTTTACGGCAGGGCTGTCGATTGGGCTAGGCGTTCTGATCGGCAAGGTTACGAGCTTGCTGTTCCTGCCATTTCTGCAGACGGCGGAAAACATCGCCGACACGGTGCCGCCGTTCCGGGTCATTTTCGACTCGAAAGACACTGCTCAGCTCTATGCAGTCGTCGGGTTCATGATGCTGACAGGAGCGCTTCTGCTCTTCCTGCATATCCGCAGGCTCCGCGTGCATCAAGCGGTCAAAATGGGAGAGGAGCGGTAACGCATGATCGATTGCGAAGGACTTGTTAAAATTTATAAAACGGATGATCTTGAAGTTGTCGCCCTGCAAGGCTTGAACCTGAAGGTAGAAGACGGAGAGCTGATGGCGATCATCGGCAACAGCGGCAGCGGCAAGTCGACGCTGCTCAACATTCTCGGCGGATTGGATCACCCATCCGCCGGCTCCGTCCGGGTAGGTCCATGGGATCTGCTGAAAATTACCGAAGATGAGCTCGTGCAATACAAGCGCGAGACGGTCGGCTTCATTTGGCAGAACAATGCGCGAAATTTGCTTCCTTATTTGACGGCATTGGAAAACGTGGAAATGCCGATGATGCTGTCCGGCAAGGTCGATAGAGCTTATGCCAAGCAGCTGCTGGAATGGGTGGGGCTGAAGGAGCGTATGCATAACAAGCTTCATCAGCTATCAGGCGGCGAGCAGCAGCGCGTTGCTATAGCGATTTCGTTGTCCAATCGGCCAAAGCTGCTGCTGGCTGACGAGCCGACAGGCTCCGTCGATACGGCTACGTCCGATTTGATTATGGGTATTTTCCGCAGATTGAACCGGGAGATTGGCATTACGATCGTCATCGTAACCCACGATTTGACGCTTGCCGGCAAGGTGGACCGGGTTGTGGCAATCAGAGACGGTCTTACCAGCACCGAGTTCATTAAGCGCAATCCGAGTATGACTTCGGGCGGAGGTGAGGAAGAACATCAGAGCGAACACGGTCTGCAGCACGTTCATGAAGCGTATGTGGTGGTAGACAGAGTAGGACGACTGCAGGTGCCGAAAGAATATTTATCGGCGTTGGCGATTACAGACAAAGCGACAATGGAATTTGACGGCGAGCGAATTATTATTACGCCGCCGAAATCTTTGGGGGGATAACGGTATGAAGACAACAACAGGATTTGCAACGGGTTTGCGCAAATGGGGCATGCTGACGCTGGCATTAACGATGACCGTTTCAGTCATGTCAGCTTGCAGCGGCGGCAACAGCAAGGAGGGCGCCGAGAAGCATGTGCTTCGGCTAGGCGTTCTTTACGGCGGCTCAGATCAAGAGTCATGGACCCGTCAGCAATACACCGATACGTTCGAGATGTTGAATCCGAATGTCGATTTTGAGATTGTGAGCGCCATTAACTGGAACGATCAGCGTTTTGAGACGCCAGGTCCGGACGGCATGAACAAACAGCCCGATCCTTATGAGAAAATTAAAGAAATGATGACCGGAAACAATCCGGTGGACGTCGTTATTATCGATTACAGCATGCTCCGCAGACTGTATCAGGAAAACCTGCTGAAGCAGTTGGACCCGCTTATTCAGCAATCCAAGATGGATTTGAGCGATTACGTGCCAGCGGTTATTGACGGTATTAAAGAAGCGAGCGACGGCAATATTTACGCGTTGACGCCGACCTTTAGCTCTTCGGCACTGTTCTATAACAAAAAAATATTTGCAGAAGCAGGCGTAGAGCCGCCTACCGACAATATGACGTGGGATGACGTTATCGCCAAAGCGAAGCTCGTATCGAAAGGCACGGGCGGCGATCGCCAATACGGCTTGCAAATTTCACGTTGGGGCGGCGACGGCTTCTCCGATACAACCGTGTTCGGTTCCGCTCTCCAATTGAAGGTCTGGGATGACAAAGGCGAAAAAATGCTTGTCAACAACAGCGAATGGGAATCGGTGTGGAATACAGTTGCCGATCTTTATAAACAAAAAATCGTTCCATCTTCTGAAGATATCAATCAGATCAATGAAAAATTGATGAAGGCGGCTGGCGACAGCTACTATAATCCAACCTCCGGTGATCTGTTTGTAAATGGAAAAGTAGCGATGACAATCGGCGAGTATTACTATATTAACGAGCTGAACCAATACATGAACAATGCTTCGAAAATTAAAGATTTCGAACCGTTCGAATGGGATGTTGTTACCCCTCCGACGCATGCGTCTAAGCCAGGCATAGGCGGCAACGTTTTCTTGGGCTCATTGATGGCAATCAATCAGAATGCGCAAAATCCGGATGATGCATGGAAGTTTATTCAATTCAGCAACAGCAAGGAATGGGCCGAATTGAAATCCCGCAGCACGTATGAACTGGTTGCACGCAAGGAATTCCTTAAACCGAAGGATGGAGCGGGCTACAATATTAATGCGTTCGCGACGCTTAAGCCGGTTCCGCCTCCTTCTGCCGATGCAGATAAGGTAATGCGCGACAAGCCGAACATTTACGAGGCTCAGAGCCCAGGATACGAATTGTTCCAACAGGTGGTTAAAGGCGACAAATCGGCCAAGGAAGCGCTGCAGGAGTGGGAGACGAAGGGTAATGTCGTTCTTCAGCGTCTGAAGACGAACCCTAACGGCAACAATGCCGGCGAAGGAGAAGGCGGCGGCGGAACGATTGATATCAAACCGCTTGAATCGGTCGGCTCTGCGCCCCCAGCTACAGAAGAGGCAGTAGAGTAGAGACTTTGATCCACAAAGAAATGACCCGCATAGGGGCGGCTAACGCTGCCTTACGCGGGTCATTTTTTTATTAAGGAGTAGTTGAACAGATTAACGGTTATCCGCCGAACGGAAACGTCCGAAGGATCGACCAGTTCCCATCGTCAGGCACCTCGATCAGTTGAATGCGGTCAACGGTCGACGTCAGTTTAATCGCAGACATTCTTAAGTTGCCGTACAGGTCGTGAAGCTCATCGGCGTTCATTTGCTGGCCGATCGTCACGTGCGGCGTATAGACGAATTTCGAATGCTGGACGGCAAGCGGACCGCTGCAGACGGCTTCATGCAGCACTTTCATAGGCAATGGGTCGTCGAGAGCGAGATATAGAGTAGGGGTGATTGGATAGAAGTTGGATACCCGATTGAAGCGAATTAGGAAAGATGAGAGTCCGGCTGTTACCGTCTCCAAATGCTTCAAGGCTGCGGACAGTTGTTCATCGCTCCAAGCTTCCCGATCTCGTACGGTGAGAAAAGGCGGGATTTTGGAGTAGTTCGGGTCGTAGCGAATTCGCCATCCATTGGCGTAATCCTGTACCTCTTGCGATGGAAACACGGCAATTCCGTATTGCATCGACATCAACTCCTTTTGTCAACGATTGGACATTTTAAGTATACCAGAATTGCAAGGTAATTCCGAATTTAGGGTACGCTATTTATCGAGGAGGGATACACAATGAAATGGATTTATTGGGTCAGGTTGTACGAAACAAAGTTTCAAGCGGGCTGCCTCGTTCGCCGGATGGAAAACGACTGGTGGGTATACGGCTACGAATGCCCGCAAGAGATTGAAGTGTTCCGTTCGCGCAAAGGACGGTACGGCGTTCGGTTCTTGGTGTAGCTTCATACAATATTTTTCCTAAAAAATCGAAAAACGCTTGACTAACTATAACTGTTTATTGTATATTAATTCATGTCGCCATTTCAAAAGTGATGTTTTACCAAATGGACGCGTCGCGGGGTGGAGCAGCCCGGTAGCTCGTCGGGCTCATAACCCGAAGGCCGCAGGTTCAAATCCTGCCCCCGCAACCAACCTTTCAATTTACGTCAGCTGACGTTTTTGTGAGGGCCCTTAGCTCAGTTGGTTAGAGCGGTCGGCTCATAACCGATTGGTCACAGGTTCGAGTCCTGTAGGGCCCACCATTTGATGCATCGCAACATGTGCCGGGGTGGCGGAACTGGCAGACGCACAGGACTTAAAATCCTGCGGTGGGTGACCACCGTACGGGTTCGATTCCCGTCCTCGGCATTATATTTACCCAAGTTCGTAAGGCTTAGCGCTTTACGATTACGGTTAAAATTACTGATTGTCTACATAATAAAAAAATCCTGTTTCATCATAATTCGTACAATTGTACGTGCATGATGAAACAGGATTTTTTTGTTTATTTTATTAACTTTATGATCAGTGTTACTGGAAAGGGTATGCAACTAAGAACAAGTCCCTACCATATGAATGGAAAGAATATTGATTGTTCAGAGTGAAAGCATTAAGTAAAGGTCACTTGACATTATTTGCAAATGTAAAGTATAGTTTACGTAAAGGTTGCTTTACATAAAGGGTGGGATAGGATAGGATGAAGCATCGTTTGAAGGAATTAAGGGCTGCAAATGGATGGACGCAGGAAAATTTGTCTGAGCAAGTCGGAGTTTCTCGGCAAACGATTATCTCCATCGAAAGCGGTCGGTACAATCCATCGTTGGAATTGGCTTATAAAATAGCTAAAGTATTTCATTGTACAATCGAAGATGTATTTATTTTTGAGGAAGGAAGTGAGAAGTCGTGAATATGGAACAGCTTCCAGGCTTGCTTGGTATACTTATTGGCGCTTTTTTTGCAGCAATTGGTATATGGTCGGGGGTCAAAAAAGCAGCTAAGAACAGAGGGATCGATGAGCGATTAAAAGTCATCGTAGCCAAATCGCATAGTACTTCCTGGTATTTTATTTTAGGATCAATCTATTGTTTATTTATTTTATATCTACTAGGTGTGGAGTTTTCTGTCCCAGCAGCGCTAGGTATCCTTGTATTTATTCAATTAGGGGGCTGGACCTTGTCGTTCTATTTCTATCATAACAAGTATTAGTAGGAAGCTAGTGGCGGGATGGGGAGACGCACAGGACTTGGAATCCTGCGGCGGGTGACCACCGTACTGGGGCGAATCTTATTATACAAGCGATTTCCCATTTGAAAATGTACATAAGTAAACTAAACGATGTTAGGTACTGATTTGTTTTTATTTCAACGGCGGACCAAGTTGAACATCAAGTATGGATCGAATCGCGAGCTATCGCAGAAAGCGAACCATATTATCTTACGAAAGTACTACAAGGCATTACTTTAAGAATAAAATAACAATAAAGGAAGGTGAAATGTTGAATATCAATAGATTTTTACCTACTCATAAATCGGATTATCAAAGTGTGAATATATTAAAAACCCTAGATATTAAAGAAATTGAGGGAATATCGTTTGAACTCTTAAAATGGGTGCAAGATATTAATTGGCCAATTGCTGAACCAATATGTCAATTACTAATTCCACTAGACATGAAGATTATTAGCGAAATAAAAATAATTTTGCAATCGGGTGATCTTGAATGGGTAGATAATTGCTTGTTTCATATAGTTAGATTTTTATCAGAGGACGCTATTTTAGAATTGAAGGATGAGCTATTAAGAATAGCTAATAGTCCAACAGCAGGTGAAATTGAGATAGAATTAAACTTGCTTTCAAAAAAGATACTAAAAAAAATAACTTAACTAATTGTGACGAATGAAGACCCCTCAGGTTCGTCTTCATTCGTATTGTTATAAGGCTTCAGCAAACCGAGATAGAGAAGCTCACAGAGGCGGATATCGTACTCAATATCACCTTATTTTCTTAGTAGTCTACGGAAGCATTGTTTGTTAAATATAAATGGTTTGATATTTACCCATCCAAACAATATAATATCGTGGAATGAGAGTGTCGGTGTAAATGGATTAGCCTTCCGATTGATACTTTTGGATTCATTACAAATGAACGATGGGGGTTTTTGGTGGAAGGCTACTACATAACATTAGAATGGCGGTGTCGAGCAAAGCATGGCAGGAAAGCATTATGTGGTATGGGTTGGTAAACAACCTGGCATATACGCCGTATGGAAGGATTGTCAGGAGCAGGTCAACGGCTATCCGGAGGCAAAGTATAAATCGTTTGCTTCGAAGCAGGAGGCTGAGAAAGCCTTCCGTGATGGATGGCAGCGGCATTGGGGGAAAGGAAGCGGCGGCAGCACCGGAGGCGGTAAAACGACGACAGCGAAAGCAGCAACGTCGTATCGCTCGAAAGCTGCAGCAGTACCGCTCGAACAAAACAAGGAAATCGACTACGACAGTATTTCCGTCGATGTAGGAACGCATGGTAACCCCGGTCCGGTCGAATATAAAGGCGTCGATACACAGACGGGCGAGGTGTTGTTCTACGTCGGTCCGATCCCGAATGGAACGAATAATCTAGGCGAATTTATCGCCGTTGTCCATGCGCTTGATTATTTACATAAGCAGGGAAGCGGGAAGACGATATACAGCGACTCTCGAACGGCGCTCGCCTGGATTCGAAACCGAAAAATCGCATCGACGCTAAAGCGAGATGAATCAACAAAGCGGATATGGGAGCTCGCCGACTGGGCGCTGAATTGGCTGAACAGCCACCCATTTACAAATCGCATTGAGAAGTGGAACACGGAGGAATGGGGCGAAATTCGCGCCGATTTCGGCCGCAAATAAGTATAAAAAAGCCTTTCTCCCTCTGAAGGAAGAAAGGCTTTTCTCTGTTATTGCGCAGCGTTCGTCTGAACTGCTGGGCTATTCTTGCTCGTGCTTGCGCCAGCCAACACAGGTGTATAGGCCGCGTCGACATAAGTCGAAACTTTAGCTTCGGTCAGCACTTGCGGATATACTTTATCCGGGTCAGGCTCAGTGATTTCGGCAAGAATGATCGCCTTGTCGCCTTCGAATACAATCGATACGATGCGGAAGCCGTAGCCTGGATGGCCGAGCGTCGTGCTTACTGTCACTTTGTTGATCTCTTTATTGACAGGCGTAACTGTCAGTTCGTAGTCTGGGCCTGGCAAAGGCTTGATCGTAGTTGCACTGTCCTTAGCGAACTTGATCGCATCATACAACCAGCCAGCCGATTCGCTTCTCGTAATTGCCCGTTTAGGGTTAAAGTTTTGTTTTTCATCGAGGACAGCGATTTTTGTAATGAGCAGCTTTTGGATGCTGTCCATGTAGTTTTTGTTGATGTCGGCTTCATCATGAATCTGTACAAACAGATCAATGAACATGTAGTCGCCTTTTGTCAGAACTGCTTTAAACAAATGATGGGCAAACTGCTCTTTCGTCATTTCATCATTCGGCTTTACGTTAGAAGGAATTTCAAGACCTCTAAATTGGCCGACGACAAAGGCGTTCGAGTACCAAGCGTCATTTTTCAAATTCGGGAAATATTCGTTCGCCAGCGGCTGCCTAATGAACCGGATATCGTCAAGGTTTAGATCCAGTCCTTTTACAATCATACTAATGCCGGCCGCATAGGTCAGCTTGCCTTTCCCGTTGAAGCTGTCGTTTTTCTCCCCGCCAATAATGCCTTCTTTTTGCAAAGCGGCAATTTTGCTCTCGTTAGGATCACCTTTGGTGTCGCTGAACGCATAGACCGTCGAGCTGAGCGAGAATACGAGCAGCATCATGATACCAATCAAAATTGATTTTTTTCTCATCGCAAACTCTCCCTTATCTTAGTTGGTTTCGTCAAATGTATAACGATAGCGCTCGTATTATTGTTGCACTGTGACGGAAAAAAACGGCATCGGCTTATTCCGAAACCGGAATTGTCAGCCTCTACCGTTATAGTGTGCGCCGTGGGTGGACGTTTTATAGCTTCATAGAGTTCTATTTTCAGCTTAGTTCAAAATAGTATTGGGCAATTGAAGCGTCGTTTGCGGATATTTGTAGTCGTCGTGGACACAGGTTGTGCTTCGATCGTAGGCCGACTGCGACAGACGGTGAGAAATTTCGAAGATGGGCAATTCCGGATTAACATGCAGAACCGAATCGTAAAACGAGCAATTCGTGAAGTTGAATTCCAGCGTTTCGATCAGAAGGACGCAGTTTGTAAACGTGCAGCCGATGAAGTGGAAGCCGTCGAAGCCGATCGTTTCATTGTTGAAATGTTCATTCTCTATTACTTTCATATGTACACTCTCCTATTCTTTGGTGAGACAGCATGACATTTATTGTAACAGAGGGCTGCTGTGAGGAATGTCGTTATATGGCCGCTGAAAACAATTATTTATCGACATCTCCGGCTGGAAATCAGGGTCATCAGTCCATTGAAATAGGAAAAAAGTCCGGTTTCCCGGACCTTTTTCGCATACGTTATCATGATGAATGCGATGAATGGTGGTATTATGGAGGCGCGAGCAGGATCATAGCGAGATAGGATTAGCAGCCTTTTCCATAACCGCCGTAGCCGCCGCCGAATACACCGCAGCTACAAGCGATAATCACCAAAAGGATGAACAGCACCAGAATAACTCCTGTGCTAGTGAAAGCACCGCCAACAAAACCGGACATTTAAGCATTGCACCTCCTCGTTTTTGGAGTACACCGTATTTTATGCAGGGAGGTACAGTACTGCTTGGGTATCTATACCCGAGACAGCGAATAACCGTTATTCGCCTAGAGGATGTATGGGGAGTTTGAGCGAGGCCAGCGCTCGGATTTTGATCATTAATATACCTATCCGTTATTAAGTGATTGTTATCCATAGGGGAAGGCAAAAAGTTGCTGATCAAACGAAAGAAACCCACAAAGCACAAGGCTTGAACTGTAACCTCATTTATAGACAGTTTAAAAAAATGGTTACCAAAGTCTTAGGCAACAATGAGATGGCTTCTGAACTCATCAGGAGTCATCTTTTTTAATGTCCATTGGTAACGTTCAGAATTGTAATGAGTCATGTACTCATTAACCGCTAGACGTAGTTCCTTAATAGACGAGCAGTCTTTGTAGTTAAGTTCGTCTTTCATATGACCAAAGAACGTCTCCAT